>DKCU01000158.1:0-51081 GCA_002451555.1 Candidatus Segatella albertsiae
GTATAAACGCAGAGCCGCTTACTTTTGCCTGTGCTGTTGCCGTGCTGTCTTCGTGCGGAGGTAGTGTTTGACCACACTCTGCAACTATCTCATTTATTGCAAGTTACGGAACATCCGTGCGGTATGCGGTCTATTTTGCAATTTCGTTCTCTATAGAAGTAGTACTGCATTGCCGATTGAAGTAGTACTTCGTTGGCGGTTGAAGTAGTACTTCATCGGGCAATGAAGCTATACTTCAAGTTTGCCCGACATAAGACGAGGGAGAAGAAGGTCTCGCTGACGAGCGAGAAGGGTGTTCTGCTGTTCAAAATTATGTATCTGCTTATGGATAACAGATAATCGCTCATTAGCCAAACACCTTAAATCTTCTGAAGGAATAATCATCTTTATTCGATTTATATCTTTTGGATAAACATGTGGTTGCGCCGCTCCTCTTTGGAAATTACTGATAACTCCTCGAATATTATTCAACAATTCATACACATAATATATATAAGGTGTAGTTGACTCTTCGATATAAGAACAATCTGCTGCCCAAATATCAGAATAATGAATCGCAATATAACCTGCATTTGCTCCTGACGAACTCATTGTTACAGACACACCTTTCACATTAGCCTCATTATGAAAGCCTGACGGTTCAAGACCTGCGGATATCACAGGAACAAGCCCTTCTATCATTTCACTTGAAGTTATGTTTTTACCTCGTTTAAATTTACAAATTTCAGATAAGGAGCCTCTACTCCACCCTTTTGGCAAGCCATTCTCCATTTCCACTTTCTCATGTCCAGGGAAGCGGAAGCGAACGAACCATTCTTTATATAGGTTCTCTGCCATTTTCTCCAAAAGACGAATACGCTTCGTGTTGGTCTTTATGAGAGAATCGTATGTGGAGAGGATGGAAGCTATGCGGTGTTGAACTGAAAGAGTAGGAATTTGCACAATTACCCTATCCAACATTTTAAATGATATAGCTGGCATTGTTGCAGAGCAATTCATCAACATCAAAAAATTATAGATACTTTCCTGCTTTAGAAACCAATAACCATAGTTTTTATTGATAACAGTTTCATTAAATGTTATCTTAAACATATTATTAGCTATTATTCCGGAAATACCTCGAAAGACCCTTCCTGGCGTTCCGTATCTAATCATTATCACATCATCATTATTAACATGATACTTTGGATTGGCTTCCACATAACGTGGCAATTCTCTGAAACCTGAAGTAAAATCAACAATTCGTATAAAACGATCTCTATTTATACCATCCTCCAAAAATTGATTTTCAATCGGAATTTGCTGACCTTGCGAAAATTTCGCTACTGAAGAAAATTTTGCAGTTTTCCATTCCATACCTCTATTCCTCCCCAAACAGTTCCACCATATTCTTCTCAATCTCTTTCTGCAACTCCGCAGCCTCAGCACTGAGCTTCGAGAAGTCACCATTGAGCGATAGCATTTCATCACGGAATTCACTCTCGGTCATTCCGTCATCCTCTATCACAACGCCTACGTATCTTCCAGCGTTGAGGCTCCAGTCATTGTCCTCGATGCCATCCTCTCCTGTAATCTTCGCCACCTTGCACAAGCCAATGACATCACGATATTTTCCTTCAGGCCAACGTTCGAGCAACCAATCGACTTCCGTTTGTTTGCCTGCCGCCTTGTACTCATCCACCAAAGCCCAGAACGCATCGGAATCTCCCTCATAGAGACGAGTGATGATGCCGAGGTTCTTGATTTGTTCGTCGCTAAACTTGCGATGGGCACGATCCACTTGCGTAAAGATGTTGCGAGCATCGATGAAGAGGATTTCATCTTTTCGGGTGCGCTGCTTGTTGAAGAACCAAAGGGTGGCAGGGAGCGTAACCGTAGAGAACATATTGCTTGGGAGCGTAACCATCTGCGAGATGATGCCATCCTGTATCATCTTCTTGCGGATTTCAAGCTCGCTTCCTCCAGCATCACTTGCCGAATTAGCCATGACGAGGGCTGCCTTGCCATTCTCGTTGAGAGCCGTGGCAAAGTAACCTATCCAGAGATAATTGGCATTAGGAACAGTTTCCTTCTTGTCGCTTGCTTTTTTCGTTGATTTCGTCTTGTTGCGAGGCACACCGTAGGTATTGAATCGGGCATCATCGCAAACCTTATCGAACACAACCTCATCGACATTGAAAGGAGGATTTGCCATCACATAGTCAAACTTTCCGAAGGCACTGTAAGGGTCGCTATAGAAAGAGTTTGCCTCCGTTATCTCGCCTCTCACATTGTTAAGCAGCAAGTTCATCTTGGCAAGTTTCACGGTATCGGGCTCTTTCTCCACACCATAGCAGCGAAAGCTCATCATATCCTGGCTGGTGGCATTGTGACGATGCATGTAGCGAGCGGCTTGCACGAACATACCGCCCGAACCACAAGCAGGGTCGAGAAACTTCTTGTCGCCAGTGACAGGACGAAGCACCTCCACCATGTATTGCACCACAGAGGCAGGGGTATAGAAGGCTCCACCACCCTGACCTTCCGCCAAGGCGAAGTTCCCCAAGAAGTATTCGTAAATCTGACCGAAAATGTCGATGCTGATGTTTTCGGGAATATCCTTAAACACACGCACGATGCGGCTCAACAACTCAGGTTCCTCTTCAGGCACCAACTGACCATACACCTCTTTGGGCAGCACGCCAGCCATGCGAGGGTTTTCCTTCTCGATAGCCTCCATCGCCTCTTTCACGAGCACTGCCTTGTGAGCATCATCGGGTGCATCGTTGATGGTGTCGAAGTAAGCACATTCGGGCAGGTAGAATCCACACTTCTCCACAGCGATGTCCTTGTAGGAACGTTCCATTCGAGTGCCTTTGTGCGCATTGTATTCCTTATCGATTTCCGACTTATGCTGCTTGAAAAGTACGTCAGCATAACGGAGGAAGATGAGACCCAGGATTGGTTGGCCATACTTGTTGGCAGCCAAGTGGGCACCAGCACGCAGCATATCGGCGGAATGCCAAAGGTCGTCCTTGAGTTTTTTCAGTTCAATGTCTGTCATAAGATTGCATTTTATTCCTTTAAGAACCAGGCACTCTCCAGCTTGGAGCATACCTATACGAACAAGCAATAGTGACAAGGAAAAGACCTTATCCCCTATCGTGCCTCGTTCATGGAAAGAAAAAAGACGAATGGAATAAAATGCTTAATTCTTCGCCGCTATAGTAAAAACATGTGAGCGTAGAACTATATCCGGGACTACGAGCCAGAGAAACCAAAAATACCTGAGAGCATGATACAAAAGAAGCGCAGGCTTCACTTATCATACTCTCAGGCATTTGGCGTGGCCCGTATATACCGATAAGTTCCGCCCACGCTATAGCGCAGGCGTTCACTTAAACTACGGTATATACATCTTTCTATCGCCAAATTTCGAGAGTATTCCGAATAATGTAAACGCTATGTATATTTAATACATGATATGTCTATGTTGTTGTTCTTTCTGTTTCTTATTTTTAATTTTAATTGTTATACTTATGTGATGAGGGAGGGAAAGCCAAAGGCTGCCGCCTACCCTACTTGCTTGTCAATTAATCTTAGCAACGCAAAATATCCTTTACAGAATATATCTTGCTTAAAGCATCAAAAGAGAAATACTGGTCATCCATAATCATATAATCCTCTCTTTGCTTCTTGCTTAAGCTTTTAATTTCAGGAAACATCGACACTGGCACTATCACCTCTCGACCATCAGTCAAAAAGGCAGCCATAGCACCACGCTTGACATTGAAGTCCAACTTCTTGATTCCCAAAGTTGTGTCCTTAAACTTACACATTGTTTTGTCCTCCTATTTATTTGATCTTCTTAATTCTAATCTTCTTGCCAGCAAAGACATCATCTATCTTCTGATTGAGCTCGTCCCAATACTTGTCGATAGCATTCACGATCTCAGCTTCTTCTGAAGAAGACAGCTCCGACCAAGCGATCTCAATCTTCTTTTGTCCATTCTCTTCTATCCATATCTTTGCAACCGTATGTCCTCTGTGCGAGTTTTTACGACCTCGCTTTACGACATGGATATGCCTTCTGTTCTCGTTAGCATCCGCAGGGAAAACAGAAAGAATGAAACATAATATCAATGCCAACTTTCCCATTATTTAACTTTTTAGAACCATAGGTGCAAAACCTAAGCTCTGATTCGAGGGCAAAGGTACGAAAAATAATCGAGACTCTCGCATTTTCCAACATAAAATTTGGTACTTACAATGAAAAGTCGTAAATTTGCGGTGAAATTATTAAAAAGAAGAATTATGGACGCAACATTAAATTTCAGCATACCTGTCGATAACGTACCTGCCTCTTACCCTTTGGATAGGTTGAAGGAGCAACTTACCGAATATGCAAAGAAACTTATCGCTAAATACAAGGCAGAAGTTTTGTCTGAGGAGAACTTAAAACAAGCTTTCCCTGAAGACTTAATGGATAAAGTGGCAGAATATGCTATAAAAGAATGCGAAGCAGGAAATTGCATACCTAACTCACAAGTGAAAGACAACATTTTAAGCCGATTGGGATGGAAGAATGCCAAATGATAAATATACTATGCGCCATATTATACTTGCACCAAACGTAGTTTATTACCTTGTAAATGATAATATCTTAGTTATTATTGCGATTGCTCACACCAAACAATCCTCAAAAACAGTTAGAAATATGCTAAAAAAGAGTTTGGAGCAATACTTCTTATAATCGGAACAGAACATATAAGAAAGTCGCACCAGCGATGCGACTTTCTCAATTTGTAATTTATAATGTAAACTTATAGCCGATAGTAAGTTGGAACACGGAGTTCTTGTCGTCAGGCTGCACTTTCACACCCTCATACTTGAATCCACCAACAATCTTTGAAAGGCCCAAATTATAACGAGCATCAAACACCAGTCCATTTATCTCATAGGAAAGTCCCATAGGAATAGAGAAATCGAAACTCTTGACCTTGACACGTTCTCCTGTTCCCTGCTCATAGGCATCCTCTATATCCATACTGATACCACCCACGGTGATTTTCTTGTTTACGTTGAACGCCGGCTGAATACCAGCCTTCAAAGCAAATCCCTTCGCCACATAGACGTTTGCCAAGATGGGAATATTGATATAGTCGAGCTTCATCGTACCAGTCAATTCATCATAATCCGCCTTGGCTCCCTGCTGGGAATACATAAGCGCACCTGTAAGAGCGAACTTGTTAGTCACTTGATAACCCAACTCCGCACCTGCCGTGAATCCGATTCTTGCCTTAGAGTCATCCTCGTCTGTAAGAGTAGCGATGTTCACTCCGACCTTAGGCTGAAGTGTCACTGTGCCCACTGCATCTTGAGCAAAACTTGTTCCCATACCGAGCAGTAGCAAGCCTGCCGCCATCATTAATTTCTTCATAAACTTCATAATTATATATGTTAAACTATAGGAAATTCAATATGTCTTATATGCAACCATGTTGTCAATTGAGTCGCAATTTGCGACACAATCAATTTACTTTTCTTAGCCATCGCCACGAGATGATAGCTATTAGTGGGCAAATTTACGAAGAAATTTCGAAATTACCACATTATTATATATAAATATTTGGAGATTCGGAAGAAAACTTGTAATTTTGCCTTTGCGACATTCTATAAGTTGCAGCATTCGTAAAAGTTGCAGCATTCGTATAATGCAATAAAAGCATTCGTATAAACTATAAAAGAAAGGGAAAATCATGATTAACGACAGAAGGCAATTGGCTGACGTGTTTCAGCAAACGATAGATATTGTACAAGAAGGACATTACACTTCGGAAAATGGGGAGGAAGTTACGCTGCTCGACAATGAGCCGATGCTCAAGGGGAGCCGATTCTATACTAAGCCTTTGGATGCTTCCAACGTACCATCGCTCCCTACTCCAACTAAGATTATCGTGCGAAACGATGACAGCATCCATTGCGGACACACCTTGCAACAAGAGGGCTACAACCCAGTGGTGCTCAACCTGGCAAGCCGACGCAATCCTGGCGGTGGCGTGAAGAACGGAAGCCGAGCACAAGAGGAAAGCCTCTTCAGAAGCACCAACCTCTTCCTCTCGATGTACCGCTATGCGGAATATGCTGAGGATTACGGTCTGGAGAAGAGCCGCTTCCAATATCCGATGCCTGTGAGATTCGGCGGCATCTATGTTCCGAAGGCTACCGTGTTCAGAGCGGGAGCCAAAGATGACTTTGCCTTGCTTGACACACCTTATTATATGTCGTTCGTTGCCGTGGCTGCCATCAACCACCCAGAGTTGGATGCAGACGGGAACATCTGCCAAGAAGATGCCAACCTGACGAAGAACAAGATGAGGACGATGCTGCGCATCGGTCTATTGAACGGACACGACAGCATCGTACTCGGAGCTTTCGGTTGCGGTGCCTTCCATAATCCTCCAAAACACATCGCAAGACTGTTTCATGAGGTTATCGACGAGAAGGAATTCAAGGATAAGTACAAGCTCATCGCCTTCGCTATCCTCGAAGACCATAACTCGCCAAGGGGCGGAAACCTGCAACCGTTCATCGAGGAATTCAAGTCATAAGTTCCTTACTTCCAGCAGTAATCTATGCCACGTTTCTCGCACTCTCCTCGGAGAGCGGCGAGGAAGTAGCTGCGCTCGCTGCCCCAGCCACGAACCTTCCGCTCGTGCTCCACGGTCTGCTGAAGCTTGTCATCGCTATACTCGGCAAAACGAGCTGCGTAATAAGCGATTCTCGACTCGGCAGTCTGCTGAGCATTAACGGTTGAAGACTCGGCATTAGCTGCCATTACACTCTCATTGTTCTTTAATTCTGAATTTGATTTCATAAAGATCTTATTTTTTAAGTTGTTAAACACTTACGCATCCTTTTACCACCGTGGTTATCTCTATGCGAAACTCGGTTGGTGTGCCACAACTGGGCATCTCTTGATGTTTTCGGTTGCAAAAGTACACAATTATCTTGAATCCACCAAATTTTTCGGCAACTTTTTTTGCGCACAAAAACGCCTTCTTCTTAGAAGAAGTTTTTTTCCAAGAAGAAGGCGTTATGTTAGAGTTTCTTACTTTTCTTTTGCTCTACTGCTATAAAGCCGCGCCATCAATGCACCGCTGATGTTGTGCCAAACACTGAAGATGGCTCCCGGAATCGTAGCCATCGGATACATGGCGAAATGGAGGGTGGCGAGTGAACTGGCGAGACCTGAGTTCTGCATTCCCACCTCGATACTGATTGCCACGCATTTCTTGTACTCCAACCTCAGGAGTTTACCGATGGAAAAGCCAAGGAGCAAGCCGCAAATGTTATGGAGCATCACCACAAAGATGATGAGCAAACCACTGGTAAGAAGCTTTTCCGCATTATGCGACACGATGATTCCGACGATGAAGGTTATCGCCAACGACGAGAAGGCAGGCAGATAGCCGACGGCTCGGCTGGTGAACTTCGGAAAGAACTTCTGAATCAAGAAACCGACGATGATAGGAAGTATCACCACCTGCACGATGGAGAAGAACATGCTGAGCGCATCCACATGAACGAAAGTTCCCGCCATCATCCATGTGATGAGTGGCGTAAGGAAAGGAGCGAGCACCGTGGAAGTCATCGTCATTCCAACCGACAGAGCCAAGTCGCCCTTCGCCAAGTAAGTGATTACGTTAGAGGCTGTTCCGCCAGGACAGCAACCCACCAAGATTACCCCCAACGCCAACTCCGGGGAGAGTTGGAAAACCTTGGTCAAAAGCCAAGCGACCAACGGCATGATGATAAACTGCGCCAAGCATCCGATGATGACATCCTTCGGTCGGCTGAACACAATCTTGAAGTCGGAAGGGTTGAGCGTCAAGCCCATGCCGAACATCACGAGTCCGAGCAAAGGATTGATATAGACCGTATCTACCCACTCGAAACTGACTGGTAAAAGCAACGACACTGCCGCCGTCAGCAAAACGATTACTCCCATGTATCGGGAGATAAAATCACAAATTCTCTTCATCTTATCACTATCTTTTCTCTCTTATCTAATTATTTTCTTTCGTTTCTCTCAACCTAAGGCTGATTTTACGGATGATTTCTTTACGAAATGCAAAAGTACAAAGAATTACCGAGATTCATTCATTTTTGGAAATAAATATTAGAAGATTCAGAAGAAAACTCGTAAATATGCGAACATCTTCGTAAGACATACCTGCTGTACGAGACATCGTTGCAACCATTACAGGAGAGCCTGTAACCTCTCTGTAACATCCGTAATATCGTCGTAACACAAACGTCACAAACACGTAATCACTTTTGCACCATCGCTTTCAAAATATCATCGTACCTTTGCAGCCGAAAAGAAAACGACAATAAAACATATTACAGAATGAAAGAGAACAAGAAAGCAATCCTGGAGATTCTCAAAAAGAAAAGTTCCAAGAAAGAAGGTAAGAAAGATAACAAGTTTGAAACATTGGTGCTCAACCTTGCCTTGCAAAAGATTGACAGCGACGACTTCGACTATGACGGTGAAGCTGTCTATACCACAGACAAGAAGCGTCTCGTCTATTGCATGAGCAATGAGACTAGTTTCGCCATACCAGAAGGCGTGGAGGTCATCGGCGAGATGGCGTTCCGTGGCAAAAAACATCTCAAAAACGTAATTATTCCAAGCTCCGTAAAGGAAATCGAACACGATGCTTTCTATGATTGCGACGAATTGGACAATGTATATGTTCCTGCAAGCGTGAAGGAAGTGAAAAGCTACTCTTTCGCCGAGTGCGACAAACTCAAGAAAGTAACTTTCGCAGGCGTTCCTTCCAAACTCAGTCGCCACACATTCGACGATTGCGACCAACTCCACGATATCATCGTACCAACAGGTTCCAGCAAGACCTTCCGCAAGGCTCTCCATTATATAGATGGCGATACAGAATTCATCGTTCTCGAAGTTCCTGAAAAGAAAGTTGTAAAAGGCGAGAAAAAGGATAACAAAGAAAAGGATGACTCATCCAAGAAGAAAGAGTCGCCAAAACTAGACAAAAAAGTTTCCAAGAATAAATAAAAGTTCTGTACCACGGCACAAAACTTTCACACATAAATCATCAGACTTATGACCAAAGAAGAAATCATCAAAAAAGCATACGTAGAAAGAGACGTGAGTTGGATGTACTTCAACCATCGTATCCTACAGGAAGCCGAGAAAGAGTTCGTGCCATTGCTCGAACGCCTGTCCTTCCTCGGCATCTACTCCAACAACCTCGACGAGTTTTTCCGTGTCCGCGTGGCATCGCTCAACCGCATGCTCGACCGCAAGCTCGAAAAAGATACTGAAAATCAGATTAAGAAAACACTCAAAACCATCAACAAGCTCAATGAATCTTATTCGAAGGAATACACTGAGGCGGTGGATACAGTTTTCCACGAACTCGAACTACACAAGGTTCGCCTCGTCACTGAAGAAGCTCTCAACGACGAGCAGAAGGAATTTCTCACCCAGTTTTTCTATGACAAACTCAACGGTTCCGTCAACCCGATTTGGCTCAACGAAATAGACGACCTCTCGGCATTAGAGGACAACCGCATCTATCTTGCCGTGGAGAAGACGGAGCAAGAGGAGGAAGATGAGGGTGAGGAAATATCGAAAGGCAAAAAAGACAAAAAGAAAGACAAGAAAGAAAACGACAAGAAGGGCAAGAAGAAATATGCCGTTGTCAAGGTGCCCGACCGTGTATATGGCCGATGGGTGAAAATTCCATCAAGCGATGGTTTCGACAACATCATGTATCTCGACGATGTCATCCGCTACTGTCTGCCTTTGGTATTTCTCGGATTCAAGCAGAGTACGTACCGTGCCTTTTCCTTCAAGTTTACCAAGGATGCCGAGATGGAACTGGAGAACGACGCCGACTTCGGTACGATGGAGAAGATAGCCCTCGGTGTGAACAGCCGTAAGAAAGGTGAGGCAGTGCGTGTCATCTACGACCGTGAGATGCCTAAGGAGATGCAGAAGAAACTGCGTGAGCGTCTGAACACCAAGGAACTTGATGCCTCCCTCGCAGGTGGTCGCTACCAAAACCACAAGGACTTGATGTCCTTCCCCGACTGTGGGCACAAAGAACTGAAATACGAGAAGTGGGCACCTATCATGAAGCCAGAGTTCTTGTCGAACGAGAGCATCCTCGACCAAATTCGTCAGAAAGACCGTTTCATCCATGTGCCTTACCATAGCTTCAATGGTTACATCCGTGTACTCCGTGAGGCTGCCACCAAACCAGAGGTGAAGTCCATCAAGACCACCCTCTACCGCTTGGCAAAGGACTCGAAGGTGGTGAAAGCCTTGATTACAGCAGCCCGAAATGGCAAGAAGGTAACCGCCGTGGTGGAGCTTTTGGCACGTTTCGACGAGGAGAGCAACATCAAGTGGAGCAAGCGTATGCAGGAAGAGGGCGTGAACGTCATCTTCGGTGTCGAAGGCTTGAAGATTCACAGCAAATTATTGTATATCGAGTCGAAGAAAGGCAACATTGCTTGCATCGGCACGGGCAACTTCCATGAGGGCAACGCCAAGATTTACACCGACTACCTGATGATGACCGCCCGTCCAAAGATTGTCAACGAGGTGGCAAAGGTATTCGACTTCATCGACCGTCCGTTCAGCCAGTTCCGCTTCAACGAACTTCTTGTCTCTCCTAACTCCATGAAGAGCCGCATCCTACGTATGCTCGACAACGAGATCAAGAATGCCAACGAGGGCAAGGAGGCTTGGTTGAAGATGAAAATCAACCATATCACCGACACCGACATGGTGCAGAAGCTCTACCAAGCTTCGAAGGCAGGCGTGAAGATAGATATCGTAATCCGTGGCAATTGTTCACTTGTACCGGGCATGCCTAATCTCAGCGAAAACATCCACTGTGTGGGCATCATCGACCGGTATCTGGAGCATAGCCGCATTCTTATTTTCGCAAATGGTGGCAAACCGAGATATTTCATCGGCTCCGCCGACTGGATGCCACGCAACCTGCTCAACCGCATCGAGGTGCTCACCCCTGTCTATGACGAGGAGATGCAAGCCGACTTGATGCGAACGGTATCTTACGGCATGAGAGACACCATCAACGGTCGCATCGTCGATGGCAAAGGAACCAACGCCTTCGTGGAAGGAGAACCTTTCCGCAGCCAGGAAGAACTGTACAAAGCTTACCAAAAATAATAGAAATGAAGACATTAGCATCCATAGATATCGGCTCCAACGGAGCCAGACTCCTCATCAAGCGTTTCGAACCAGAGGCACTTCGTGAGGAAGACCGCATCAAGAAAGTGATGTTCATCCGAGTGCCATTGCGCTTGGGAAAGGACGTTTTTACCCTGGGAAAAGTATCGAAGGAAAGAGAGAAGATGATGCTCCACATGATGAAGGGCTTCAAGCAATTCATGAAGCTCAACGATGTGGATGACTTCCGTGCCTGCGCCACCTCTGCCATGCGTGACGCCGAGAACGGCAAAAAGGTTTTGAAGAAAATCGAGAAGCAGACTGGCATCAAGCTCGAAATCATCAAGGGACAGGAAGAAGCTCAACTTCTCTACAACAATCTCGTGGAGAAAACCGACAGTAATGAGGGAAACTTCGCCTACATTGATGTGGGCGGTGGCTCTACAGAAGTCTCCCTTATCCATGATGGGGAACTTGCCGAGAGTTATTCCTACAACATGGGAACGCTCCGTATGCTCAGTGGCAAGGTAACCGCCGAGACTGAAAAACTCTTCAAGGACAACCTGACGAGATACGCCCAGGAATACGGCGACATCCGCATCATCGGTTCGGGTGGCAACATCAACAAACTCAACAAGTTGGCTCGCCACAGCAAGAACTCCAACAAGGAGCTTTCCCTCGCCGAACTGAAACGTCTCTACCAGATGATGCAACCGCTCAGCATCGAGGAGCGAGAGATTTCCTTCTCGCTGAAGGAAGACCGTGCCGATGTCATCATCCCAGCCGCCGAGATATTCATCAAGGCTTGCGAGTTCTTGGAGTGCGACACCATCATGGTGCCGAACATCTCCCTCGCCGACAGCATTGTGGATGGGTTGTATGAGAAAACGATAAAATCTTGTGATAATAATGAAGCTCAATGAGAAAACAACAAAGGTGGAGGAATTTCCCCCACCTTTGTTATTTCATAAACATCATTTGCTTTCAACAAATGTTGTCGGTTTCATGCCAAACTGCTTTTGGAAGCACTTCGAGAAGTAGCTTGGGCTACTAAAACCAACCATATAACAAACCTCGTTCACCCGATAGCCTCCTTCCTTCAGAAGCTGGGCAGCCTTCTTCAGTCGCGTCAACTGGATGATTTCATTAGGGGTGACATCCACCAATCCACGAATCTTATTAAACAACGAGCTGCGGCTCATGCCCATCTGGCTCGCCAAGAACACCACGTTTAAATCCGAATTGTCGATATTGTCCTCTATGACTTTAGTCAGTTTCTGCAAGAATTCATTGTCAACCTGCGTTGGAGCAATTTTATCGATTGGTTCAAACGGTGAGTGCGAGTACTTCGCCTTCAACAATCGACGCATCTCCAACAAATTCCTGACACTCGCCTCCAAGTACTTCATGGAGAAAGGTTTCTCTATATACATATCAGCGCCACAATTCATACCCTCCGTCTTACTATCATTGTCCGTCTTGGCAGTCAGCATGATAAAAGGCAGATGGGAAACATCTTGATTTTGACGCACACTGTGGCAAAACTCCGGTCCATCCATCTCAGGCATCATCCAATCACTGATGATAACAGATACGATGTGCTCTCTCAACACTTGCAAAGCCTCCTTGCCATTTTCCGCAGTAAATACAGTAAACTCTTTGACAAAATGAGACTTGACAAAATTGCGCATATCCCCATCGTCATCTACAATCAACATACCAGGCAACCGACCTTGTTCAATAGCAGCGGTAGCCGAGGATTCAGAATCATCCATGGCAACCATTTCCATCTCTAACTTTTCATGGTCAAGCGTCTGCTCGATTCTTTCATCACCAGACTTCTCCACCACAGCATCTGGCTGGTCAACAGGAAGCGTGACGATAAATCGAGAGCCAACGCCCACCTTCGACTTGACCTCAACCATGCCATGGTGAGCCTCGACAAGATTCTTCACAATATTGAGACCAATACCCGTACCTGGTTTATTGTCACGAGCCTGATAGAATGCTGAGAAAATTTTCTCCTGCTCTTCCGGACTGATACCCATTCCATTGTCCTCTACTTCCAAACAGAAGTTTTTCTTATTAGGAAGAACACGACAAGAAAGTTTCACAAAATCCTTGGTGTATTTGAGCGCATTGGTCATCAAGTTGCTAACGACCTTGGTGATTGCCTCATTGTCAATGATAGCAGCAAAATCATCCGAAGGATAATCTACCTCAAACCTAATGCCATTCCGACTCATAGCAGGTTCGAAACGCTCCACTACAGCAGCCATCAGGCTTGCAATATTCTGCAATTTAAAATGCACTTGCATACCCTTCTCTTGCACCTTGTTGAAATCCAGCAATTGATTGACAAGCAGCAACAAGCGCTGGGCATTACGGTTAATCACCTCCAGACTTTGTCCCAAAGATTCATTGGTGACAATCATCCTTCCCATCTTCTGCCATTGCTCCATCAATGTCTCAAGAGGACCGATGATGAGCGTCACTGGAGTACGAATCTCATGGGCTATCATGGTAAAGAACTGAAGTCGTGCCTCACGCATTTCCCGCTCTTTTTTTTCCTCCAGCAAATCCATGTCATGCTGATGTCGTGCTTTCTCACGCTTCAGACGACTTTGCGTATAAAGCCAAATCAAGCCTCCTATAACCATGAGATAAAAAATCTTGGCTGGCAATGACAGCCAGAAAGGTGGATGAACCTCTATCGTAAGCTTAGCCTCTTCCTTTGACCATACCCCATCGTTGTTAGTTGCCTTCACACGGAAAGTATAAGTACCTGCAGGCAGGTTGGTATAGGTGGCACGAGGCTCATGAGTAGTAATCCAATCCTTGTCAAACCCTTCCATCTTATACATATAGACATTTTTCTCGGGAGAAACATAGCTCAACGCTGAGAAAGAGATATTGAACATGTTGTCATCATGAGCCAAATCCAACTTGTCTATGTGATTGAGCACCTCAGGAAGTTTCTCCGACCCCACCTCCAATTGCTGGCTAAATAGCTGAAATGAAGTAATGGCAACAGAAGGTATCACTTGGTTGACAGCTACCTGATAGGGATAGAAAGCATTGAAACCCATAGAAGTGCCAAAATACATACGTCCATCGGAAGCCAACAATCCACTGCTCGGCAAGAATTGATTACTTGTCAATCCATCATAGCGATTGAATATACGGACAGGCTCTCCAGGCACATACCTCAAAATGCCACAATCAGTAGATATCCACAAAGTACCTTGATACTCAAGGGCACATACATAATCATGAACAGGAGCATCTATCGCAACAGGATGAAAAGTTCCTGTAGAACTATCATACTCACAAAGACCCTTGGAAGTAACCACAATAAGTTTTCCGTTCGAGCTGACCACCAGGTCGTTTACTTGATCGCACAAAAGGGAAGCAGCATCATCTTTCACATGCACAAACTGCTTCCACTTATTCTCTTTGGTATAACACCACAATCCCGCACTTTGCGTAGCAAACCACACATTTCCTTGCTTATCTTCCTTGACATCTATGGTCAGACTCCCTAAATCCTTTACAACCCTGAAAGTCTGTTGTTCACCGTTCCATAGGTTGACCTTGGTCATGGACGTAGCCCAAAGGCGACGCTGCCCATCACGAAAGATTTCATAGCAACAGCTTCCTGCTTTTCTACTATCCAACTGAAATACTTGCTGGGAGCCAGAGCTTGGGTTCATACGAATCAGTCCATTAGCATAAGTTCCCACCCACAGCTCATTTCCTTCATGGAGCAAGGCATGTACATTATATCTTTGCATCTTTGCCTGTCCAGGATAATTCACGAAGTTTTTTTTCACAGGATCATAGCATTCTAATCCTGCGTCATCCGTAGCAATCCAAATTCGATGTTGCGAATCCTCGACAA
This sequence comes from Candidatus Segatella albertsiae, assembly GCA_002451555.1. Taxonomy (GTDB): domain Bacteria; phylum Bacteroidota; class Bacteroidia; order Bacteroidales; family Bacteroidaceae; genus Prevotella; species Prevotella albertsiae. The sequence goes on from DKCU01000158.1 coordinate 15,123, forward strand.
AACGCCCCACTATATTGCCTTGCAATCCGCTCTTGCCTGCTGAACAAGCATAGAAACGATGCAAGAACTTTTCTGAAGGGATATAAGAGACGCCTCCATAGAACGTACCTATCCATAAGCCCCCCTCACGATCCAACGACAGTCCATATACAAATCGTTCGTTGTTTTTCCTGACAGGAGCATACACCTCCGACAGCATTCGCCAAGAATGGGTTTTCATATTGTACTCCACCAAGCCATCGTCACTGGCAACCAATACATTTTGGCTGGAATCATTAAGTAGCTTATGAATATGTTTGACGACATGGCAAACCGACTCATCCAGAAGAAGCTGCGAGCTACCATCTGTGTTCACCTGAAAAAGACCTTGGTTCCAAGAACCCACGAGAACGCTCCCGTCCGAATTGGCAAGCATCGCCATACCCCCTATATTCACCTTGGAATCTTTCAATGGGAAGATTTCAAAAACGTCCCTTGCCTTGTTGAGTTTTAGTAAACTTCCCGTAGCCTGATTGCTCAAAGCCCACACCTGATTGTTTACGTCCACCAACATACAATCCACCTTACCATGAGAAGTACTAATCGGATAGTTGCGACATTCATGACTGGTAAGATTATACCTAAAGATTCCCTTATCCAAGGTTGACACCCATGCGTTTCGCTCCTCATCAACGATTACGTTGGATATGGAAGAAGTGATGCGTGCGTCCAAAAGAGTAAATCTTTCCGTGAGGAAACTAAAAAGAAAAAGCCCTTTTGAACTTCCCACCAATAATCCATCCTCACAAACGGCAAGAGCAGAGACATATTGGTCTAAATTCAAATTTAGATTATAAAACTTCTGCACATGATATCCATCATAGCGACACAATCCATTGTCTGAACCCAACCAAATATATCCCTGCTTATCTTGCACGATACACCGCACTCCATTGCTTGGAAGTCCATCATCCATCGTTACCGTTCGAATCATGGAGTCTCCCACACCCTGAGCAATGGCGATGGATGGCATACAAGCCATTGCCATCGCCATCAAAAGCAGAAAAATTACTTTTCTCATCCAAGAAACTTTTATTTCGAATTGACTTGATTCCACTTTGGAGGAGTCACTCCCAGGAGATTTTTTACGAAGAAATCATAACGCTTGTGCTCTCCATAGAGTTCACCCACCGTATGGTGCGCACCAGGTATAACCACCAGTTCAAACTCCTTGTTGGCTTTTTCCAACGCATTCACAACCTGCATGGTGGTGGCAGGATCCACATTATCGTCAAGTTCACCCACAACCAACATCAAAGGACGCTCCAGCTTATGTGCGTTCTCCACATTACTACATTCTACATAGCTGGAATCGACAGGCCAACCCATCCACTGTTCGTTCCACCAAATCTTGTCCATGCGATTGTCGTGACATCCACAGGCACTATAGGCTGCCTTATAGAAATCACCATGCAGCAACACCGCCGTAGTACTTTCCTGACCTCCTGCCGAACAGCCATAGATACCCACATTGTCGGCATCCATGTAAGGATATTTCTTAGCCGCAGCCTTGATCCAAAGCTCACGGTCCGGGAAGCCAGCGTCCTTGAGATTCTTGTAGCACACCTCCTCAAACTTCTTGCCTCTGTACGAGGTGCCCATGGCATCGAGCTGAACAACGATGAAGCCCAGTTCAGCCAAAGAGGTCGTGTACCAGTTGTAATTCGTGAAACTCTTAGGGGTATAGGCATCACCAGGTCCTGCGTAAATATATTCGATAACAGGATATTTCTTGTTAGGGTCAAAGTTGGTTGGACGCTGGATGATACCCCACATATCGGTCTTGCCGTCACGTCCTTTCGCCACGAATACCTCAGGAGTTTGCCATCCATGCTTCTTCAAGATGGAGATATCGGCAGTCTCCAAAGTCTTGACCAACTTACCGTTTTCAGCATCTCGAACTACCGTAACTGGAGCTTTGTCAACCATGGAATAGGTATCCACAAGATAACGGAAATCGCCTGTATATTGTACACTATGATTGCCTTCTTCTGGGGTAAGAGCCACTAAGTTCTTGCCATCCATACCTATTTTATAATAATGAACCAAATAAGGGTCCTCGCCCTTGTTCATTCCACTGGCAGAGAAATAGATACAGCCATTCTTCTCATCCACACGCTGGACTCCTCTTACAAACCAATCACCCTTGGTCACTTGCCGAATCACCTTGCCCTTCTGTACATCGTAGAGATAGAGATGGTTCCAATTGTCACGCTCACTCGCCCAAAGCAATTGCTTTCCATCATTGACAAACTGTCTCCAAATACGTGAGTAATTCACGAATTTATCAGAACGTTCCTCCACAACAGTACGCAACTTTCCTGTCTCGGCGTTCATCGCCAAGAGCTGATAAAGATGATGCCCACGCTGATTGTATTCCATGGTTACCTCCTTGCCATCAGGTCTCCACTGCATCCCTTCCAAGTCAAACTGGTTTTCCAAGGCATGTGGGTCAGCCTCTACCTTCTTGCCAGTCTCCGTATCGATAATGACAGGCAAATGCTGTGGGAGCGCATCCCCAGGCTTGGCATATTCCTGTTTATGGAGGATAGGTTGCAGTTGGTCGGCAGGCGAAGACTCCACATAATAAACATATCGCTTAGGAACAGGGATGCGCTTGCAAACAAATATTTTCTTTCCATCGGGACTCCACTGGATGCGATTGCTATAGTAGCAACCTATTGTACCATCCTGCGTCAATATTTTCTTTTCGGTGTAAGGCTTTCCCACCTCATGCAACACCACATTATAGCCTTCGATGTAAGCTTCTTGCTTGCCATCGGGCGAGACAACTGGATAAGCTTTATCCTCCTCGTCCACCTCCATCCAATGACGCTCATGGCGACGCCCAAACTGAGGCTTGTAACCAGGGCCAGGTTTGATACCGAGCGCATCTTCCATCGCTTTGCGAGAGTCATATGTACGAATATCATCCTTATCTACATCATAGACGACATATTTCATGCCTTGTGGAGTGGAAGTCTGATAATGGAGTACATGGCTGTCTTTGCTCCATGCCACCGACCTGGCCCAATGATACACCGAGTCAACAGCAAACTGACGGCGCACAGCGTATGCACGATTGTAATCATCGAGGGTTCCCTGTGCCAATGCAGAAGACGTGGGAGCTACAGAAACAGCTCCCAAGAACAAGGAGAAAAGTAAAGAATGTTTCATATTTATCTTGTTATTTTGTTTATTATCACAAATTCGGGTACAAAGTAACACAAAAAAATGGAGATAGCATAAGAAATTCATCTAAAATGATAAAAAAAACGTCCAGAAAAGGCAGGCGCTCCCACCCTTCTGGACATTCCAATGATATTAAGAGAGATTTTTAATTAGAAATATCAACTTCACCGACAAGAGGAAACCTTACTTGATGACCTTCTTGAGCTTTTCCACAGCAGTATTGATCATATCCTGAGTTCCACTGCCGTCGGACACATATTTCTGCACCATTCTGCCATAGTTGACAGCCTCCTTCAATTCCTTGCTGGAAGAAGCAACAGGCCAACCTGCCTTACGAAGCAACTCCGATAGTTGTTGCAAGTCTTCCATTTCAGCCAAGTTACCTGGACGCATGGTATTGATGGCTCTGTTCAGAATGGCAGTGGAGCCTTCCAGTTCGTCTTGGGTAATCTTCTTTTTACCCTTCGACAACAGCTGTTGGGCGTTTTCCATCGCTTGCAACATACGCTCATATCCATGAGGAGCCCACGGAGCATATTCCGGCACTTTCACACGAAGAGTTTGCCATGCCTCCTGATCAGCCTTACGTTGCTTGGCAAGAGACAACACTGACTGCAATGGAGCTAAATCCACGGCCATTTTTTTCTTACCCTTCGAGGAGATAGCGTCAGTCATATCTATGCGGTAATAATGCGTACTATTCTGGTTGCGATAGTAATCCGGCTCAAACACCTTACCGCCCACATTTAGTGTAAGCAAGTTGGCATTGGCACCGGAAGTCGTACCTTTTGGCATTTCTGCCACAACCTCGCTAAGATGTGAATCCAACCGTAGCGTCGCCTGACTCCAAGTTTCCGCACCTGTACCAGTCATCGCCAAAGGACCATACATCAATGTGCCCACCCAAGAACTTTTCAGAGGAGTTCCATCCAGACTAGCCACGTCGCTTGAAAGTTTGTCAGCGCCATATTCTATATGTTTGGTGAAAGGCATATCTATCTCAATGATGTCTCCCTGCTTCCAGTGCTTTTGCTCCAAGGATAGATAACTGCTCAGTGTGGCATGCACCTCTACCGGCTTGCCATTCACCTTGACGGAAAAACCTTGGGTTGCCCAATAAGGCACGCGTAGTTTCAAGGTGAAATCGCCTTCGCCATCCTTGATTTTGATGACAGAATGCTGTGCAGGCCAAAGGCAATCTTGCTGAATAGTGACTCCTTTCTCCTTCCAATGCAGAGTTGTCGGCATATAGAGTCCTACCCAAAGCGTATGGTCGTTGGCAAAATAAGCTGCCTGCTGATACTTGGTATGGTTCTCTGAACCTGTACCTCCACAGCAAGTGCTCTGAGGAGTATCGTTGCCGAAAGGCTTGGTGGCGTTCAGTCCGACTGCATACTGGTAAGTCGTCTCATACTTGTCAGGATTAAGCGAACCGACGATTTGATTGTACAAGGTACGCTCGTAATAATCCATATAACTAGCTTTGTCAGGATTGTAGCAATTCAAGTCCTTGGTCAACTTCAAGAGATTGTAAGCACAACAAGTCTCGTTGATGTCAGGATTGGCGACCGTTTGGTTACCCTGCACACCATTGGTAGCCATGCTCAATATCTGCGAGTAAGGCTGACGGAACATCTCTCCATTGCCCACACCTCCAGGCGCATACCTATATCTACCCTGTATCAATTCCCAGAAATTTTCCGCCAGGTTATAGTAATAAGGCTTGTGGTTAGACTTATAGCTGCGCAAAGCACCAATAATCATCGGGATATGCTGGTTGGCATGACGGGTGCGGATGTCATCCACGTTCTTGCTCAATGGGTCGAAGAACTTAGGAGCATCGAAGCAGTTGGCAGCCTCGATGAGTTTGGCTTTTTCCTCAGGATTGGAAACCATCTCAGAGAGTCTGGCGAGCGATTCGCTCATACCGCCTACCTCTCCTGCGATGTACATATCCCACATCTCATATCGGTTGCCAGGCACGGCACGTCTCTCCTGCTGCGTACCATCCGCCTTCACATAAGTGCGATAGTGCATACGATTCCAGACCCACAGTCCCATATCCTTAGCTATCAAGAGAGCCTTGTCGCAAATGGCCTTGTCATCAAAATAGGTGGCGATGTCGATAAGACCAGCCAACTGTTTGTGGACACTATAATAAGGTGCCCATACCCAATCTGAGTTATTATAGGCACGATACATCTCGATGAGGGCGCAATGTTGGGCAGGGATGGCATTCAGATAGCCATATCCATATTGCTCAGGGTGTTTTTTGTATTCATCGAAGGCAGCCCATGTGCCCTTCATCTCCCGAAGTTCAGTCTCAGGAGCGAAGTCACGTGCCTCCCAGTTGCGCTTCAACACCTTATTATATATAAAGGTACGTTCCTGGCACTCTCTCAGTTCATTCACCATTCGTATGATGTTTTTGCGAAGAATCGCTTTCTGAGCGGGGTCAGTGGCTACAGCGTATGCCTGTGCTATCGCTGACATATAATGTCCCGAGCCATGTCCCTTGAGTTTGGTATCGGGAGAATCCCAACCATCGCTCTTGGTATAGCCTTCCGTACTCAATCCATAAGTGTCACGGTAATTGTAGAGTTGTTGGGTGACATCCCACGAGCAGATTTCACGGATAGCCTCATCACGGTTATGGGTGAGTCGATTATCGCCATTGACAGTAACATCCGAAAGCGAGAATGTATGTGCTTTCTCCTGTGAAGGAGTCACATACGAAGCATCCACAACCTTCACCTGTGCCAAAATAGGAAAGCCATTGTCGGTAGTTTCATCACCAATGACATAACCTGCCACGGTGTATTCCGTGCCGACAGGATGATTTTGGAGATTTGCCTCACTTTGCTCATCAGCCAAAGCAGAGTTACTCCATCTCACCTGTCTGAACTCAGCATATCCGTCAGAGTAAGTTACCCAAATCAGAAAAGGAAGTCGTGGAGCCGTGCCCTGTGGACAATCCACCTTGACAGCGGTTACCTCCTTGATGACGCGAGGCTTGGAAATTTTATTTTTATGCACATGAGCATTATCGGGAACAATGCATGGAACAACAACCATTCCAGCACTAACCCCAGAAGGCACAACAGCAAGCAAAGTGCTGCAAAATGCCCAAGTTAAGAATGTTGTCTGTTTAGTCATAATTAAAAGTAATATTTATTTTCTGCTGCAAAGTAACAATAAAAAAGGAAAAAAAGCCATAAGAATGTTCTTTTTTATGTCACAAAATCGTACAATCAGACGATATTACTCTTATATTTATACCTTTCTTGCTTTGCACAATCAGAAAGATTTACCTCAAATCGAAAATACCCAAAGAAGGATGTGCCAACAAAGACACATCCTTCCCATAAAAGTACACTATTATGCCTTACGCATAAGAATATCATTCTCCATAAACATAGAACTCTGCAAGAGAAGCTGCACCATCTCGATGACTTGAAGTGACAGAGAGCTTGATATAACGAGCTTTTGTAGATGATACTTCAAATAGTTGTTCTTCAACAATTCGCTGCAATTGGTAAGAACTCACCTCTGTCCATTTAGCATTATCTGTACTTACAGAAATCTTAACATCTTTTGTATCAGCATAATATGTATTTTGACGCTGGTAGAAGCTTACATGATCTATAGTGTGTACACTCTTCATATCAATTGTAATCTCATAAGGTAGTGCATGACTTCCACCACTCCACTGAGAATGCCAATAAGTAGAAAGGTTGCCATCCAACATACAAGACACTACGCCGTTGCCAGAGCCCTCTCCTGTAGGTTCTTCCGTATTAGCCATAACTTTCCAAGAACTTCTGTCAAGACGATTACCCATGACACGTACCACCAATGGAACAACCTTGCTTGAAGAGGTTTCAAAACGAGAAACCTGACTCAGAGCAACAGGAAGAACATAATCTCCAGCAGGCAATGACGAAGCCTTTATCTTCACATCTACCTGAGCTTGATCCTTACCTTTCTCCAACTTCACGCTATTAGGAAGCTCATAATATGATTTTGGCAAAAGAGTAAATTCCGTGGAATGCAGTTGATTATATGTTGCCACATAGCTTTCATCAACACTCAAGCCACAATCCACATCCCACTTATTGCTTACATCCAAGCCAATACTCAAAGTCTGGGTATAGTCAGCAGCCTTTGCTTTCTCGATAATTTGAACAGAAGGAGTCTCAGACACAAAACCTATCTTCGGAGAAACTACCGCATCTACAATAATGAGATATTCATTGGAATTAGCATTGACGGAATCTGACTTACTCTCAAATTTCAAAGGCAAGACCCATGTAGCAGCTTGTTCTGTAGCCATTACTGTTTCGATGGCATGAGGATCAAGAATCACTTGACAGGTTTTATACCGATCAGAAGAAGCATAATCAAGTGTCGTATTGGTAATGTGATAGCAATCGGATGACAATGTCTTGTAATTGACTCCCTCCAGTTCACTGTATTGAGTCCGAAGTTCTTCATCGGTAAGCGTACGGACATCCACATGAGCTGTCAATGAAGGATCACTTCCAACCTTCATGACAGATATATTGGTCGTGTCAGCATCACCTGTATCATACAGAGTTTTGTTATGCTTTCCGCTATCCTTCACCACCATCACCTTGTGATATTGTCCTGGCACCAAGTTTTGAAGTTCATACTGAGACTCATCACAGCTTGTCAATGCTAATAGTGCAACTGTAATATATAAAAAATATTTTTTCATAATAATCTTATCTTTATCAAGTTTGACAAATGATTAATAACCAGGAGCCTGTACCAACTGAGGATCACTATACAACTCCGTAGATTGGATAGGCAGCAAATACTGACGATCGTTCCACAGAAATGGTTGGTCAACTTTGGTAGGTGTATTAAACTCTTCGAAGGAAGGATTAAGAGGCAAGCCATTAAGCCCATATCGCACACCTGCTTTCAGAACTTGAGGGGCAATACACCAACGGCGAATGTCATAATAACGATGACCTTCGAAATATAGTTCCACAAATCTCTCGTTACGCACCCAGTCGGTCAAAGACATCTTATCATTGATATCAGATGTCTTCAAGCCAGGAACCCCTGCACGATCACGAATTATATTCAAGTTATCCAAAGCCTCCTTAGTCTGTCCCAAAGCTGCATAACACTCAGCAAGATTCAAATAAAGCTCAGCCATACGAATCAATGGACGGCGAGTAGCTGACCACTGCCAGTTGCCATCAGACTTAAACTTGATGTTTGGGTCGATGAACTTACGTGTGAGATATCCTGTACCAGCTATATTACGTGCATTCTCGGAACTATAACCATTGGTATGACTATTCTTGAAATTCAACCACATAGGTTCTCCATTGGATATTTTCTGCTGATACTGGCATCCATCAAAGGCAATCCAAGCATAAAAACGTGCCTCACGATTACCATGCAACTTGATAATGTCATTTTTTACATCCTCTGTATCCATAGTACCATTAGCTAAGGCAGGACTCGTCGTACCAGGATAGAAGCGTTTGTACCATTCGCTCTTGTTAGGGAAATTGGAATCATACTCTGGTAATTTGCCATTTTCGGTATAGAAATGAGCCACTGCATTGGAGGTCGGAGCATGTGATGCATATCCACCATAATGCCAAGAACCATCACTCTTTTTTAAAAGACGCACAGGCAACGTATACCAGGCATAAGCACCTCCATTGTTTTCATCATCCGCAATTCTCATACCCCAGATGATTTCCTTATTGCCGTCACCTTCAGTAGTATTAGTAAGATACTGGAACATACGCACTCTCTCCTTGAAGAGTTTGTTCTCTTCGGTATCACTCTCCTTTCCTGGTACAAATGGCAAACCTATCTCATCACGTTCTGCTTTTTTATTGGCTGTTTCGAGATCAAATAATTTATGACCTGCTGCCTTTGCAGCCGCAAGAGCCTCTTGGCAAGCTGTCAAAGCACGCTGCCACTTCGCTGGATCATACTTGTTGCTGACCAACTCTTTGCCATAACCTTCTGTCTCAACAGTATTTTGCCAGCCAGACTTAAAGAAAGAGCCATTCCAAAGTGGACTTGCAGCGTAAAGTAAGACTCTTGCCTTCAAGCTTTTGGCTATGACCGATGTAGCACGCCCCAACTCATCCGTAGGCCTAGTCGCAGGTAAGTCCTTTGACGCTTCATCTAACAAATTTACTATATAGTTCACGCAATAGTCGAAATGAGAACGTCCAGGAATCTGGGTATTTGTTATATTAGGATCTACCAAACTGCTCACGATAGGACAAGGACCATAGGCAGCCAACACGCGGAAATGGTAATAAGCATCCAAGAACTTGGCTTCTGCACGATACTCCACCTTATCTTCTTCGGTAACACCTGTAGGATGAAGTTCACCCAATAAGTTCTCGAAACGATGTAGTTGACCAAGTTGGTTGTAGCTGGCATTCCAGATACTCGCATCAACTGTGGATGCAGAAACCGTACCCCATGCGAGTTGCTGTGGGCTGTATCCCCACATAAGAGGCTGTACGATTTCATCTGCACTCTGCTCGTACTGTAAGACAGCAAATGGTGTGGAACGTGGCACATAGCCATAGCATGAATACAGAAAGCCCAGAGTGGCACTCTCGTCCTTCATTGTATCGTCAAAGTCAGCTTGTGCTGGTGGTATCACATCCAGATAGTTGCAAGATGTAAGCAAATTTACAGGCATGACAAGCATCCATACCGCTTTTATGATGTTATTCTTTAGTTTCATAGTTGTCACTTTTAAATATGATTTATAATCTAACCTGAACGCCCAAATTGAAAGTACGCTGCAAAGGATACGAGTACCAAGACAGCTCAGGATCCCAAAGTTTGAAAGGACTAAATACTGCTATATTGTCACCACTGAAATACACTCTACAATATTTGAATGTGTAACCCAATTCCAATGTTTTGAAACGAATAAAACTTGCATTTCTAACCCAATATGAGCTTGGCTGTATATTATTGGAAATATCAGCGTTGGTCAACCCCAAACGTGGATAAGTTGCATGAGGATTTGGACTATCCACTGACCAATGATCATCGGCTATCCACTGCATCAGATTACGTCCCAAGTTCTCCAAATCTCCATCACCACCAGATGCCAAAAATGGAGAATAGCCAGAATTAATCATTATCTTACGTTTGCCTGATCCATTGAAGAATACGCCAAAATCCCACTTCTTCCATTGTACGTTAACACCAAAGCCATACTGAAGATGAGGTGTCCACCCATCAGATTCCAACATCACTTGGTCTTCTGTCGTTATCTTACCATCACCATTGATGTCACGATATTTGATATCACCAGGACGAACAGTCGAACCAAGCTGACTTTGGTCTGCCCAATTGTCTATTTCTTCTTGACTCTCAAACAAGCCTTCTGCGACATAGCCTGTCAACCTACTGAGGGGCTTGCCCGTTGTTGTCTGCCATACGTATGGATAATTTGGCTCATCTACATAGTCATAACGGTTTCTATTATATGTAAGATTGGCACGAACATCCACATTCAAGTCTTTGTTCAATTGCTTGTTCCAGTTCAAGGACATTTCAAATCCATAATTAGTCACCTGACCGATATTACTCCAAGGCTTAGCACCCCAATAACCCAAGAGAGTTGGCCAAGAAGAACGAGCCATCAAGATACGGTCACGTACATCATGGAAGTAGTCGAAAGTGATATTGACTTGATTGAAAAGGTTCATATCTACACCTATATCAAGTTTCTTTACATGTTCCCATCCTGCGTTGCTTACGGCCAATGTCGAGAAAGACGGACCATATTTCCACACTTCCTGACTTGGCAAACCTGTCCAAAAAGAGTAAGAACTTCCTATACCAACATTGTTCTGGTAAAGAAAATGCGGCGCACTACTCGTAAATTGGTCACTACCTACCAATCCATAAGAACCACGCAACTTCAAGAAGTTGACATATTTTTCCAAAGGCTTCCAGAACTTCTCCGAACTGATGACCCATCCTAAGGATGCAGCAGGGAAAAACTCAAATCTATCTCCCTTGGCAAGACGTTCTGAACCATTGTAGCCAAAGTTGAACTCAAATAGATACTTATTGGCATAGTCATAGGTAAGACGTCCTGATATACCCTGATTTCTATTTGGAAGCACATCACTACGATACTCACGCATCATATACATCAGCATGGCAGTCGCATTGTGCTGGCCGAAACTGCGTTTCCAGTCGATACGACCATCCAAATAGAATGTCTGGTCACTACTTTTTCCCACACCACTCTGCGTAATGTAATCTGCACCAGTCTGAAGAAGTTCTGTCTCAAATTCACCCGTCTCCACATTATAAGTTCCAGGTTTTAAGCAATAATAATAAGGTGATATGGAACGACTATAGCTGGCACTTGACCAGTTTTTGAAGTTCACCAAAATATGAGCACTCAATCCTTTAGTAATAAAGTCCAGATTCTGATGAAGGTTCAAAGACGTATTCAAAGTGTTAAAATTGGTCTCATTGTAAGAGCTCAACATATACTGGTAAGGATTGACACCCAATGTACCACTCTTTATTTCCTTATTACCGAAGCGGATTAACTGTCCATCATCTGCTTGCGAAGGGAAATAGGCAGGGAAAGCCACAGGATTGATTCGCATCACCTGCCAATAAAGATCAGAAGATGAATAGTTAGGTCCCTTGTTGTTTCCTATTTGAGCCATCATGCGGAGCTCAGCTGTCGTAGTGCTCGTCAGCTTGTAGGAAATATTGTTTTGGAAGTTATATTCCCATCGATTATAGTTATTGTTATAGAAGTAATTCTTGGGGGCATTAAACAATCCCGTGTCATGATTAGCCTGCAAACTCATATAATAAGTGACACGAGATCCACCCCCCTGTATATTGATATTGGCACGCTCGTTGAAGTTACCACTCTTGAAAAGCAAGTCGTACCAATCTACATCAGGATAAGCATAAGGGTTTACATGATTGGCTGTATTCTCTATCTGCTGCTGTGAATAATACGGAGTAACCGCACCATCGGCACGAGCCGCCTGAGCCTCATTATAGACCTTCATGTATGTAGCTCCATCGGCAAACTCTATTTTATTCATTGGTCGATTATAGGAAGCCTCCAAGGTCACATTGATTTTAGAGCGACTATTCTCCTCACCACTCTTGGTTGTGACAAGCATCACACCATTGGCACCACGGTTACCATAGATGGCCGTAGCGGAAGCATCCTTCAAGATAGAAAAGCTCTCAATGCTTTCCGCTGGTATATTGTCGAGGTCATTGGCAGAAATCTCAACACCATCCAACAAGATAAGCGGAGTAGCCACACCACCAAAAGTATTGATACCACGAATGTAGAAAGCCGAAGAACTACCAGGCTGACCAGAAGACACAGTAGAAATCACACCAGCCAACTTTCCAGCCAATCCATTGGTAAGTGAAGAAGATGGCGTTTTCAAAAGATCACCTTTGATGGTTGCGATAGAACCCGTAATAGAGACTTTCTTAGCTGTACCAGCGCCCACCACAACTACTTCATCCAGCTGTTGGTCATCAGGCATCATCTTGATAGTAATAACACCCAAGTCACCAACATCTACAGTTTGTTCCTTATAACCAAGATAAGTAACCACAAGTTCTGTTTTACTTGTTACATTGAGAGAGAAATGACCATCAATATCAGTCACTGTTCCCAATCCTTTTCCATTTTTTACCTTGATGGTCACACCAATCATAGGCTCACCAGTTGAGCCATCAACAACAGTTCCTTCAAGTTTTCTCTGAGGATTTTTCTGTTGAACAGCCAAAGCCTTGCTGACAGACGTGTTTTCGAAAGCCAGAACTTGAGTCGCATCCGACAAAGAAAGTCCTAATGCCAATGCTACTACAGCATAAGTTTCTTTTCTTTTTTTCATTGACTTATAAGTTTTAGTTTTTATTGTAAAAAAAATCATTTTCTGATTGAAGAACAACGTTAAATCAACTTTGTTCCCACAAACTTCACCCGATAAGGCCACTGCGCCAAAGCTTGCTCTACCAATGTCCAATGGGCATCTTTAGGTCCAGCAGTTACGACAAGCCACAAATATTTCAGCTTTTCATCCTTAGGAGAAGTGAAAGACGCACTTGACTGGCGATGGTCGTAATCTGCAGTAACCATATCACCATAAACGGACTTGCCAGACTCAGTAACTCCAACAAAGCCAAAACGATAATTTGCACTTTGAGGCTTTTGGCAAGTATATCCTGATTCTCCCATCATACCCTCAAAATCAACCTTCACGGTCTCTCCTGCAGCAGGCACACTCAACTTCAAAGCATTGAATCCATAGTTCTCTGGACAGTGTTCCTGATTGACCTGATACCAACCATTTCCCTTGTCATTCATATAAGAAATCGCACTTGGGAAAGAATTAGCATATTGTCGAGTTACGTTGCGCACACGATCGTCATCAAAATTGACCAAACGAGCATAGCAGTCATACATTTCATCCACAAATTGCTCTTGGGTCAAGTTTTTCAAGCGCTGATAAATGTTAACAGCATCCTCTCCTTGGCGAACATTCTTATAAATATCAGAGATTATCTCGAAACCATGTTTCTGACTCCAATATTCCAGCACAAACGGAGAGTGATAATTGTTCTCTTGATGCAAGAACGCCTTATGCGTAAGTTCCTTGAAAGCATTCCAATGATATACCTCGTCATCAATCCATTTAGGATTCACGTGCCAAAGCATCCATTGCGAGGTCATCTCCAAAAATCCTCCAAAAGAATTATCAAATGCGCGATAACCATCAGCAACCAACTGCAATTGGAAACTATGCCCCAACTCATGCGCAACAGTATTGAGGTTTTTGTCCTGCAAACGATTAGGTGCAGCCCAAAACGCTCCTACCTTATTATCATATGTTCCACCATATGCTGTACCCTCCAGCGAATACTTTATCATGACATTCATGCGATAAGTATCAGCCAACGAGCCTTCCTCCTTATGAAACCCTAATGTATCACGATAACATTTGTAGAAATGTTCCAGCTTGGCCTTAAGATTATCCAAATCCACATGCATATCATGCCCTTCTAAAGATGGTGGAGAAGCCAAATCCTTGCCAAAGCCACTTTCCCAAAAAATCGCAAGATTGTCTGTATAGGCAGCACGTGCATAACTATAATCGGTAGTGTCAACACGCCAATCCTGACTTAGAAATTCCTTTGGCTTATAGACTTTCTTGCCAGAAGGTACTTCATAAATAGTTTTTGTTTCCTGTCCTGTCACAATATTGTCATCTGAACAAGAAACAACAGACAACAACAACAAACACAGTCCGAATAGTTTTAATTCATCTCTCATAAATTCTAGTTTTTGTTAAAGTTGTTGCAAAGGAAGTTAAAAGTCGTAACAATTAGCTTAAAAATCATACAAAAATGCTAACAAAATCGTACAAAAGCACGATTTTGTTAGCATAAACACTATTCTACCTCTTTATTTATGAGTCAGCAGCCATTCTGCCAAGACTTTGCAATAGTGCTCATGGTCTTCGACAAACGGCATATGGCGACTTCCTATAAACATCTCCCACTTAGCTTGAGGCAAGGCATCATACATGGCCTTGGCTATGGCAGGAGTACAGAGATCATCTGTTCCATTGATAATGAGAGTCGGAATATCGATGCTCTTCATTTTTTCCAAATATTCAAAATCCTTCAAGTCGCCTGTTGCATTCAACTCATTGGGTCCCCATCCATATATATAAGACAAGGTGCCCGACTTCTTGGGACGACGTAGGCACTCAGGCGATTTTTCTGTCACAGGACCAGCACAATGCAATTTCATATAGTGAGCAATGGCCTTTTGATATCCTTTGTCTTGGAAATTGCCTGTAGCCTCAGCCTTGGCTATCGCCTTTTGTTCCTTCTCAGGCAAGAACTTCACCAAACGGTGTTGTTCCTTTACCCACATCGATGCCGATGGATTGGTGCTTGAAAGAATCAACGAACGAACACCTTCCGGCTTGCGCTCATATATGTAAGCCAAAGCCAACATGCCACCCCAAGATTGTCCTAACAGATGAACCTGGTCAAGATGCAGATACTTACGCAAAGCTGCAAGTTCATCGACCCAAGTCTCCGTTTTCCAAAGTTCGGGATGACCGTCAACGAAAGACTTTCCACAGCCTAATTGGTCGTACATAATCACTTGATGTCCCGTCTCTGCAATTTGGTCTAACACTTCGAAGTAATTATGCGTACTACCAGGTCCACCATGGAGAAGGATGATAGGAGCCTTACCTGGCTGACGTTCACCCACGATGCGATAATACACCTGATAACCTCGGAAAGGCATAAAACCCTCTTCTACCTTTTGTTGTTGTCCCCAAAAAGCAAATTTATGTGCGGCCACAAGGTCTGTATAGTCACAAGTGTAAACATTTTGCTTCTTATGTTTGCTGATTTGAAGTCGGGTGGAAGGGAAATACTGAGCCAAGAGATGGTACATGTCAGGATCCATCGCCCGCAATTCCTCACGAGTATTAATCCAATTATGCTTTCCATCAGCCTGCTGAACTTCAGCATTCACATTGAACCAATCTTGCACTGCCTCAGCAAAATATTCCATACCATTATCTAAACGATAAGTATTCGCATAAATACCTCGAGCCTTTACATTTGCCAAAAGTCGATCCAGTTTTTCATTGATAGTAGGATCCACCTGATAAATACCTATAAGATGGATGGAATGCGCAAATTCATGAATCAAGATGTCTTCGGCATGATACTTATCTATCTGGTATGCCAAGATATTTTCTTCAGCACAAGTAGTGACTGGTACTTTCATGGTTCCCTCCATACCCCTGGCGCGTACATCCATATTGACAGAAGTGTCGTTCGCCATGAAACGATGCTCAGGAATATCGGTCTCTCCTTCATAACGAGCCATAATAGCCACACGAGTTCCATGCTTAACCATCGCATTCAATACATCTGGCTTCAGCATACACGTCATGTAATATAAGGTTCGATGCGCAGCGACAATACAAGAATCAGGAACGCGCCATGAGGTAACGATAGGTATCCCATTGACATTGACATATTTCTTATAGAATTTGTCGAGATGAAGCTCCTTTGGAGGAGCCGTAATCTTACATGCTGGCACATGCAATTCATCATCGCCCACATAATCACTCTGTCGCTGAGCCACAACAAACAAAGAGAATGTGAGCAAAAGAGACAAAAGACTTTTTCTTTTCATTTTTCCATCTATTATTTACCTGTATAAAAGTCTGTTATACGACGAATAGCCCTCTGGCACACTGGACAGAAATCATCCACTTCGTTGATTCTCATGCGACAAACCTGTGCTGGTCTGTAACATCCCTTGCTCTGGTTGCCAGCACCTTCGAAGACACCTATCTTGAAGACCGCCTCATTGAGTTTTTTCTGCTCCTTTGGTGTCAACTTGGCTTTATGGTTAGGCAATTTAGCAGGAGGAGTTGGTATCTTCACTCCCTTAGACAACATATCTGCCCACTTGCTATTGAAATCCTTCAAGGTTGTAAGATTTTGCTCCCAAGGCTCCGTGTCACTCGGGTACATCGGATCATACTCATCGGTGCTGTATTCATCGCCAAGACCTGCAAAGCCATGACCAAACTCATGCACGAGCACTTTCTTGAACGTAGGATGGTCGGTCGTAGAAAGTGTCACCTGATTGTAGATGCCACCACCACCATAGGTTGGCGAGTTGACCAACACCATGATTTGCTCGAAAGGTACGTTGCTCAAGGCATCATAAATGCGGTGCACCTTACTGGTGGTGAGATAACGCTGCGAATAGAACGTATCGTAATGAGCATTCGCCACCGTATTCTTCCAAATGCCTTTATGGGGTATGCTCGGACCTTCTTCCAATGAGGGAGAAGCCACTGCCACCACATTGAAACGATTTTTCAATGAGAGGAAAGGCTCTCGCTCGAAGATGGCATCGGCAGCCCTCTGAGCATCCTTGTAAAACTTGTCCATCTCATCTTTCTTATATCCTTCTGCCACGATAGCGAGATCCACACATTGGTCTGTGCTTCCATTTCTCACTATATATTTATAAGGTATGCCATTCTCGCCCAAAGGTCGAATCAGAATGTCGGAAGGATCTATCGTATGGCGAAGTTCCGCCGTCGTATGATGATGGATATCAGAAAGCGTGATGCTTACATCCACAGGCTTCTTGGGAAATGGAACCAAGAAACTGCTTTCGAAAGATTTCTTGAGATGTTTTGCCTCTTGAGTAAGTTGCCACTCCTGGAAGAGTGTGGAGAAGGTATTCACATACAACACCTTGTTAGTACCATGCTCATAGACTGTCACCTGTCCGTTTCCGTTCAGAAACTTTTCTGAAAGCCTTGTTTTTCTGCCTGCCCACTTGGGATTGGTATATGCCTGTTCGAAATAAATGGATTGGTTGACGCTATCACCTGCCACAATATAGTCCAAGCGCAAGGTTTTATCCACGAAATAATCGTCAAAGTTCTGAGCTTGCATCGGCGCAGCCAAGAACAAAGCTGACGAAACAAACATGATTTTATGTTTGATCGCCTTTGTCATACTATCAATCATATTATCTGTATTCATTTCTATTTGTTTGTATTCATATCATTTCCTATTCATTCAGAATGAGTTCTTATGATTTCTTAGACAATCTCACCATCAACACGCCATGGGCTGGAATCGTGGCCTTGGTATTTTTAGCTGTTGTGCCAATGTTCTTATGTTGCCATAGGTCTCTAATGACGTACTCATTAGAACGAATGTTGACCTCGTTGGCAAAATAAATGGTCTGCGCACGCCAATTGTAGTCCAGCTTCCATGGAAAATCCGTACGATTCAAGAAACAAACCGCCAATTCTCCATTTGAAAGAGGCTTGGCCCAGATTTCCTTCTCTCCCATATCCATGAATCGGCGTCCTTGTTCGCCCAAAGAGTCTTGATCGACAGCTATCACCTCCTTGTTGGTCAAGATTTCATGTGTATCCTTGTCCATCTTTGTCAAGTCATTGCCCGCCATCAATGGAGCGGCAAGCATACACCACATGGAGAAATGAGTAATGTATTCATCCTTGGTCATACCACCATTGCCCACCTCAAGCAATTCCGCATCATTCCAATGACCTGGACCGGCATAAGGATAGAGATCCGCCATCTTGTCGATGATGTTCAACACGCCCACGCCTCCCCAGTCGAATAGACACTGGTAGCAATCACGTATGTCGGCAGTCACTCTCCATAGATGTCCGATTCCCTTGCCCCACTTCCAAGGCTCGTGCTCGCCCCACTCGCAAATACTGAGAATCATCGGGCGACCCGACTCCTTGATGGCATCGCTCATCGTAGCATAAGCTGCCTGGGCATTCTGTCCCTCGTCAGAGCACCAGTCGTACTTCAAATAATCGACACCCCACTTGGCGTATGTCAAAGCATCCTGAAACTGATGACCACGACTGCCTGGGCGTCCCTGACAAGTGTAGCTACCTGCACAAGAATAGAGTCCAAACTTCAAGCCCTTGGAATGAATGTAGTCGGCAAGATATTTCATGCCATGAGGAAAACGGTCAGGGTCTGGCTGAATGAAGCCAAGACTATCACGCTCCACCTGCCAACAGTCGTCTATCACGACATACTCGTAGCCAGCATCTTTCATGCCAGTCTCCACGATTTTGTCTGCCATGTCCATGATCAACTTCTCGCTCACATTACAGCCAAACTTATTCCATGAGTTCCAGCCCATAGGAGGAGTCTTTGCCAATGACTGATAAGCAGAGTCTGAAACTTCCTTTGGCTTGCCAAAGAACATCTGTGCCTGAACTGGTATTGCCAACGAGCATACCAACAAAGCCGAAATCAAAATTTTCTTTTTATGCATAACTCTATATTTTTATATGAATGATTCATTAACATCATGCAAAATAACCTATTAACAATGAATTTTGCCCCAACAATAGTGCTTTACAAGTGTAAAATCGTATTTTTGGACGATAATTTCATCATTTTGAACTTTTTATACCCCCAAATATCAAAAACAATCAATATCTTTGCCATCGAATTAAAATAAGCCATCGAATTAAAACGAAAAAAAATGACTAAACAACTTATTTTCATTGCCACCTTATTAAATATGGCAACTCTTGCGTCAGCCGATAACTATCTGGTGAAATCTCCAGATGGCAAGATTGTCGCAGAACTCAACACAGATAAAAATCTCTCTCTTGTTTTCAGGTTTAATGGCTCCACTCTCTTAGGAGAGTCACCAATAGGTATGAAGCTGAAAGATGGAAGGGACATTGGTATTGCACCTAAGGTTATCAGTAAGAAACTAACCTACCACAAAGAAAGTATCAATGCTCCTTTCTATCGCCAGCCATCGTTCGATGTCAACTACCAAGAGCTCAACCTCAAACTGAAAGATGGATTCGGAATTATTCTGAGAGCGTATGACGAGGGTGTAGCATATAGATTTTACAACAAGCGAAAAGGCAAAACCATCGTTCTCGACGAAACTGCTGAATATAACTTCGGAAAGGATAAGAAAGCATGGCTTTCCTACACGACCAATGACAAGAAACCTTTTGCCATGGCCTTCCAAAATATTTATGAACAAACTCGCTTAGATTCCGCCAAGCAAAAGTTAGCTTTTCTACCTGCCACCGTGGATTGCGGACAAGCCAAAGTGACTATTTTGGAAAGCGACCTCAAACGCTACCCTGGCATGTGGTTACAAGCCAACAGTTGCCAACGCGACAAAGAGGACGGCACACTGAGAGCTACCTTCGCCCCCTATCCCAAGGACATGGACTATTACGCATGGCGACATATGTCGTACGTTAAAGACGCCCAAGACTACATCTCCGAATCCAGTGATGAGCGTACTTATCCTTGGCGCATATTTGCCATTACGGAAAAAGATACAGAAATGCCGACCAACAACCTCGTATATGCATTGGCGAGACCCAACAAAATCGGTGACACTTCATGGATCAAGCCCGGAAAAGTAGCTTGGGACTGGTGGAACGACTGGAATCTAAAAGGTGTAAACTTCAAAGCTGGCATCAACTTTGACACCTATAAATATTATATAGACTTTGCAGCCAACCATGGACTGGAATACATTGTTCTCGACGAGGGATGGTACAATTCCAACGAAGGGAGCATTCTCAAGCCCATCGACGAGATACGATTGCCTGAGCTGATTGAATACGCCAAGAAAAAGAATGTCGGTATCGTACTATGGGCCGTCTTCAATGTCATGGACGAAAACTTAGAGAAGATATGCAAGACCTATGCCGACATGGGTATCAAGGGATTCAAGGTTGACTTTATGGACCGCGATGACCAAACTGCCGTAGAAATGGTAGAACGGCTTGCTGCTTGCACAGCTAAGCACCACCTTGTGCTCGACCTTCACGGCATCTACAAACCAGCAGGCTTGAATCGTACCTATCCCAATATCCTCAACTACGAGAGTGTGTTTGGTATGGAAGAATGTCGCTGGACCGAGTTGAAAAACGATATGCCACGCTATGATGTCACCTTTCCATACATCCGTATGATGGCAGGGCAAGTCGATTTCACACCTGGTGCCATGAGAAATGGAACCAAGCAAGACTGGAGAGCCATCTACACCAAGCCTATATCGATGGGTACAAGATGCCATCAAGCAGCTTGCTATGTGGTACAAGACAGCCCTTTCACCATGCTTGCCGATACCCCTACCAACTACGAGGCAGACGAAACATACACCCGCTATATCGCATCCGTTCCTGTCGTTTTTGATAAAACCATCGTTTTGCAAGGTGAAATTGGGAAATACATCGTCACAGCTCGCAAAAAAGGCAACGATTGGTACATCGGTGGACAGAACAACTGGGACGAGCGAGACCTCACCGTCAAGTTGGATTTCATAGAAGAAGGAGAATACGAAGCTCATATACTACAAGATGGAATCAACGCCAACCACGACGCAGAGGACTATGCGATAAAAACAGAAATCGTCAACAATCATTCACAAAAGAACATTCATCTCGCTTCTGGTGGTGGTTTTGTCATCAAGCTCTACAAGAAATGATATTTTCTCTCAAAACAAATAATCATTTTCTCGAAACAATAAATAAAACAGATACATGAAGAAAGTCTTTATTGCATCAGCCTTGGCGGTATTGTCATTGACACCAGCCATGGCACAAAAAGTGAACAAGAGTTCGGGTGGTTATCCTATCACCCCTGTACCTTTCACATCTGTCAAAGTATGGAACAACACGTTCTGGGGACAGCGTATCGAGACCTCTCGGAAGGTGACGATTCCTCTTGCCTTCAGCAAATGTGAGTCGGAAGGACGATACAAGAACTTCGAACGTGCCGCACATCCAAGCGACAAGTACGACGTGAGCAAGCTCATGCCACTGAGTTTCGATGACACCGACCCTTACAAGACTATCGAGGGCGCAAGCTATGTGCTGCAGACCTACCCCGACAAGAAGTTGAAGGCATATATCGATAGCGTGCTCGACATCATCGCACCAGCACAAGAAGCGGATGGCTACCTCTATACCGCCCGCACACAGAATCCTAAGAAACCTCACTACTGGGCAGGCGACAAGAGATGGAGCAAGGAGGAAGACCTGAGCCATGAGCTTTACAACCTCGGCCACATGGTGGAAGGTGCCGTCGCACACTGGCAGGCCACAGGCAGCCGAAAGTTCCTTGACATCGCCATCCGATATGCCGACTGCGTGGTACGAGAGGTAGGTCCCAACCCTGGACAGGCTTGCGTAGTGCCAGGTCACCAAATCGCTGAGATGGCTCTCTGCAAACTCTATCTCGCCACAGGCAACAAAAAGTATCTGGACGAGGCCAAGTTCTTCCTCGATTACCGTGGTAAGACAAAAATCAAGACAGAGTACTCGCAGAGCCACAAGCCTGTATTGCAACAGAACGAGGCAGTAGGCCATGCCGTGCGCGCCACCTATATGTACGCTGGTATGGCAGACGTTGCTGCCCTCACCGGCGACACCGCCTACATCCATGCCATCGACCGCATCTGGGACAACATCGTAAGCAAGAAACTCTATATCACGGGCGGCATCGGCGCCACCAGCAATGGCGAGGCTTTTGGTCCGAACTACTACTTGCCTAACATGAGCGCCTACTGCGAGACTTGCGCAGCCATCGGCAATGTATATGTCAATTATCGACTTTTCCTTCTCCATGGAGAAAGCAAGTATTACGATGTCTTGGAGCGTACCTTATATAATGGTCTCATCAGCGGCGTGAGCATGGACGGAGGCGGGTTCTTCTATCCGAACCCATTGGAGAGCATGGGACAACACCAGCGCCAAGCGTGGTTTGGTTGTGCTTGTTGCCCAAGCAACATCTGCCGTTTCCTACCTTCATTGCCTGGCTATGTATATGCCGTGAAGGACAAGAACGTATATGTCAACCTCTTCCTAAGCAACTCCACATCGCTGAATGTTGCGGGCAAGAAAGTGGCTTTGAGCCAAGACACCCAATATCCTTGGAACGGTGACATCGCCATCAAGATAGACGAGAACAAGGCTGGCAACTTCGGCATGAAAATCCGCATCCCAGGATGGTTGAAAGGACAACCTGTGCCAAGCGACCTATATTATTACAGCGACGGCAAGCGTCTCGACTACACCATCACCGTAAATGGCAAGAAGGTGGATGCCAAGGTGACCGACGACGGTTACTATACGATTGCTCGCAAATGGAAGAAAGGCGACGTGGTACGTGTCCACTTCGACATGGATGTGCGCACTGTGCGTGCCAACAACAAGGTGGAGGCTGACCGTGGCTGCGTGAGCATCGAGCGTGGACCACTGGTATATTGCGCTGAATGGCCAGACAACAAGGGCTTCGACATCATGAATGTACTGGAGAACCAGGAGCCTACCTTCAAAGAAGGAAAACTGTCATACGATGGGTTCATCGCTCCTAAGTACAAGAACACCCTGACCCAATACAAGGGACAATACTTGGAGACGCTGACCAATCCAGTACAGACTTTGAGCTTCGACAAGAGTGGCAAACTATCTGTCAAGGACGAGACGCTCACCCTCATACCTTACTTTGCGTGGGCACACCGAGGCAATGGCAATATGAAGGTATGGCTTCCACAGGAAGTGAAGGCTACCAAACCTTCTACTCCAGCCACACTCGCCTCACAAGCCCAAGTAGCATTCTCATCTCCTGTACCAGCCAAGGCCAGCATCACTGACGGATTGATTCCTGCCGACGAGAACGACCGCTCTATCCCATACATCCACTGGTGGCCTAAGAAGAACACCACGGAATGGATTACATACACGTTCCCTGAGACCAAGGAAATCAAGAGTAGCACCGTATATTGGTATGATGACCAGCCTTGGGGTGGTTGCAAGGTGCCAGACAGTTGGAAGATTTACTACCAGGACGAGAGTGGCAACTGGCAGGAAGTGAAGAACGCAGACCAATACCCTTGCAAGAAAGGCGTGGCTTGCATCGTCAACTTCACTCCTGTGAAAACCAAAGCTCTCAAATTGGAGTTGAAACAACCAGAGACCCACTCTTGTGGTTTGTTCGAATGGAGCGTGAAATAAAAATCAACTCTCTCGTATATATATAAAGATCAATTCTCTTTCGTATATAATTAAGGAACAATTCTCTCTCGTATATAATTAATAGTATTATTGTAAACTATAGTGCAAAAACAAAAGACTATAAAAATAATACAAATCGAAAGCGCGACGTAGTGATTACGTTGCGCTTTCTGCTTTTGTAACCTTAACAAGATTGCTCACCACTTCTATAACTTTAACAAGATTGTAACACCTGTTTAAATTGCCTGTAACATCCCCGAAGTACCTTTGCACCCAGAAATATATATTAAGAAAAAAACATGGGTACAATTTATTTATGTATTGTGATCTTCCTGCTCTGCTTGGCAGTGTTTGATCTCTTCGTGGGAGTCAGCAACGACGCTGTCAACTTCCTGCAATCCGCCATCGGTGCCAAGGTGGCGAAGTTTCGCACGGTGCTGATCATCGCATCCTGCGGTGTGGTTCTCGGAGCCATCATGTCATCGGGTATGATGGACATCGCCCGACATGGCATCATGAGCCCGGACCACTTCACCTTCGAGGAAGTGATGACGCTCTTCCTTGCCGTCATGGTGACGGATGTCATCGTCTTGGATGTGTTCAATACGCTCGGTATGCCTACCTCCACCACCGTCTCGCTGGTGTTTGAGTTGTTAGGCGGTGCTTTCATTCTCGCTACCTTGAAAATGTGGGGCGACCCAAGTCTCAACTATGGCATCTTGCTCAACAGCAACAAGGCTTTGGAGGTTATCATTGGTATCTTCGCCTCGGTAGCCATCGCCTTCTTCTTCGGTATGATTGTGATGTGGCTTTCTCGTATCGTCTTCACCTTCAACTACAAGAAGCACAGTCGTTACTCCATCGCCATCTTCGGTGGTATCGCCTTCACCGCCCTCTCCTACTTCATCTTCATGAAGGGCTTGGGCAAGAGTCCTTACTTGCCAACAGACATCAAGGACTACATCGACGCCAACATCGGGATGCTCCTCGTTGTTACTTTCATCGTTTCTGCCATCGTGATGGAGTTCCTGCACCTTTGCCGTGTCAATATTTTCAAGTTCACCGTCTTGATGGGAACATTTGGACTGGCGATGGCTTTCGCTGGCAATGACCTCGTCAACTTCATCGGTGTGCCGCTCGCAGGTCTCTCCAGCTACCAGGATTTCACTGCCAACGCCAATGGTGCTGCTCCTGATTCATTCTTGATGACTTCCCTGATGGAGAGTGCCAAGACCACTCCTGTCTATCTCCTGATAGCAGGTGCCGTGATGATTGTCGCCATGGCTACCTCCAAGAAAGCACAAAACGTGATTAAGACTTCCGTCGATTTGAGCCGCCAGGACGAGGGCGACGAAATGTTTGGTAGCTCGAAAGTGGCTCGTGTCATCGTGCGCAACTGCCAGGCTTCCGACTCTTGGCTCAACCGTTACTTGCCACAGGGACTCAAGAATTGGATCAACTCTCGCTTCAACAAGAATGATGTGGAACTGGAAGAGAACGCCGCCTTCGACGTGGTACGTGCAGCCGTCAACCTCGTGTTGGCTTCCATGCTCATCACCATCGGTACCAACCTCAAGTTACCTCTCTCTACCACTTACGTTACCTTCATGGTTGCGATGGGTTCTTCACTTGCCGACCGTGCCTGGAGCCGTGAGAGCGCTGTGTTCCGTGTCACGGGTGTGCTGAGTGTCATCGGTGGATGGTTTATCACCGCTGGCGTAGCCTTCTTCGCTTGCTCCATCGTATGTCTCGCCATGTATTTCGGTGGCATCGTGGTCAAGGCAGCTTTCATGGCAGTAGTCATCTTCATGCTCATCCGCAGCAACATCCAGTACAACAAGAAGCAGAAGCAAGAGAGCAAGAGCAATAGCTTCCAGCTCATGATGCGTGCTCACGACCCAGAGATTGTGTGGGATATGCTCCGCAAGCACGTGAGCAAGACCCAGAGCTACGTGTGCCACTTCGCCCTCAACGAGTTCAATCTCGTCATGGATGGTCTTGCCAACGAGAACGCTCGTGACCTGCGCCACGCCAACAAGGAGTTGAAGAACGAACAGGAGATGCTCAAGAAGTTCCGCCGCCAGGAGATGCTCGGTTTGAAACGCTCTCCGATGGATATCGCCATCGAGCGCAACACCTGGTTCCACCTGGGTGCCAACAGCAACCAGCAGTTCATCTACTCCCTCCGCCGTATGCTCGACCCTATCAAGGAGCACGTCGATAACAACTTCAATCCTCTGCCTGAGGAATACATCAAGGAGTTCACTCCTGTACGCCAGAAGATCAACGACCTCATGAAGATGAGTTGCGAGCAGATTGAGACGGGTAGATACGAGAACTATCGTGAGATTCTCGCCGAGGCGGATGCTTGCAAGGACGAGTTGTCTTTGATTCGTAAGAAGCACATCGACCGCATTCAGAACATGGGCGACAACACGCTTCTCAAAGTATCGCTTGTTTATCTGAATGTACTTCAGGAGAGCCAGGAGTTCCTCAGCGTGATGAGACACCAGCTCAGAGCTGCCAAGAAGTTCATGGAGAATTAATCGACTAAATACTTGATTCATAAAAAAAATCCGATAAGGCTTGCATCGAAGCTTTATCGGATTTTTTGATAGCCTTAGCATTTCCCCATCAAGATACTTCTCTTGGGCTTTCCCGTTTCCGTCAGGGGTAGATGGTCGAAATGAAGGTATTCCTTGGGAATCCAATATTTCGGCAATATCTCTCGGCAGATATGTTCCACCCCTTGCAAGTCTTGCGACTCGGTGATGAGCACAGCGATTTCTCCAAATTTCTCGTCTTTCTTCTTCGCAAGCATGAAGGGAGCCAAGAGATAAGGACGTAGCTTGTCCTCCACTTCCTCTATTTGGATTTTGATGCCACCGCTACAGATCACATTGTCCTTCCTGCCTTTGATACGAAAGAGAAACTGATGTCCTGAATCAGGACATAGGCAAATTCCATGTCCATGAGTTTCGGATGGTGTGAATTTCTCCTTGATTTCCACGATGTCGTTGGTGACAAGCTGTTTCTCACAAACCAATGGTGCGTCGATGACAAGACAGCCTTCCTCATGGGTGCCAATTCTCACGCTGTCGAAAGGTTGATACCAGTCGCTTGCCTCCTTGCCGTTCAATCGCCGCAATGCGATATGCGAAAGCGTCTCTGTCATGCCATACGTGCTCCAGATGGCATTCTCATACCCATTCTTCTTGCGAAATTCCTCGGACATTTCCCTAAGTTCACTCGCCAAAGCATCATCTATCGCTCCACCTCCAATAATTAAGTTTTTGATATGGCTCAATCGCTCTCGCTCCTCGGGTACTTGCAAACTGTTATAGACTTGCATCGGCACCATCGCCACGAAATCGAAACATATATCGCCCACGTCGTGCCCCAAAGATTCAATATCGCCCACGTCATGCTCAGATGCTTTTTTTCCATCGGAAGCAAAATCCATCAACAAGGAATGGGCAAGAGACTCATCCGAAAGTGGATGTCCGCTGGGCTTGACGGAAACAAGTTGAAGATGACGCTCGATGCTCCGCACCACCATCATCTTGCCGGCGATATAGTCGAGCGACATACAGAGCAAGGCGGTGTCGCCTGGCTTCAAACCCAGGAAATCGCAAGTGATGCGAGCGGAGTTGAGCATTTTCTCTTTCTCCACCATCATCGGCTTCGGCTTGCCGGTAGAGCCACTGGTATGAACCAAAAGGCAATCGCTACTATTATTCCATTCGTTTAGAAATTCACTTAACTCCATTTATATTTATCATTTCACACAGAAATGCCGTTTATATAATTTTACTAACATTCACACTACGTTCATAATTATTCACCGCACATTCATTTTTGAAGGGAAATCAAGCACAGGAAAAGACCATGAAAAAATATAGAAAATGATGTCGTACGACTATGCACCTTCATGTCGTACAACTATAGTTGCCCATGTCGTACGTTCATAACAAGTATAGTCGTACGACATGACCATCTATAAAACAAATAGCTTATCTCCCTTGATTTCCAACGGCATCGGGATGTTGTCGGTGAAGAGCTGTCCTGTGCCCAATCCCTGCGGCATTCGGACATTCGGACCATACATCTTGGCACAGAAATGGGCAATGGCACTCAGTCCGACATTGCTCTCCAATGCCGAAGTTATCCAACTGCCGATGCCTCTCTCGTCCGCCAACGAAATCCATTCCTTGCAACCATACATACCTCCATGGAGAGATGGTTTCAAGATGATGTATTGCGGACGGATCGTATCTAACAATGCTTGTTTCATCGACTTCACATTGACACCTATCAACTCCTCGTCGAGTGCAATCGGAATCGGAGTCTCACGACACAGCTCCGCCATCTTCGGCCACTGGTGCTGCCTGATAGGCTGTTCGATGGAGTGGATGTCATACTGCGCCAAAGCCTCCAATCGACTCATCGCATTCTCGGGAGAGAAACCACCATTGGCATCCACACGCAGTTCCACCTGTTCCTTGGAGAAGTCCTGACGGATATGCTTGATGAGGTCGAGTTCCTTGAAGAAGTCGATGGCACCGATTTTGAGTTTCACGCAGTGGAAACCAGCCTTCAGTTTCTCCTCCAGTCGAGCATACATCTCATCGTAAGTACCCATCCATACGAGACCGTTGATGGTGATACCCTCCTCGCCCCGGGCGAAAGGAGAGTCGTAGAGACAAGCCAAGTCGCCTGCCCAAGCAGGAGCAGCAACCGAATCATTCCGAGAAATTTCAGAAGAAGGAACATCATTTCGAGAAATTTCAGAAGAAGGAACATCATTTCGAGAAATTTCCATCTGGTGGAAGAAATCAGCGAAAGCCGACTCCAACCCGAAAGTAATACTTGGATAGGCACGAATCATATCGTAAGGGATGCGACCCATCTGCTCTACCATCCGACAAATCTGCCGAAGCGTCACCTCGTATTCAGGTTTGGCATCGCAGCTAAGGTCGGGAAGCGTAGCACACTCCCCCACACCTCTCACCCCAGGACATTCATCCGAGGTAATCGTAAGAAAGTAACTATGTCTCGTGGTATAAACGCCACGAGACGTACCAGCAGGCTGTTTGAAGTGGAGCGTTCGCTCCGAAATATCTATTTTATACATTAGAATTCTTCACTCTTCGTTCTTCACTCTTCACTTAACTTACTTCTTCTTCAGCTCATACAAGTCCTTGCGGCGATCCCTCATATTCCTCACTGCGCCATAGGTATGGAGCTCATTAAGCAGCGTCAAATCGACATCCGAGATGAGAATCATCTCCGTGTTAGGAGTAGCCTCCGACCTCTTGCCATCGTTAGGGAAGGCGAAGTCGCATGGCGTGAACACGGCACTCTGCGCATACTGAATGTCCATGTTGCGCACACGAGGCAAGTTGCCGACGCTACCCGCTATCGCCACATAGCACTCGTTCTCGATGGCACGAGCCTGGGCACAAACTCTCACTCGTGAGTAAGCGTTCTGCGTATCCGTCATGAATGGCACGAAGAGTATCTGCATACCATCCTGTGCCATCAGGCGAGACAGCTCAGGGAACTCCACGTCGTAACAGATGACGATGCCTATCTTGCCACAGTCGGTATCGAAGGTCTGGATGTGACTACCCCCCGTCAAGCCCCAGAACTTCTGCTCGTCAGGAGTGACATGGATCTTCTCGTACATATCGACGCTACCGTCACGGCGACAGAGGAAGCCCACGTTGTAGAGGGCATCATCCTTGAGATAAGGCATGGAACCCGTGATGATATTGATGTTGTAAGTAATCGCCAACTCACGGAAGCGGTCACGTATCTGCTCCGTGTATTGCGCCATCTGACGGATGCTCTGCGCCTCGCCCATGTCGTTGAACTTTGCCATCAATGGAGCGTTGAAATACTCTGGGAAGAGGATGAAATCGCTCTTGTAGTCGCTCACGGAGTGGACGAAGAACTTCACCTGTTCGAAGAGGTCATCCACCGAGGCGTAAGGACGCATCTGCCACTGCACCAGTCCGATTCTCACCGTAGGGCGACGCTCCACGTATGAGTCCGTAGGTGGCTGATAATAGATGTTGTCCCACTGCAACAAGGTAGCGCAGTGTTCGCTCTCCTCGTCGCTTGGGAGATAGTTGCGGATGACACGGCGCACGTGGAAGTCGTTGGAAAGCTGGAAGGTGAGCACAGGGTCGTAAATCTCACGGTTGCGCACCTTCTCGATATATTCCTTCGGACGCATCTGGTCGGCATACTTGTGATAGTTAGGGATGCGACCGCCAAACATGATGGCCTTCAGGTTGAGTTTCTCGCAGAGTTCCTTGCGATACTCGTACATACGGCGAGCCAGGCGAAGGCCACGATAGTCAGGGTGTATGAACACCTCGATGCCATAGAGGATATTTCCGTTAGGGTCGTGGGTATTGAAGGTCTCGTTGCCCGTAACCTGGGCGTAAGTATGGTCGCCCTTCACCATATTGTAGTTGACGATGATGGAGAGGGCGCATCCCACGATTTTGTCATCGACGATGATGACCACCTGACCTTCAGGGAAGATAGCAATGAGTTTCTTAATCTGTTCACGAGTCCAGAACACATCCGAATCTGCATAGATGCGCTTGAACGACTTGGCGAGCTGCTCATAGTCCTCCATGTGGAGGTTGCGAAGGCTCACCTTTTCAATTTTACGATTTGATTCCATAATACATCTTTTTATCTATAACAACCTATTTCGAGTTGTATGTTTGCACGATTCGGTTGTATTCATAAATGCGTTTCGGCGGCAAAAGTACAATTTTTCGCTCAAAGGACAAAAGAAAAAGGGGAAAATGTGACTTTTCCCCTTTAATCTTTTATTTTTGCTTGACTGACTTCAAACTAAGTTTTTACCTCAACGTTTATTTAATCAGGACTTTAGTCTTCACTCCATCAACATTTACGATGTAGAGTCCACTTGCAGGAGCTTCCACAGTTCCATTTGTGCTTTGAGCCACTAACTTGCCATCAGTAGAATAGAGAGCCACCGATTTGGCTCCTTCCACCGAAATGGTCTTGCCTCTAACAATTATTCGGCAATAGCTTGTTGGCGTCACGTTTTGATTGATGCCAGTAGCTTCGTCTTGATAATGGAGAATATACTTTACGGCATAGTCATTATCACTGTTCTTTTGCGTGACAACACTCAACCGTCCCTTCTCGTCATATTCGAAAGTCTTCACCACAGAAGCATTGTTGTACAGTCTCTCATACTTCACCAATCTATTGGCATCATCACAGGTATAGGAATATTTCTCCTCACGTTCAGAATCTCCATTGTTCTTTTTCACATAGCTCAGGGTATTGCCGTCCAAGCTAAAGGAACTCTCGTTGCTGTCTGTCAACTTCCAACTTGCAGAAGTGGCATCCCAAGAATAATACCGGTCAGAGGAGACATTTCCATACGACAAGCAAGTAGAATCAACATCAGTAATAAGATTCCTACCTATAATCTCCTTGATATCGCTCTTCGGGAACACGACAGAGAACTGAGGCTTGGCAGAATCACTGTGCTCAGACTTGCTTTCAGGAACCCATTCCCCATTAACCTTCTTATAGGATGTGGCAACTTTTCCATTCTCTGTAGTCTGTTCGCAAGTTTTGTCAGTCTCTACGACCAGACCATTCTCCAAACTTCTACGAATTGTCGTGGTCACACCATTTTCATAAGATATGAGAGATTTCACCTCTGAATAGCTAGGTTCTGTCTGAAAATCATTTTTAGAATCGTCCCAATCATAAGAATATATGACACCTTCAGGAGTAGTTACTTTTTTATCACAGTCATCCAACTCGCCATCAGGGTAATAACATTTATAAATTGACGTATAAGTTCCATCAGCCGCAACCTCACATTCCCTGATTTCACTCAGATATCTAGTTCCATCATCATACTCATACTCTTTCTCCGTATAGCCATTGGCTGTATATGTATATTCGTATGTTTCATAAGGAACGCCATCAGTACACTCATCATCGACTTTTGTAGGATAACCCTCTTTATTAAACTCCAAAGCAGTATAGCCATACACATCACCTAAGTTAAAGATATAAGGTTCCTCAGGGATTTGCATATTCTGCCACTTTCCGTTCTTATAGATTTCTAAGGGGGGCATACTTTCTGCTTGCATTTTCAAGTTCACGCAGTCTATATCTCTCAGTCTCCTTATTATCTTTATCATAGAACATTATAATATCTGTACATGGACCATCACTACTGGCATAAAGGTACTCCGTCAACACATATCTTCCATCTTTGAACATACCGAAATCAACACCTTCACAATGCCCTGGTTCGCCACTGACAGGAACCTTGTCCATGGAGTTTCCTTGGTCATCATACATGGACATCCAACTTTCCAAACCGTCATATGAATAATATTTTGTATATACGACATTCGGATTTTCGTGTACCCAATCATAAGCATATCCATTGCTAAGCACAAAATCTTTCTTTTCTGAATCATAGCTGTATGTTAGACTTTCACGGTGCTTGTTTTGCTCATCATAAATCCAAGGATCGTTGTAATTATCCGTCACCACTCCTTTTCCTTTCGGTGTCCAAGACTTGCCATCAGTATCATACGAATAACTGATGGTGGTATTCACGCCATTTTCATGAGTTACCTCTTTTTTACCTTCTGGCACCCAAGAGCCACCATTTTCCACACTGTATGTGTAGTCGATAGAAACCTTCGTATTACCATTCTGCTGAACTTCCGTCTTGCTACCACTTGCAGAAGTCAATGCACCGGTTGTCTCGTCATAGTACTTGACAACATCTTCTCCTTTTACAGAGTTTAAAGTTTCCTCTGCCTGTTTTACCCATGTATTATTTCCATTCTTGACAGAAACGGTTATGACATAATCATCACCATTCACAGTCAACTTCGCCTGTTTGTAGTTGTCATCAGCCAATTCTACATAGCTCTGTACTGGCTCAAGCCATGTATATTCTTCCTTGGAACTTACACTTCCATTGGAATTGTAGTCAATGCTCTTGACAAGATAAGCCTTTCCTTGATTTGCCTCCCCCACATGGTCGTAATCATATTCCTTATGACTTTGGAGACTCTCTTTTTTGTTGATGGCATCATACTTATAGCAATCTACAGAAATGATGCGTCCCTTGGCATCCTCACCATAGGCGTAACGAACATAATCGGCAGAAGTTGTAGAGTATTCGTAAGCCTTTCGCCCTTTCTCATCATATTTGATGGAGGAAGTCATGTACTTGTTTTCTTCCTTGTCATCATAGAGATACACATCCCAATCCTTCAAAGTTTTGTCCGTGGCACTTGCAAAAGACTCCAAGGTCATTTCAGATGGATGTACAGGATAAAAAGTATGTTGAACATAGGTAGTGACAGAAGTACTAGGATTGATATCTATTATGACTTTATGCTGCATCAAAGAGGGTGTATGATAAAGTCGAGCGTTCAGAGGTTGCATACCCAACAAGGCCAAAGCCCATACGAAGTAAAACTTTTTAATCATAAACTTAATATTTTAAATTTCTGCACAAAAGTACACAAAATTCGATGACTATCCAAATCGCGCCCCACTATAAAGCTATTTTTAACAAAAGTTACACGAAGTCACCCACAAGTCTATCAAAAATATGTGTACCTTTGCAACCCGAGACAAAGCATAGCTATTTTTAACTCAACAACAAAACCAATCAACAAGAAAAATGAACAACAGCAATAAAGTGAAAGGATTTGCGGCGGGTATCATCGCCGCCGTATGTTACGGTACCAATCCACTGGGTACGCTCGAGCTCTACAAGGATGGATTCTCATCGGGCTCGGTATTGACTTACCGCTACCTCTTGGCGGTGGCGATGTTCGCCATCGTGATGATGTTTCGCAAGGAACGGTTCGCCATCAAGTGGGGTCATGCGATACGACTTGCGTTCCTTGGGGCGTTTTTCGCCCTCTCCTCCACCACGCTCTACGTGAGTTTCCACTACATGGCGGCAGGCATCGCCAGCACATTGCTCTTCGTCTATCCGATTATGACGGCGGTGCTGATGACGGTGTTCTTCCATGAGAAGGTGACGTGGAGCACCTCGCTTGCCATCCTCCTCGCCGTGTCGGGCGTGGGATTGCTCTACCAGGGCGACGGCAACGAGAAACTGAGTACGGCAGGATTCGCGCTTGTGATGGCTTCGTCGCTGCTCTACGCCGTCTATATCATCTCCGTCAACCAATGGAAGGATTGTCCGATGTCCAACATCAAGTTCACCTTCTGGATATTGGTGTTTGGACTGATTACCGTAGCCGCCTTCACCTGGATTTCGGGCGAGAGCTTCCAACCCCTGGAGACTCCTAAGCAGTGGCTCTGCGGCATACAGTTGGCGTTGCTCCCTACGGTGCTCTCGCTCTTCTTCATGACCATCAGCATCAATCTCATCGGCAGCACGCCAGCCGCCATCATGGGAGCCTTGGAACCTGTGACGGCTGTCATCATCGGTGTTTTCATCTTCGGCGAGACATTCACTTTCCAACTCGCCATCGGCATCGCCGCCATCCTCGCAGGTGTCACGCTGATAATCCTGAGAAAAAAAGGATAAAAAAATGAGGGTGTGTCATAAATCACACCCTCATTTTTTCATCCTTATCTTGCAATAAAGTTTATCTTTCTTATATTGCAGTCTTATACTGCGGTCTTATATTGCAGTCTTATATTGCGGTCCGAAGCCTTATTTCTTACTTCACGATACCCTTCTCGAGGTATTCGACGAGGTTGCAACGTACCTTCTGTCCTGCGTCCTCGGCAGCCACTTTCGCCATGTCGCTCTCTACCATGATCTTGACGAGTTCCTCGAAGGTGGTGGTGTTAGGATTCCAACCGAGCTTTGCCTTGGCCTTCGTTGGGTCGCCCCAGAGGTTGACAACGTCTGTAGGACGATAGAAATCTGGTGAAACCTCGACGAGCGTCTTGCCTATCAAGTTCTCAGGACCTTCCACACAGATACCCTTCTCGTTCTCTTCCTTGCCTTCCCATTTGAGTTCGATGCCCACGTGGTGGAAAGCCAACTGTGCGAACTCGCGCACGGAGTGCTGCACGCCTGTCGCAATCACGAAGTCCTCTGGCTTCTCTGCCTGGAGGATGAGCCACATACACTCCACGTAGTCCTTGGCATAACCCCAGTCACGGAGAGAGTCGAGGTTGCCGAGATAGAGCTTATCCTGCTTGCCCTGCTTGATGCGAGCTGCAGCAAGTGTTATCTTGCGGGTAACGAATGTCTCGCCACGACGCTCACTCTCATGGTTGAAGAGGATGCCCGAGCAGCAGAACATATCGTATGCCTCGCGATACTCCTTGACAATCCAGAAGCCATACTGCTTGGCCACGGCGTATGGGGAGTATGGGTGGAATGGAGTGTTCTCGTTCTGAGGCACTTCCTCTACCTTGCCATAAAGCTCGGAGGTGGATGCCTGATACATACGGCAGGTCTTCGCCAAACCGCACTGGCGAATCGCCTCCAAGATACGGAGCACACCTGTAGCATCTACATCAGCGGTAAACTCAGGAGAGTCGAAGCTTACCTGCACGTGGCTCTGGGCTGCCAAGTTATAGACCTCGGTAGGCTTCACCTTGTTCATCACCTGGATGATGCTCATCGAGTCGCCCAAGTCGGCATAATGAAGGTGGAAATTTGGCTTGCCCTCCAAATGAGCGATACGCTCGCGATAATCTGTGGAAGAACGACGGATGGTGCCATGCACGTCATAACCTTTTTCCAACAAGAGTTCTGCTAAGTAAGAACCGTCTTGTCCTGTGATGCCTGTGATTAAAGCTACTTTTCTTTTTTCCATTGCTAATATATAAGTTATTTGTACAATTATTTTTATCGTTTATTTTTTGGGGGGATGTATAGGGATTTTTTGCTTTTGCCCTTTCAGGGCGACTTTCAAGATTGATTGCATACCCAGGGCGTTGCCCTGGGCTTGGAGCTTATTGCCCTTTCAGGGCGCTATCCAGTCAGCGCAAACCTTACAGTATTTCTATTCAGCGTGCTATCC
>DKCU01000158.1:51227-55382 GCA_002451555.1 Candidatus Segatella albertsiae
ATTTCTATTCAGCGTGCTATCCAGTCAGCGCAAGCCTTACAGGATTTCTATTCAGGGTGCTATCCTGTCAGCGCAAGCTCTGCCTGTACTTCAAGGGCGACACGTGGAAGTGCTCCCTCACATACTTGCCAAAGAAAGAGGTGTTGGAGAAGCCAAGGATTGCGGATATTTCCTTGACCGACTTATTGGTGGAACGGAGATAATAAGTGATGTCGGCGAGCGTGTATTCGGTAATCCACTCGATGGCAGTCTTGCTGCTGTGTCGCTTGCACACGATGGAGAGGTACTTCGGGGTGATGCAGAGCTGCTGCGCGAAATATTCGACGGGGCGATGCTTGACCTCGCTTTGCTGCAACATCTCCAGGAATCGGTCGAAGAGCTCGTTGGTCGTCGAACCTTTCTTCTCTCCCTCCACGCCATCGACCTTGAAGGCATTGCAAAGCGCCAGGAGGGCGCTCTTCAGGAGCGTCTCCACGATTTCCCTACGATACAGGTTCCAGGTGGTATGCTGCATGTTTTCCACATCCAGACAAAGGCGCACCAAGTCGGTAAACTTGGCGTAGAAGAGCATCTCCTCGTTGGTCATCTTCACCACCGACACCTTGTTGACATACATGGCACGGTTCCATACATTGATGTGCGACCGCAGGATGTTCTGCAGTCCATGATTGGTGACACAGAGAGCCACACAGGCGAAGTCGGGAGTAACTTCGAGTATATCCACCACCGAGTTGGGTGGGCAGACAAAGATGTCGTTCTTGCTCACCTCTATGATTTTTCCATTGATGTCCATGCGCAGACTCCCTTGCTGACACGATGCGATCATGTTCATCTGTAGCCGCACGGGGTCGGGATTCGCCAATACCTTGATATTGTCGATAATCAGGATGTCCTCGTCGAGGTAGCTGGCACTGATTTCAGCACTCTGCGAAAACTCACCGTTCTCAATGCGTTGTCTTATGTCGTTCTGTCCTTCCTTAGCCATAATATGCCATTAATTTCTTCACTCTTCGTTCTTCACTCTTC
The DNA here is from genome assembly GCA_002451555.1 of Candidatus Segatella albertsiae. Lineage (GTDB taxonomy): Bacteria > Bacteroidota > Bacteroidia > Bacteroidales > Bacteroidaceae > Prevotella > Prevotella albertsiae. The sequence goes on from DKCU01000158.1 coordinate 52,254, forward strand.
ACTCTAAAACGCCTCCCTGTACTTATTCTCATCCTTGTCTTCGAGCATGGAGAGATAGCTCTGGTATCGGCTGGCAGCGATGTAATGCTCCTCCACCGCCTTGATGACGGCGCATCCAGGCTCATGGGTGTGGGTGCAATTGGAGAACCGACAGCCCTCCGAGAACTTGAATATCTCCTTGAAGTAGCTAGTGAGCTCCTCCTTCTCGATGTCGAACGTGCCGAATCCCTTGATGCCCGGAGTGTCTATCAGATAGCCACCGCCCGGCAAGTCTATCATCTCGCTGAAGGTCGTGGTGTGCATGCCCGTGTTGTGAGCGTCGCTGATCTCAGCCGTGCGCTGTCCAGCCTCTGGCACCAGTTGGTTGATGAGAGTCGATTTGCCCACGCCACTGTTGCCGCTCAAGAGCGAAGTCTTGTTCTGTATCAGCGGTCTGAGCGCGTCGATGCCCTCGCCTGTTGCGGCGGAGATTTCCACGCACTGGTAGCCGATGGTCTCGTAGAGCGTGCGCATCATCTGCTCGTAGTGCAGTTCGTCGTCGGAGAGCATGTCTCGCTTGTTGAACACCAAGACCACAGGCACACGATAAGCCTCGGCTCCAGCCAGGAACCTGTCTATGAAGGTGGTGGAAGTCTGCGGATAGTTGACCGTCACGACGAGCAACGCCTGATCGACGTTGGCGGCGAGTATATGGCTCTGCTTGCTCAGGTTTGGCGACTTACGGATGATGTAGTTGCGCCTGTCCTCTATCGAGGAGATGAAGGCAGTGCCCTCCTGGTTGGTGATCAGTTCCACGCGGTCGCCCACAGCCACGGGATTGGTGCTGCGGATGCCCTTCAGTCGGAAGTTTCCCTTGATTTTGCTTTCGATAAGCTGGCCATCGTCGGTCTTGACGGTGTACCAGCTTCCTGTATTCTTAATGACTAGTCCTTTCATCTGCAATCTATCGACTAGACTGTCATGATTTCCTTTTCCTTGTCAGCCATCAGAGCCTCCAACTGCTTGATGTACTTGTCGTGCAACTTCTGCAAGTCGTTCTCTGCGTCCTTCTCCAAGTCCTCGGAGAGACCGTCCTTGATGGCCTTCTTCAACTTTTCCTTGACCTCGCCACGCACGTTGCGCACCTCTACCTTGGCTTTCTCAGCGATTTTGCCGCACTGCTTCACGAGTTCCTTACGGCGCTCGCCAGTAGGCTGAGGGATTCCGAGGCGCACGATCTCGCCATTGTTCTCAGGAGTGATGCCCACGCCGCTGTCCATGATGGCCTTCTCGATGTCCTTGATGGCCTTCTTGTCCCAAGGGCGGATGGCGATGGTACGAGCGTCAGGTGTGGTGATGTTCGCCACCTGGTTCAAAGGCACCATGCTGCCATAGCTGTTGACTCTTACACCATCGAGGATGGCCACGTTGGCACGTCCTGCACGAATATGAGAGAGCTCCTCTGCGAGATACATCGCTGCCATCTCCATGCGCTCCTCTGCTTTGCTCAAAGTTTCTTTTACGTCTATCATATTTTTAATGTTTTAATGTTAAATATTGAATGTTGAATGTCTTAATGTTAAATATTGAATATTGAATATTAAATATTGAATATTGGATATCGGATGTTGAATTATCATTTTCCATGAATCCTCTCCAGTTCCTCTCCCACGTAGTTGGTAAGCTCCACAAACTGCTGGATGGTGAGCTGCTCCGGACGCTTGGTCATGATGTCGGCGGAGTAGAAGTCCTCGCGAGGAGTGACACCCGGGAACATCTGCTTCAGACTGACTCGAAGCATCTTGCGCCGCTGGTTGAACACAGTCTTGACGAGACGCTTGAAGAGTTTCTCGTCGCATCCCAGTTCAGTCACGTCGTTGCGGGTCATACGGATGACGGCGCTCTTCACCTTTGGTGGTGGATTGAACACCCCCTCATCTACCGTGAAGAGATATTCCACGTCGTACCACGCCTGTATGAGCACGCTGAGGATGCCATAGGCCTTGTTGCCTGGTTGGGATGCGATGCGGAGCGCCACCTCTCGCTGTATCATGCCGGTGCAGCAAGGGATGAGATCCTTGTAGTCGAGCATCTTGAAGAATATCTGCGAGGAGATGTCGTAAGGATAGTTGCCCGTGAGCACGAACTGCTTGCCGTCGAATATCTGGTTGAGGTCCATGCGCAGGAAATCCTCTCCGATGATGTTGTCCTTGAGTTTCGGGAAGTTCTCATGGAGATAAGCCACCGACTCCGAGTCTATCTCGACCGCCTTCACCGGCCTTGGCTTCTCGACCAGGTACTGCGTGAGCACGCCCATGCCCGGTCCTATCTCCAGGACAGGAATGTCAGGACAAGCGTCCACCGTGTCGGCGATGCGCTTGGCTATATTGAGGTCGGTCAAGAAATGCTGACCGAGGTTTTTCTTTGGTTTAACTGCTTTCATTTATATCAATTATACTTATATATATAAGTTCTTGTTATATATTTTTTTGTTTATATAATTTCTTGTTATATATTTTTTTGTTTATATAATTTCTTGTTATATAGGAACCGTTTCCTTCTACGGTTGTGATTATTCCTAGGTAAAGTCTCGTTTTACCCCCTCGAAAAGGGATGAAATAGGCACATTCCCTCGAATATTTTGCAAAAATAACATTTTTTTCCGAGAATCCCACCTTTTAAGAACGATTTTCTTCACTTTTCTTCAATTATTACCGATTTTCTTCACTTTTCTTCAATTATTACCGATTTTCTTCACTTTTCATTAATTATTACCGATTTTCTTCACTTTCTATCTGTACGGTTGAGACGCCCTGAATTGAAAATCGGCGGCAGAAGGGAAAGCCAAAGTCCAAAAGCTCCAAGCCCAGGGCAACGCCCTGGGTAAAGATCACATCAAGGAAAATCGGGCTGAAAGCCCAAAAAGCAACTTGTTATCAATGCTTTTGCCCTTTCAGGGCGACTTACTTATTGGACCATAAGACCCAGGGCGTTGCCCTGGGCTTGGTGCAGATTGCCCTTTCAGGGCGCATTGGATGTGATTAATGACACGCCCTCTAGATGGCATGGATTTAATGCGCCCTGAATTGAAAATCGGCGGCAGAAGGGAAAGCCAAAGCCCAAAAAGCACCAAGCCCAGGGCAACGCCCT
>DKCU01000157.1 GCA_002451555.1 Candidatus Segatella albertsiae
GTATCTACTTCACCACTTCGCTGATGACGATGTTTATCAGCAACACCGCCACCGCCGTCTTGATGGCGCCTATCGCCTTGGTTGCCGCCCAGCAAGTGGGAGTGAGTCCATACGCCTTCCTCTTTGCCGTCACCTTGGGATCCAGTATGTGCTTCGCCTCTCCCTTCTCCACGCCGCCTAATGCGCTAGTGATGAAAGCTGGAGGATATACCTTCATGGATTACGTGAAGGTGGGATTGCCGTTGCAGATTATCATCGGCGTGGTGATGACGTTCGTCTTGCCATTGCTGTTTCCCTACTAAAGTCGTAGGCTTTGTACGTAACTCGCTTTTCACATACAAGAAAGGAATTTTGGTAAATAGTTGCACATAGACTAAATTTAGCGCAATATTTCTCAAGGCATCAATAAAAAGAAGAAATTTACCTTTGTCATTCCGAAAAAAATGATTAGCTTTGCAGATGAATTGCTAAAGTAAGTGCAAATGTGGTTCACGGAATGTAAATAACGCATAGAGTAAGGTGATATGAAATATCCTATAGGCATACAAGATTTTGAGAAAATCATCCAAGAAGATTATCTGTATATAGATAAAACCCAGATGATTTATAATTTAGTTCATGGTGGAAATATTTATTTTCTGAGTCGTCCACGACGATTCGGAAAGTCCTTGTTGGTTTCCACCCTTGCATGCTATTTCCTGGGTAGGAAAGACTTGTTTGAAGGTCTTGCCATGGCTCAGTTGGAGAAGGAATGGAAGCAATACCCTGTCTTCCGTATTGACTTCAATGGAAAAAACTTCACTGAGGGGGGCGAACTGGAGAAAACCTTAACAGGATTTATAGAATCACAAGAAGCTATTTATGGAAAAGATCCTTTTCATGATACGCTAGGCGATAGATTCTGCTTTGTGCTGAAGGCCGCACACGAGAAGACTGGGCAACGTGCCGTGGTCTTGGTCGATGAATATGACAAGCCTTTGTTGGATGTGCTGGACACTGGTCTCGAAATGACAGTCAATGGACAAAAAAGAAAGATTGAGGATTGGAACCGTGAAGTGCTGAAGGGATTCTATTCCGTATTCAAGGCCGCCGACGCAGACCTTCAGTTTGTCTTGCTTACGGGTGTCACCAAGTTTTCGCAGGTGAGTGTTTTCAGCGGCTTCAACCAGCCTGACGACATCAGCTTGTCGGCTCGATATGATACGCTCTTGGGTATTACCGAACAGGAACTCCATACTGTTTTCAATGAGCAAATCAAGGAGATGGCTGCATGTTATGAGTTTACCGAGGAGCAGATGAAGGCTAAGTTGAAACGTCAGTTTGATGGATACCATTTCAGTAGAATGTTGAGGGGAGTGTATAATCCTTTCAGCGTGTTGCGTGCCTTCAAAGAGATGTGGATAGACGATTACTGGTTCAAGACAGGCTCCCCTACTTATCTGGTTCGATTGTTGGCTCATTTCAAGGAAAATCTGAATGAGATAACAGGAAAATATTATCCTACGAGCAAGTTCGTGGACTACAAGGCTGACGTGGAGGCGCCTCTCCCGATGCTTTACCAAAGCGGTTACCTGACCATCAAGAAATTTAATCGCCTCACGAATTCTTATCTCTTGGATTTCCCAAACGATGAGGTACGGAATGGCTTTGTCACCTTGGTGGCTGCCAATTATCTCAAGCCGAGGGAAGACCCCGATGCCTGGGTCATTCAGGTGGTGAATGCGATGGAGGAAGGCAATCTGGAACAGCTCAAGAAGCTCTTCGCTGCTTTCTTGGCGAGCATTCCTTATAGCCAGCGTCGCCATGAGGACGAGCGAGAGAAGGAACGCTATTTCCAGTACACCTTTTACTTGATTCTGCGGATGATAAGTTCTTATACGGTTTTTATCGAAAAAGAGCAGAGCGAGGGTAGGGTGGATTGCATAGTTGAGACGACTAACGATGTCTATGTATTTGAGTTCAAACTCGATGGCTCCGCCGAAGCGGCTCTTCAGCAGATAGAGGACAAGGGCTATACTCGTGAATATGCTACGGATAAGCGACGTATTCACCAGATAGGTTGTAACCTCTCGTCGAAGACTGGCACCATTGATGGATGGGAAGTAAAGTAAATTCAGAGAAATAAACAGAAAAACAGCTATTGGAAAAGTCTAGATTGACTTAACCAATAGCTGTTTTTGTATTGTTATTATTTATGATTTTCTTAGCTGTTTCAATCAACTTTTCGAAGTCATCGCAGAACTCGCTCATCTTGTGATAGAGCAGGTTGCTGCCTTTGCTCGATAGCTCCTCGTCTGCTAGCGGACCGCTGTTGATGGCTACCGTGAAGATATTGGCGGCTACACCGGCACGAACACCCAGTGGGGCATTCTCCACCACGATGCCTTCCCAAGGCTTCAGGTTGCCTGCCTTCTGCAATCCCATCAAGTATGGGTCGGGATTCGGCTTGCCACGCTTCACGTCGTATGCCGTCACGATATGCGCCTCGTCGAGGAAATCGCCGAAATCGTTCAGGAGGCGAAGAATCAAAGGGCGCTGACCGCTACCTGTCACCACACCCACCTGCATTCCTGCATCCTTAATCTTCTGCATGATTTCTCTTACGCCAGGGAATATCTCGGCGGTAGGCATAGAGTGGAAAATCTCCGTCTTCACGTCGTACATCTTTTGGGCTTCCTCTAATGAGATGTTCTCGCCTTTCTGCTTCTTCACCATCGCCTGGATGGTATCGATGCCACGGGCTCCCTCGGTGGCGTATGCGTCTGCGGCAGTCATGTGGATGTCAAACTGCTTCATCGACTCCTGCCAAGCCACGGCATGATTGGGCATACTGTTGTACAGCACACCGTCCATATCAAAAAGCACGGCTTTGGGAGAAAACTCCCCAAAGCCGTGGTCTTTTAAGTATTGTTGAATTGCTTTATTCATTCTTCAAGCGCTCCTGGATAGCCTTGCTCTCTGCCTCGTAACCTGGCTTGTTGAGCAATGCAAACATATTCTTCTTGTAAGCCTCTACACCTGGCTGGTTGAATGGGTTCACCTCTTCCAAGAGACCGCTGATGCCGCAAGCCTTCTCGAAGAAGTAGATCAACTGACCGAGGTAGTAAGCGTTCAACTCTGGTACGTTGACCAAGATGTTTGGCACGCCACCATCTACGTGAGCCAAGCGAGTACCAAGCTCTGCCATCTTGTTGACCTCATCCACACGCTTGCCCTCCAAGAAGTTCAAGCCATCGAGGTTCTCATCGTCGTGAGGGAAGAGCAACTTCTCGTTAGGAGTCTCTACGCTGATAACAGTCTCGAAGATAGAGCGCTCGCCTTGCTGGATCCACTGACCCATAGAGTGAAGGTCGGTAGTGAAGTCGCAAGCTGCAGGGAAGATACCCTTCTGGTCCTTACCCTCGCTCTCGCCGTAGAGCTGCTTCCACCACTCAGCGAAGTAGTGAAGTTTAGGCTGGAAGTTGCAAACAATCTCGATCTTCTTGCCAGCCTGTGTATAGAGAGCCTGACGTGTTGCTGCGTAGATAGCTGCAGGGTTCTCCTCGAAAGCTACGTCCTTGCCACAAGCCTTCTCCATCTCGGCAGCACCAGCTACGAGTTGTTTTACGTCGAAGCCTGCTACGGCGATAGGAAGGAGACCTACTGGAGTCAATACGGAGAAACGACCACCCACGTTGTCTGGGATGATGAAGCTCTTGTAACCTTCCTTGTCAGCGCAAGTGCGGGCAGCACCCTTCTTGGCATCAGTTACGGCTACGATTACATCCTTGGCCTCTGCCTTGCCACGCTGATCTTCGCACTGCTTCTTCAAGAGGCGGAAAGCAAGCGCAGTCTCGGTAGTGGTACCAGACTTTGAGATATTGATGACACCAAACTTCTTGTCCTTCAAGTAAGATGTCAACTCATAGAGATAATCCTC
>DKCU01000078.1:0-10945 GCA_002451555.1 Candidatus Segatella albertsiae
GATGGTGCTTCTGAAAATATAGAGTACGGATATGATAAGAATGGTAATTTGGTCAAGGACCTAAACAAGGGCATCTTGCAAATTACTTATAACTCATTAAACTTGCCGACTTCTCTAAAGATGGAAGGTGGCAAGAGTGTCAGTTATGTCTATGATGCCCAAGGCCAGAAGTTGCAGGCATCCTATGTGACGACTATGCCAAGTTCAAGTATGACTTTGGACTATTGTGACAATATGATTTATGAGAATGGTAAGTTGACTCAAATATTGGTAGATGGAGGTTACATCTCTTTTGCCAATGGAGAAGCAGTGTACCATTATTACCTTAAAGACCACCTTGGTAGTAACCGAGTGGTAGTCAATCAAGCTACTGGTGAAGTGGAGCAAGTGAATCATTATTATCCATTCGGTGGCTTGATGGCGGAAAGCACAGGTGGAAATGGCCAAAGATATAAGTATAATGGTAAGGAATTGGATAGAATGCACGGCTTGGATTGGTATGACTATGGTGCAAGGTGGTATGATGGCATGCGGTTCTTAACACAAGATAGCAAATTAGAAAAATATTATACAATAAGTCCTTATGTATATTGCTTGAATAGCCCTATTAGGTTGTTTGATAATGATGGGAGAGAACCTGGCGATTTTTTTCTTTCCCCAGATGCTGCAGCAAAGGATTTTGGGTTGTTTTATAATGCAAATTCTATTAGAGATAACCTAGAATATGCTTCAAGTATATATATGATTAGAAATGATAAAGGAACGCTTGGATACACATATACAATAGCGGCTAAAGGAAAAGAACATGAGAGTGTTCCTAGTAAACCATTGCCTGGTTTTTGTATAGTTGCGTCTATACATAGTCATGGCGCATATGATTCACGGTATAAAGATAATGAATTTTCTGGCACTTATTTGTACAGAGACGGTAAGGAAGTAAGAATCGAGTCTTTGAAGACGTCTAAAAAAGGTGACATAGGTAATGCTAATTTAAATAAGATTAATGCTTATTTGGTCACACCTAATGGGTCTTTGCAAAAATATGATTACAAAACTGGAAAGATCAAATTGCTTAGTACCGATATGCCGAGTGACAATAAAGATCCTTCGCGTTTGAATGAACAATCAGCTTTGGTTTACGATAATAGGCTTGATATTGAAAAACTATTAGAGTTATATAGAAAACAAATGTATAAGTTTGAAAATATATTTAAAAGATAAGACATGAGAAAGGTATTGATGTTTATAAGTATTATAGTGGCAACTATTCTTGTTGTGCTTTTTTACAAGCCAAGTGATAATACGCCAAATTTTTATCGTTTGGTTTCATTGCAAGAATATGAAGGTAAACTTTATAATCCTAAGGATTATTTTGATTCGTCTGATACTTTGTATGATAATAATGATACGCTTGCCAGAGCTGTTGTTATGAGAAAAAATACGGCTCTTGATGTAGCAAAGTCTCTTTATTTGTCTAAATTTGGGCAGAAGAATGTGCAAAAGCTGCAAGCCTCACTAATAGGCGATAGTGTGTGGAAAGTGAGTGCTATAGGAAAGGATACTATGGCAGTTTATATATATAAAAGCAATGGTAGGATATTAAATGATAAAACTAAGGAGGTAAATTCCATTCTTGTAGATAATCCAACACTTGCAGCAGAAATAGGTATTGCATATTTGAGTGATATCTATGGTCAAGAAACAATAAATGGAGAATATCCTTTTGAAGTCGTAAAATTTAAACATAGTTGGTTGATTATGGGAACACTTCCTAAAGGACATTGCGGAGGAACTGGACAGATTCAGATTTCTGCCTATGATGCAAAAGTTAGGTTTTATATTCATGAAAAGTAGAACCGAAAAAGAAAAATAGAAATCGTCGGAGCCATAGAAGGTGAGAACAACTCGGCAACTATACCTCCAACGACCAGTTTATTATAAATGTCTTCGCACTTTGTCGTTCTTAGTAAAAGTAAATGATATTTAATGATTCTGCTAAATCTATATAAGAGCTTATCTATTTAAGCTTGTCTATATAAGGGTTTATTGATATGTAAAAGAGATTTCCTTCGCTTTCGTGTCTTTGCCATCGGTGTTCTTGTAACCGCCATTGTAATAGCTGGCCTTCACATAGAACTTGCCCGTGTCTCCTGATTCGTTGGCTCTCATGTTCTTGATGGTGATGGTCTGGGTCGTGCCAATCACATCGTCTGACTCGTATTTCTCCACGAACCAACAGTTCCAGTTCTTCCCCCCATCCACATCGGAGGTAGAAGTGACCACCACGCTGCAACCTTGTGGATTCACATCGTTGGAAGCGATGCTGATTTCGATAGGTAACAACTCCTTCGGATAGTTGCTCGGAATCTGGAATGTCAAGGTGGCAGTGGCATCCTTGTCCTTACCCATCTTCTGAGGAAACTCAAACTGGTAATCCAACTGCTTGATGGTATAGATGTGGATGTTCCTGCTCAATCCATGCTTCTTGTCCAACAGACGGATGATGCCTTCCTTCAAGTCATCTTCAATGTTGCTCAGCGTATAGTGAATCATGCCTTCTCCATTCTCGAAGGTGATGGTAGGAGCGTCAGCAGTTCCGCAGTTGGTATTCTTCACCCAACTAGCCTCGAAGTCTTCGGCTGTGATAGTGGCATCGCCGATGTACTTGTATCGAATCGATTGCTCGGAAGAGGCGCCTTCATTCAGAAGAAGATAAGTGCCATCCGTGATGCTCAGCGTGTATTTCCCATCCGATACTTCTGGCACGATGTCCTCCACGACAATCCAAGGGTTGTTGGCTGGAGTGCCGTTGACCGCTGCATCAAAACTGTCATAGCCCAACTCTGGGTCTAACTTCTTGACTCGTATCTTGTACTCGTGGTTGCGCTTGATACGATAGAGTTTGTTCTCTTGGTCTTGCAGCAAGACGAGGAAACGCTTGGTAATTCCGTTCTTGTATGTCACCTTGAGAATGACTTTCAACGGTTTGTCGGCATCGTTGTAGTTCTCGAATGTATAAGCCACGTTTTCCATCTGCCCCTCCGAACCTTCGTAGGTCTTCCTGTCTCGTGTAGAGGTGATATCCTCCGTTGACCATTCCGTCATCTCGTTGGTCTCGGGAAAGGTCAAGTCCTTCTTGAAAGGAGCCACGGTGCCATGCTCTTGTCCGTCGTAGATGGAAACGATGACATGGGAGATGTCTTCTGCCACTTCCTCGTCCAGCACCACTTTGACCTTGGCTCGGTCTCTGATGAGATGAACCACATTGTTGGCATTTCCTCCTTCCAGGAACGCTTTCATCTCCGCAGGGGTGTCCTTCTTGACGTATCCCCAATAGACAATCTTTTGCGATTGGTCCTCGCCTGCACTCGACTCGAAGGATGTCATCAGATTATTCTCATGTATTCCTATCCAGTTGGCAGAAAGAGAGAAGTCGTTGGTGGCATTGGCAACGAAATGGATGCGAGCCGTGGCATTCGGCACGATGGCCTTCAAGCCTTTGAGGTGGCTGCTTCCGTCAGCCTTGATCTCGTCTTTCGTCGTTGCTTCTATATTCACCTCCTTGGCGAGCCCCAGGAAGAAACCATGCTTGTCGAAGCAGAAGAGCTTCATGTATTCCGAACGCTCGATGCCCTCGTTGCCATACGTCTGGCTTCGGGTTGAGATGTTCTGCTCTTGATAACTCGGGAGACATATCGGGAGACAGATCGAATATTCCGCTCTGTAGGCAGACGTGATTTCTTGGGATGCCTGAGAAGGGGTTTGCTCTATCATGTCGCTGGTGCAGGCTGTCAGCATCGCCAACAGCCCTGTCATCATACAGATATAATATTTGATATGTTTCATAATCGTAACTCCTCCTTTTGGATTATTCATTCTTGTTTTCTAATGCTGTGACTTCCTCCGGTGAAAGGTCGCGGACGCAACGGACATAGCCGCCATTTCTATTGCTGGAGTTTGCTTTTACTTGCTTGCCGCTTAATGCCCAATAACTACCTCCCCTCAGAACTTCAGTTACAACGTCTTGGTTCTTGTCGTATTGGTAGCTTACGATGACATTGATTTCTGATTCAGTAGGAAGTCGCCAGTTGTCATAACGTTTGCCGTCTAATCCTACTTCTACGTAGTCATCACAATGTTTTGATGCGTTGACACCATTGCCGAAAGCTGTGACTGTTCCTAATTGGGATGCAAGGGCAAACGCTGGTGATACAACATCTTCTAATGATAGCTTGGTGTTGGCATCTATGTTGTTGACGTGCCCAATTGTATAATTGTCATTGGCTTGGGTAATCTGCACGACATACATATGATTGTTTGATTTTTCAGTCTGTGCGGAGCTAAGTGTCGCTTTGTATTTGCCATTGCTTCTTGCATCGTCGTATTCCCAAATATAGGTTCCTTTCGTTCCACCACCAAAGATACCTCCACCGACTGAACCGTAGGTATATACTTTCGCCTGGAAGTTGTCATCGGAGGATTTCTTCCAACTATCATGGCTTTCCTGATGCGTTTTCCAGTCTATCCATCCGTCAAGGTCTTTGGTGGAATACCAGCCGTCGATGGCTTGGATATATTCCAGCGGATATTGCTTGACCGTGACTTGCTGCGACTTGTTGCCACTGGTAATCGTAAACTTGATGAACTTGACCGTGAGTGGAACGAACTCGCCTGCTTCTATATTGACGAGACCTTGGTCTTTCTTCTCGGTATGTCCGTTGGCGAAATCCAAGTTGACCTGAGGGTAGAGTTTGCCGTTCTTTATGGTCTGCTTCTCTCCATTCTTATCATAGTAATACACTTCGTCTATCTTGACAGTGCAAGCATCGGAAGCATAGAAGTGGATGGTTTTGTTATCCACTGTTTCATTCCTCATGATGTGGAAAGTAGGAGAAACCAAGAGATAGCTTTGCTTGTCGGCGTTGATGATGGTCTCTTCGCCTTCCGCCCATTTCATGACATCGTATTTCAAATCCACAGGCGTGCCATAGTTGATTTCTGTACTGCTGCCAAGGTTCGTGATGTTGGCATTGACCATGTAGAGATAGTTGCGCCTCAACTCGGTCTCGCTTGTTTCTCTCACGGGGATGCTGTAGAAGTTGTTGATGGTTTCACCCACTTCTCCTTCTCCCTCTGCGCTTTCGTCCACCTTGATCAGTGGAACCTTGACGGTAATCGTTGGCGTTTCTTCAGGGGTGTCTTTCCATGAGGTGGCGTAACTATAGGTTGTGATGGTGAAGTTGCCGTCGCTTCCTTGCATACTTTCGTATGAATCCCCCATGTTGCCGAGTGCCTTTGCCGTGTTGTCGCCAAAGAATGTCTCAGTGTTTGCTTCTCCGAAGAGTGTAGTCTTCGTGTTGTAGTTCTTGAAACTCCAGGTGGGTTGCCCTACGGTATAACCCGGTACGGCGATGGATAACTTGACGAGAATCTTGGCGGCGGCACGGCTGAGACTTGCCTGGATGGTTTGCGTGGCGGAACTTGTTATCTGGTAATCGGTTGCGCTACTCATCAAGAAGGTCTTTCCCTTGTTGCTCGTCGCATGGTAAGGCTTCCAAATGTCGGCATCCGTTTGTACACACTGGCTCAAATCCTCAAGGGTATTGGTGCCTTGGAGATTTGCCGTGGCATTGGCGATGGCGAGGATTTGATAAGTCTTGCCTTCCACCAGATCGTTCCTGTCTTTCCAATTGCCTTGGTCGAGTAGGGCTGTCGTGCCATTGGATAGCTGCGAGAGTTGCTTGCTCAGTCTGATTTGTTCGTCGTCTTTGCCAAACAACTTGACATCGAGTTTTGTCAACAGTGACTCATTGAGGCTCACGTCGGATGCCGTTCGGGTCTTGGCCTCTATCACTTGGGGTGAAATGTTGAGGCTTTCTTCTTGTGCTATCGTGCCATCTAAGTTTTCCTCACCGGTACACCCTGTGAAGAGCGCACCTATGAGTAAGGTCAACATACCGATCCAAGTCCAAGTATTCTTAAATATAGTTCTTGTTTTCATAATCGTATTCTTTTATACCTGTTATTTCACTTGTATGAAATGAATCTCGGTGGAAGTACCAGGCAGTTTCTCTTCGCCTTCTCCCACATTGATGAGAGCCTTGTTGCTTACGCCTACCGTCAGGAAGATTTCAGCCTCGTATTCGTGTGGCTTTGTCGTATCAAGAATATATTTTGGCACGACATAGAAACTGATGCTCTCCTTGTAGCCGTTGCCTTGGATGTAATCCTTGATTTCTCCCGAACTATCGCCTGCTATGACAAAACCAAAGTTGGGATTGCTGCTTTGCAAAGCCCACTTCCTGCCTGCGGTAAAGATGTTCTCGAAAGTAAACATTGGCCCGAATGTTGGGTCGTTGTAAGCCACTTGTATTCTGTCATCTTGGGTTTGGTAGTCGCCTTCCACGATGGTATGGATTTCCACCTTATCTATATAGTCATACTTTCCACCGTCTTCCCAGTCGAGAACTGTAGGCTCAATCATGAGTTTTCCTCCTTCCGTGAAGTAGCCATAGACTACCAACTCGTGGTTGCGTGCAGCAGGTTTCCTATTCGATGGTATGCTGAAAGCTACGCTCTGCTCGGGAGAGTCGCTACTCTGCTTGAAATAGATCTTGCCAGTGATAGGCTTGTTGCTTTCCCGAAGGTACGTGCGATTTCGGGAGATGAAGTTGGCATCGCTGAGGCGTTCCATGTAATCAGGCGCCTTCTCGTTCTCCTTCCTTCGATATATCGTAGGGTCTTCCACGTTGCTGATGTATTTGTTGGCAACTCCATCCAGTAGCAACTTCGTATTGACATAGGATGTTTCACCGCCATATCGAGTGGAAGTCAACCCCGCGGATTCTTTCTCTGTGAGGGTTGCCGCATCGGGAAAGACATAACTCTCTGTCGGGATGATGTCGTCATCGAGTTCGATTCTGCTGACAAATGCTTCGTCTGTTCCTGCATCTTTCTTGCGAGCGAAGAAGAAATGGAGCTTGGAGACAGCTCTCACCAATGGAATCGAGACGGCTTTGGCGTATGCTTCCGTTTCGGTGTCTGCTACATGGTCGGCGACGGAAATGTTCGTAATGACACGCGATATAGGAAGACCACTACTAGGTACTTCCGATGCCTGTGGCTTTCCTTCGGAGGTGATGCCAAACTGGCTTTTGATGACGAGGTTTCTCAACTGTTTCTTGGTCATGAGTTTCTTGGAAGTGACACTCTCGAAAGAACCTTGATTTTCTTCTGAAATCCCTTGTGCTCCATCCGATGCATCTTCGATGCTTTCAGCGTTAGCCAGGATATAGAGGTCGAGATTTTTCAGTTCGCTTCCTGCGATAGAGCGAGGCAACTTCATGCTGACGTTTTTCACTTCGTTCTCGCCATTGACAGGAGTGGATAATATCTCTTCCCGATAGCCGATGGCAATGGCATCGTCACTGCTCGCTTGGGAGTTGAACGCCCAGATTCGGATGCTATGGATACTGCTCTCCGATACAGGATTGGCTGGATTGTCATCTAAGCCTGCTCTTGTCTCGGTAGGAGCGGAGATAGGAAAGTTGAGGCTCAGGTAAGTATCGCCCTGCGAGTTGGCGGTCTTTATATCGTAATCGTCATAGACGCAAGAGGCAAACAGGCTGACCAACAGTACGGATAGCAATAGAGTAATCAGTGCCATCACGAAAGTCTTCAGCCGATTCTCTTGGTCGTATGCTTGGATAAATCTTTTCATAAGTTTCTCCTTTCTTTATGGATTGGATGAAAAAGTTTGGTTGTTCTTAGATGAGTTCTGAGAGGAATCATTTCCTCCTAAGTCCGAGTTCTGTAGGTTATAGACCCATCCATTCACTTTTACTTTAGCATCTAGATTATAGTCTCGTTTGTCTGGAACATAGAAGGTCAAGACGTAATGGTCTTGTCGGTCGAGATATTCCTGGTCGCTCCAGTCTTTGTTTCGTGCCGTCTCTCCACAGAGGGCGAGGAACCAAGGGAGAGAGTGGTTGAAAACAACCTTTGGCTTCTCCTTGTCACGCAAGTCGGTAATGATGATTCGCTTGTCGTCGTACTCGTCGTAACTGCGTGATAGTTGGAACTGCCCTTTGGCTTGATTTGTTGGCTTGACTTCGGGTGCTTGATCCGTTTCTCTTTCGAACATTCGGGAAGATGACAGGTCATAGACCAAGGCTTGGTCGATTGGCTTTCCTTCCACGGTCGTTTCTCCATTGTAGTTGCCTTTCAACTCTGTGTTATATGGGAGATAAGTGATGCCTTCGTTCTTGACTTTTTCTCCTTGGTGGTCGAGCCAAGCAGCCGAACCTTCGATGCGAACATCAAAGTTCTCGGGTGAGAATTGCACTTGTTCGTTCTCATAAGGGAGCAATACGATGCGATAGGTCTTGGTGCATTTCATCAGACTCAGTTCGCCTTTTACTACCTGACCTTCTCTTCCTTTCTCGTCCAGTCGCTTGAAGTCGATGGAAGTCTGTGCCGTATAGAGCGCAGCGAAGTCTTTGTTGTTTTCCAATTCTCCCTGTTGGTTCTCCTTGCCCATCTTTTCGGTCAAGTCATTGATGGTGGAAACACCAGGAGTGAGGGAAGAAAAACTGAACTCCATTTCGTCTCCTTCCGCTCTGCTTATTGGCTGACGGTCACGAGCCAGGCAGACGAAGGTGTATTTGCCGTCTTTCAAGTCGGAAATCTCCATGGTGTGCCCTGTCTCAAACTTATCCGAACTCTGGATATAAGAGTCGAAGAACTTGCCGTTCTCGTCGAAGACATAGACGTTGAGGTTTTTGACTTCCGATGCAAAAGCGTCAGCCTCTTTTATATTATAGGTATAGTTGAACTGAAGCGCCACTTTGCTTTTGGCAGGCGTAGGCGGCTCTGGTGCAGGACAAACGTCCAAGTCATCATTGATACACGAGGACAAGGAGGCGATAGCTATGGCAGGGATAAGAACCAAGTTACCCCAATGGCTGGTGATATGTGCGAGTTGGCACAAGCGAGTGTTGATGAAGTTTGCCATATCGTTAAATCTTTATGTTGTTAATATTCTTAGAAAAGTTATATGTTGTGTGCCAAGGAATTGGCATCCTGATAGTCTTCTCCAATTGTACTTTCTGTAAGTACTAGTTACGTCCCACTCATAGGTGGCTTGGTGATGTGTTGTCATTTTGAGTTTTTTGCTTCTGTCTCTTGAAGGTGAGTTTCTCTTTTGTTGGGTTGAATCTCTCGGAGGCGGAGAGAGAACCCCCGAGAGATTGATAAGCTTTTGCTATAATGTTTGTACAGAAATTGAAGTCTTGGATTGTTATTTCAGTTCGACATCGATGGTGTTGAGAACCCAAGGGTTGACATTTACAGTTACATCCATCCAATAGTTGTACTCCTCTTCTGGGTTAGGACCATTAGGAACGTCCTTGCCAAGATCCCAGATGTTGTTGACGGTCAACTTATAGACGCTATTTCTGAGAATAGAGTAGTAGCCTGTAGGTGCATAATACTTGTCGTTGATGGTGTACTTGTAATATACAGCACCAGCTTCGAACACGTCAATGTGGTATTTCTGCCTCACATCTGCCAATGTAACACCTTCTACTTCACCCTTTATCATCTTGAGAGCATCCTCTACGCTGATGGAATTTCCATTGGTGTCAACGAATGGCCATGGCTCGTCTTTGTCAGCCTTGATGTCCTGCAAGGATGTGTATATCTTATGGTTCACACGGTAGAATGTGCCATCCTCAAAGTCCTTGTGATTACCTGCGTTGTCTTTCAAAGTTACAGTGAACTTATAGTACATACCTGTGGCTTTGGATTCGTCGGTAGTGGTATTTTCGAAAACATAATTGACATCCTTGTTTGTGAAATCTGCTAAGTTCTCTGCTTGCCACTCATCGCCGTAGTAGCTGTTAGGCTTGTAGTAAGTCATGCTGCCAGGAATGTTCAAACTCCATGGGGTTGCAGTTTCGGTCCAGTTTTGAACAAGGTATGACTTGTTAGCCATGTTCGTCAAAGTGTAACCATCGTAAGTTACGCTCTCGATGACATTGAGGTTCTTGGTGGTTGTGACATTCTCCTTGTTTTTAATCTCAGGATTGTTTACGGTAGGGGCATCGATTCGAGCTACAACACGGTCTAAGTAGATGTCGCCAGCGGTAACCTTGTTGGCTTCGTTTTTTGAAGCTTCTGTGAATATAACCTTGCTATGTCCGGCTTTCTTACTTTCGTCATTTTGGTTGAACATGACAAACTTGTTTGCAGTTGCATATTCGGCACCACCTGTGGATGAAGCTGCCAATTCCAAGTTACTTGTCATTGGGTAAGGAACGGTATTCATCGAAGAATTAGCCAAGAAATAAACCGTATATTCCTTTCCTACGGTCACACTGTTGATGGAAACTTTGAAAGGTTTGGTCGTACCGATTGTGTTTGGTGCTGTGTTGGTCTCCCAATCGGAGGCAGTCAAGTCCTTACAGAAGACACGGGTGTCTCCATCGTAGATGTAGATGGTTCCATTGGTGATAGTACTCTCTTCTGCAGTGCCATTCTCTTTGGCTTCCTGTTGGGCAGTTCGAGTAGCCTGTGTTTTAGGGAAGGATACAGTCATGAAATAGCCATCTCCGATGGTCTGTTGCCCTGTACTTGGTGACAAACTATCATCACTGCTACAACTGTTGAATGTGAATGCTGCCATTGCGAGCAAACTCATTACGAAAAGATTCATTTTCTTCATAATCTCTAGTTCTTAAAAAGTTAAACAAATATTTTTACTTATACTTATATTCAAAGAGTTTCGCATAATTTGTATTTGATCATCTTTTACTTGTATTTAATCAACCTTAAAAATGCTATGCTTTTGCCCTTACAGGGCGTACTTTGTTTGCGTGTTTTCCCAGGGCGCTGCCCTGGGCTTGAAGCTTTTGGGCTTACAGCCCGTTTTGTCGTATCGTCAGTA
>DKCU01000078.1:11022-25779 GCA_002451555.1 Candidatus Segatella albertsiae
TGTCATACGGTCCGTTTTGTCGCATCGTCAGTATTCTGTCATACGGTCCGTTTTGTCGTATCGTCAGTTTTCAACCATATGGCAGTTTTGTCGTATCGTCCGCTTCAAGCCCGTATAGCGATATGTTTTCTACTTCTCGATTTCGTTTTTTATCTCGTAGTTGATGAAGTACTCTGTACGGCGCAACTGCGGATATACTTTCTGTATCAAGTAGCGATGGGCGGCACCTGCCTTGAGGGCGATGGTTCTTTCCTTCTCGTCTGGTGTCATGTCGCTGTCGATGATGTTGAGCACGATGTTCTTTTGTGGAATGTCATGCTTTTCGATATAGTCGCGCACTCCTTGCCAGTCTTCGGCAGTAGATGTGAATTGTATCAAGTCTTTCTCCACTGGATAGATGCTGATGAGATGTTCATAGACCGCCTTGGTACGATTCTCGGCAAGTCTCTTGTTGTTGTCGTAGTTGCCGTCAGGGGATGCGTAACCATGAAGGACGATGGAGACGATGCGTACATTGGTGTTGTTCTTGACCCTGTCAATGGTCTTGCACATCTTGTTGATTTCTGCGTCGTTGTTGCCCAACTTGGTGTTGATGAAGAACTTGTTGACGTTGAAGTGCAACCTGGCAGTTCCCTTCTCCTGGTGTATCTTGATTTCCTTGGTCTTAGGCTTCTCGCAGCCCTTTGGCTTCTCAGGCTCTTTGTGAAGAATGTCTCCTGCATGGCTGAGTAAACCTTCCTCTACGATGGCTTGGTTGCAGCCGCAGACATCTTGACCGATGACGAGTTGTGAGTTGTCCATCCAGGTGCGATATGGTGTCGTGTAAGAATACTGGATGGTTTGCGGTTCGTTGTTGTTGCGTTTGACCACGACCAGAGGATTAGGCGTCGCCGTCTTGTGGTTGCGTAGATAATAGATGTACCGCTTTCTTCCCATGATTTCCACGGCTGACATCTTGAGCGTGTCATCACGGTTGACAATCATCGGAATCAGGATGCTTCCCTTGTTGCTCTTGACTTTCAAGTCGTCGAGTTTGAAGTCGATGTTGACTTCCACTTGGTTACCTGTCTTCTTCACTTCCTTGTTGAGAATGCTGATTCCACCGCCAGTCAATGTCTGTGCAGAGACAGGAAGGTATTGGAAGAACCATGCGGTGGCAAGGAATGATAGGATGTTATGGAATGTTCTCATAATTGTAGTATTTAAAATACATAGACTAAGTTGATGGCAGCCTTGGTAGGACCTACATAATGGTGGCTTTTGTCGTTTTCCACTTTCTCGCCACATTTCTCACATTCATACTGGTCGTATCGGGAGAAAACGTAGCCTAGTCCTAGTTCCGCTTCGAGGTTCCAGTGCTTGGAGAGTGCCCAGGTGTATCCGTAGGCAATGCCTGCGCCAATCATCCATCCCTCGAAGCGATGGTCTTTCAATTTGGAGAAATCCGTGCCCAACAGCATGAAGTCGGCGTCGATGTTGCCCATGTTGTACTGTCCGCCAAGAGCATGGAAGCCGAGAAAGTGTCCCATCATCTTGTTGCAGAACCAGTATCTAACCTCTGGTTGAACTAGCCAATGCTTCCATTTCCTGTTGTGGGAAAATGTCCAAGGGTTGTAATTGCCAGATACGTCCAGCGTCCACTTGGGTGTCAAACCGAACTCTACTCCAAGGTTGAAGGTAGTCGTTGCATCATACAATAGGTTTGTCTTGATGGCGGCTTCTTGTGCTGTCGCTGTCAGGGAGATGCCCATACAGGCGAGCCATGCTATAATCATCTTTTTCTTCATAACCTTAATATTTTAAATAATGTTCTTAGAATCGTATTCTGTAAAAAGTTCTTAGAATCGTTAAATGATAGATTTCTTGTCTATATATGACGAACTTGTCTTTTTCGTTCTGAGCAGTCCGATGATTTCGAACTTGCGATGGCAAAATTAGGAGAAATTCCACTCGTCTCCAAATATTTCTACCCTGAAAAATACTGATTTCCTCTTTTTTTTCTGATTTTACAACTGAAAAATACTTAAAGTTGTTAATTCGCCAACTGAAAATGCTGTTTTTTCTGTTTTATTTCATAAATTTGCATCAACCAATTAGATTACCTTTAATTATATAGCTTATGTCACATGTCGCATTATTTCAGAATCAGCTGTCCATTTTCTCTCAGCCGATGCTCTTCTATTATTCCGTAGCGTTGCTGCATGTGTTCTCGGCTTTGTATTTCGCTGTGGTGCGTTGGTTTCACGTCTGTGCTCCCTATAAGCACAATCCCTATTATTATTTTCCAGCAAGGAAATGGTTGTCTATCATGTGCTTGTTTGTCTTGTTAGAGATACCTTATATTATAAATCCTGCCAGTGATGTCTGTTTCTTGACTGCTTGTTCGGTGCTGGCTGTCAACTATCCTTTGTCGGCTGTGATGGTATGCTTCGCTTATTTCAAGGCGCGCCATTCAGGGCGGGATACATTGCCTTTGATATGGATGGGACTTCCTGTTTTTGTGGCTGAAATATTGTTTGTGGCATTGGCTCTGGTGTTGCCTCACTGGTGTGAGGGGCATCTGATGTCGCTGGTAGTCGCATTGAGTACGGTCTCGTTACTGGCTTATATACTCTTGGCATTGTTTTGTTGGAAACTGTACTGTCAGTTGAAGGCGCAGTCGCAGGACAATTATTCGGACGATCTTTCAGTTCCTACCCGAATGGGTTATACTGCCTTGTTTTCCATGTTGGTTATCTTCGTCCTCACCTCTTTGCCTCTTGTCGCCCAAAGCCGTATGGCATTGGCATTCGTCCAGCTGGTTTTGATTGTTTGGCATCTTGTATTCTTGGTCTATGTGCTCGACTCACAGGTGTCACCCGAAAATGACGACTTGTTGCTGGTTTCTCAGTTACTAAGTATGGATTCATCTGAGCATCCATCGGAATTGGAGGAAATGACGGATGAGATGCAAACCAACTTGGAATTGGAAGATGAGAACGTGCGTTTATTCAAGCGTATCGAGAGACTGATGGTGACAGACCAACCTTATCTTCGTCCTGGCTACACAGCTGTCGAACTTGCTGCGGAGCTAGGCACGAATCGTACTTATCTCACCCATGCCATCAAGACAAATTACGAGAGTTTCTATCACCTGATTAACTCTTATAGGCTGAAATATGCGCAAGATTATCTTGCCGAGCACCCTGAAATCAAAAAAGAACAGTTGGCGATTGCAGCGGGATTTGGTTCGTATAGGAGTTATGTAAGGGCTTTGAAATCAATACGTTGCTAATAATGATAAATCTTGGTTTGTAAATTTGTCCACTGATTTTGTAAATTTGTCATCTTCCTTTTGCTATTTTGTCAGAAGCTTTTGATAAGATGGCTTGTTGTTTTGTTTGAGTGCCTTTTTCTATTCACAGAAAAGTATTACCTTTGCAGAAGATAAGCTGCACTCGGCAATATGAAAGCAAGCTTTCATTGCGCTCGTTTGCATTATCTTTGCATCATCCAGTCATGGATTAGGTAAAGTAAAGGATTTATATTGTGAATAAAAGAAAGTGATAAAATGAAAGAGTTAAGTTCAAACATGGTAAGATTGATACAGTACGTCGAACTGTATCTTTGTCCTCGGTATTGTGGTGTCGTGGATAGGCGCAGGGTTATCGCTTATCTCTTCTTGACGCTGATTGAAATCTTGATGATTCCATTCCATTTTGTGTTGTTTCTTTTGATATGGCAGCCTTGGGGATTTGCTGCGGCAAGTGCTCATCTTTTGGCTTTCTTGATAATACAAGGGATGATATGGAGACAGACGATGGATTTTTGTCGTGGAGTATCGGGATTGTTTGTTCTCGTGGCAGTCAAGTTGATGGTGGATTCTGTCTTTTGCACTTACTTTGGCGACATGGACGACCACGTTTCCGTATTGGGCAATATATTTGTCATGTTCATCTTGGCAATATCCACCTTGAGCTTGGTGTTGCAGACAACGGCACTTGTGATAACTGTGCTCACATTTCTCATGATTGGATTTTATGCGATGACACAGCCCTTAGATGCTTTCCTATTCTCTCTCAAGCCTATGTTGGTAGGTTTGATGATGATACTCTATGTGTTTACTTATAATATGAGTAAGGTGACCAAGGGATTGCGGCAACCTCGTGAGGTGAGCCGGGAGGAGAGACGTGCCTTGGAGATGTTGGCAAACCTTCGGGACATGGATTATGACAAGGCAGGTATGTTGATGGAACGGTTGAACCCTGGTTTGAGACAGCGTATCATAAGCCATGCTACTGAGCGATTGCGCAAGGAGGAGGTGGAACGCTTGGCATGGGATATGGTTTGCGCGGATTTGACCAAGAGCGAGAAGGAGGTGTGCAAACTGGTTCTTCATGGAAAGTCCTTGAAGGAAATCTGCCATCGGTTGGGTAAGTCGGAATCAAACATCACAAGTCAGAGATGTCATATCCGCAAGAAACTGAACATGGAACGGAAAGATGACTTGAAGCGTACCTTAGAGATGAAAATAGCAGAAATCAGGAATGCTATCTGATGGGTTCCTGATTTCTGCTAGATAACTTGTTTTTATTAAGTTCTTGACTCTTGCCATGTGAGATATCAATCTTCCAGTCGTAAGAATGCTTTTGGCAAATAATTGATGAGGTCGCTGGCGATGAGGCTTTCCTTTCCGATGTCCTTGATGGCAAGGTCGCCTGCCAATCCGTGGAGGTACATGCCGAGTCGGCAAGCGTCCACATGTTTGTAGCCACGAGCCAAAAGGGCGGTGATGATTCCCGTGAGCACATCGCCGCTGCCAGCTGTTGCCATGCCGCTGTTTCCTGTGGAGTTAAACTCGATGTGCCCGTTTGGTAAACAAAGGGCTGAGTAATGACCTTTCAAGATGACATATCCCTGTAGCCTTTCTGCCAATTCGCTCGCTTTGGCAAGCCGCTCGTAGCTGTTGGTGCTTGAGTTGCCTGCCAGTCTGTCGAGTTCTTTGGGATGCGGAGTCAGGATGATGTCCTTTGGCAACTGTTGCATCCAAGCTCTATGGCTCGATAAGATGTTGAGGGCATCGGCGTCGAGGACGAGTGGGCAAGAGGTGCGACGTATCTGGGCTATCAAAGCGATGGCGGTTCCCTCGTTGGTTCCCAGGCCAGGACCGATGCCAACGGCACTGAAGTTCTCTGTCTCGGTCGGTTCGCTGAAGCAAGTCTCCTCATGGTCTAGTTGGAGAACAGCCTCTGGGACTGAGATTTGCATGATGTCGTAGTTGCGCTTGGGAGTATGGGTAGTCACCTTGCCAACACCAGCTCTTAAACAAGCCTTGGTGGCAAGTATGGCTGCGCCTGTCATTCCGTAACTTCCTGCTATCATGAGGGCGTTGCCCATGTTGCCTTTGTGGGCGAAGTCATTTCTCGCCATGAGCAATCGACGGATGTCGTTCTCTTCCAAGAGACGGTATTTACAATCGCTTTGATTGATAAATTCAGGAGAGAGACGGATGTCCAGCACTTTCAAGCGTCCCAGATATTGCTGCATGTCCGCCAAGAGCATGGAAAGCTTCTTTTGCTGGAGGGTCAATGTCAGGTCAGCCTTGATGATGTTGGCGTGGATGTTGTAGGTGTTGTCCTCGCACATCATGCCCGATGGAATGTCGATGCTGACCACCTTGGCAGGACTTTGGTTGATGTATTTCACCATGGCGGCAAATCCACCAGCCAAGGGCTTGTTGAGCCCACTTCCGAAGAGGCCGTCTATCACCAAGGTGTACTCTGTGAGCTGTGGTGGGTCGAAGTTGACCGTCACTTCGGTAAAGAGCTTGGTGCGCTTGCCTTCCAACAGCCTTTTCTTGTTGGCGGCGCAGTCGGCAGAGAGTTTGTTATGTACGTTGAAGAGATAGACCGACACTTGGTAGCCGTCCTCGGCAAGTAGTCGGGAGACGGCGAGAGCATCGCCACCATTGTTGCCAGGACCAGCAAACACGACGACGGGTGTGCGGTTGGACCATTCTTCCTCGATGCTTCGGGTGATGGCCTTCGCCGCTCGTTCCATCAAGTTGAGCGAAGAAATCGGCTCATGCTCGATGGTATATTTGTCAAGCTCATGAATCTGAGCGCTAGTGAAAATCTTCATATTATTTCATTTTTGTGCAAAAGTACTAAAAAAAGCCCATTGAAAGCATGATGTTTCGTGTTTTTTTTGTAATTTTGCACAAAATATTTTATTTCAAAGACTATGGGCGTAGTTAAAATCAAGGACAAAACCTTTAAGACTTCTATTCCAGAAGCAGAGATTTTGAAGAAAGTTAAGGTCGTAGCCGACCGTATCAACAAGGACTTCGAGGGCAAGACTCCTGTGTTCTTGGCAGTATTGAATGGCTCGTTTATCTTCGCAGCCGACTTGATGCGTATGATTACTATTCCGAGCGAGATTTCGTTTGTGAAGTATGCTTCCTACGAGGGGACTTCCTCTACGGGTAGCATGAAGACGCTGATGGGCATCAACCAAAACTTGGAGGGTCGCCACGTGGTCATCGTGGAGGACATCGTCGATTCTGGCTTTACCATGGCTCACATGATAGAGGAATTGAAGAAACTCAATCCTGCGAGCATCGAGATTTGCTCTCTTCTCGTGAAGCCAGGCAACTTGAAGGTTGACCTTGACATCAACTATGCGGTGATGGAAATCCCTAACGACTTCATCGTGGGCTATGGCTTGGACTACGACCAGGAAGGTCGCAACCTCCGGGACATCTATACGATTGTGGAATAAGATGGGATAAGTGATGTGGGATAAATTTTAGAGATTATTGTTTGGATGTCTCCAAATATTTCTTGACGGTTATATTTGTGACATCCTTCGTTGATGACTTTCGTGAAGAAGAACATTGGTTGATTTATGCATTAAGTCTTTTCATAGGTGTGGGACTTTTAGGATTGGCGTGGTTTTTTAATCAAAAGGACAAAGACGAAAAAGCGAAGAATCGTAAAAAATACAAACAGTTTAATCATAAAAACAGGAGGAATTAATATGAATACTTTAATTTTTTTAGGGTTGTTTGTACTGATATATGGTACGTTTTTTGCAATCATGTTATCTCCTTGGGGACAGAAACATATGAACTAGTGCAATTACAACATAATATATTATATAAAGATAAAAATGAAGAATATCGTAATTTTCGGCGCTCCAGGTGCAGGTAAGGGCACACAGAGCGACAAGATGATCGAGAAGTATGGTCTCGGTCACATTTCTACAGGTGATGTACTCCGTAATGAAATCAAGAATGGTACGGAGCTTGGTAAGACTGCTAAGGGTTATATCGACAATGGTCAGTTGATTCCAGACGAGTTGATGATCGACATCCTCGCAAGCGTATATGATAGTTTCGGCAAGGAGCATGCTGGTGTTATCTTCGATGGCTTCCCACGTACCACTCCACAGGCTGAGGCTTTGAAGAAGATGCTCGCTGAGCGTGGTCACAAGGTGGCTGCCATGATCGAGTTGGCTGTTCCTGAGGATGAGTTGATGAAGCGTCTCATCAACCGTGGTAAGGAGAGTGGTCGTTCTGACGATAACGAGGAGACTATCAAGAAGCGTCTCAACGTTTATCACACTCAGACTGCTCCTCTCATCGACTGGTATGAGAAGGAAGGCATCCACCACCACATCGAGGGTCTCGGTACAGTAGATGAGATCTTCGCTCGTGTTTGCGCAGTGATTGACGCTCTTTAATTTTTTTTAGTTAGGAGTTAGAAGTTAGGAGTTTGGAGTCGGGCGGTTTGTCCCACTCTGCACTTCTAACTTCTAACTCCTAACTCCTAACTTAATTTATTATGGCTGAATCCAATTTCGTAGATTATGTAAAAATAAAATGCCGCTCTGGTAAGGGTGGTAAAGGCTCCATGCACTTGCGCCATGTGAAGTACCAACCTAATGGTGGTCCAGATGGTGGCGATGGCGGACGTGGAGGAAGCATCTATCTTCGCGGCAACCACAACTACTGGACGTTGCTGCACCTGAAATACCAGCGCCACTTCTTTGCTGAGCATGGAGGTAATGGAGGACGTGACAAGTGCCATGGCACCGATGGCAAGGATATTTATATAGATGTACCTTGCGGTACGGTGGTATATGATGCCGAGACCGGCAAGTATGTATGCGACGTGACATACGATGGGCAGGAAGTCTTGCTGCTCAAGGGAGGTCGTGGCGGACTGGGCAACTTCCAGTTTCGTACCTCTACCAACCAGGCTCCTCGCTATGCACAGCCAGGCGAGCCTATGCAGGAGATGACCATCATCATGGAGCTGAAACTCTTGGCGGATGTGGGTCTCGTAGGTTTCCCTAACGCAGGTAAATCCACTTTGCTTTCCGCAGTGTCGAGTGCCCGACCAAAAATCGCCAACTATCCATTTACTACACTCGAGCCATCGTTGGGTATCGTGGACTACCGCGACCATCAGAGTTTCGTGATGGCTGACATCCCAGGTATCATCGAGGGCGCAAGCGAAGGTAAGGGCTTGGGCTTGCGATTCCTTCGTCATATCGAGCGAAACTCCCTCTTGCTCTTCATGGTTCCAGGTGATACCGATGACATCAAGAGAGAATACGAGGTGCTCTTGGGTGAGTTGA
The DNA here is from genome assembly GCA_002451555.1 of Candidatus Segatella albertsiae. Lineage (GTDB taxonomy): Bacteria > Bacteroidota > Bacteroidia > Bacteroidales > Bacteroidaceae > Prevotella > Prevotella albertsiae. The sequence goes on from DKCU01000078.1 coordinate 19,645, forward strand.
AGAACTTCAATCCGGAGATGCTCGACAAGCATCGTGTGCTTGCCATCACTAAGTGTGACCTTCTCGACGAGGAACTCATAGAGATGCTCAAGGAAACACTGCCTACCGACCTGCCTGTGGTCTTTATTTCCTCCGTGACTGGACAGGGAATCCAGGAACTCAAGGATGTGCTCTGGAAGGAACTCAACTCCGAGAGCAACAAGCTACAGGAGATTACAGCCGAGGACACTCTTGTGCATCGTGACAAGGATATGTCTCGTTTCCAGCAAGAGCTGGCTGCAGAGGGCGAGGACATCGTGGAATATATTGACGAGGATGAAATCGAGGATGTAGATGACCTCGATGATTTCGAATACGAGTAATAATATGCTAAAAGAATATTCTATAGCTGATGGTGTCTTGGCTTTCTCCACTACTCGAAAGGGTGGGGTGAGCGAAGGCAGCTACGGCGAATTCAATATCAATGAGTACTGTGGCGACGAACCAGAGAATGTGGTAGAGAACCGTAAGCGACTTGCGCAAGAGCTGGGAATAGCCACAGATCATATCATCATGCCTCACCAGGTGCATGAAGTGGAGGTGCGACAGATTACCGCAGAGTATTTTTCTATGCCAGAAAGCAATCGTAAAATGGTACTTGAAGGCGTGGATGCTGTCATGACGGACCAAAAGGGTGTTTGTGTGGGTGTTTCTACAGCCGACTGCATTCCTGTGCTTCTTTATGATGAGGTGCACCATGTGGTGGCTGCGATACATGCAGGCTGGAGAGGAACCTTGGCTCGTATCGTAGATAAGACCATACGAGAGATGGCTTTCGCTTATAAGACTGAGCCGAAGAACTTGAAGGCTGTGATCGGACCTGGTATCTCCCTTGACAATTTCGAGGTGGGAGACGAGGTTTATGAGGCTTTTGAGCAGGAAGCTTTTCCGATGGATAAAATAGCAGAGCAACGCCCAAATGCTGCTTTTCATGCTGATGCGGCGGAACGTAATCGCCTGGCGGCTGAGGGAAATATCGAACAGCCCTTAAAATGGCATATCAATCTTCCGCTCTCCAACAAATTGATTTTGTTGAACTTGGGAGTCAAGGATGAGAACATCCTGATGTCTGATATTTGTACTTATGCTCATAGTGACGAGTATTTCTCGGCTCGTAAGCTAGGAGTCAATAGCGGTCGCATTTATACGGCTATCATGTTGAGATAATTCAACTGTTTTACTAAGACAGCGAACTGTCAAATCTTAAACAGCTGGCTGTCCTCATAGTTGACAGTTACCTATTTAAGGTTGCAGAAAGCGCACGAAATCTTTTTCAAGACGCATACTCTCAAATACCCTTCACCCTTCATCTTTTTGCTCTAAAGTGCCCTGTTTATCGGCGTTTCGGAGGGTGAAGGGTATTTTTAGCTCTTCATCCACCCTTCATCACCTGTCATCTGCTCTATAAGTTATAATTCTCATGATTGTAAGTTATGGTCATGCTTTGTCATAAGCTATGATTATGTTTGGTCATAAGTTATGATTAAATACTTCCATAAGTTGAGCGTGAACTTGGTTTCGGAAAGGAAATAACAGGTGAATGTAAGGTGAAAGGTGGGTGAAGGGTTAAAAAGAACCCTTCACCCTTGGGAAAGCCTTTGTTTATCGGCGTTTCAGAGCCAAAGGTGAAGGGTGAAGGGGTTTACGCTTAATCGGTAAAAAAAACAGCAAGCTTGTTTCAAACAAACTTGCTGTCTATTGAATAAACTGAAATAGGATAAACTATTTCTTCTGTGATTTGCGGTTGGCACGCTGTTGGCGATACTTCGCCTTCTGACGAGCCGAACCACTGCCGTGGGCACCAGTGATGTATTTCTTCTTCTTAGCCTTGGTCTTCACCTTGCCGTCGTCGTCCTTCTTCGGACCACCGCCAGCCTTGAAGACCATGCCGCCCATGATAATATCGTCTATATCACTCATATTGTATTTGTATTAACGGGTGTAGAATTCTTCACTCTTCACTCTTCGTTCTTCACTCAATTAATGGTGGAACAAACGAACGTGGGTGAACGCCATGGCGATACCGTACTTGTCGCAAGTCTCGATAACATTGTCATCACGGATACTGCCACCAGCCTGTGCGATATACTCCACGCCACTCTTGTGGGCACGCTCGATGTTGTCGCCGAATGGGAAGAAAGCATCACTACCGAGGCATACGCCTGTGTTCTTGGCAATCCAAGCTTTCTTCTCCTCACGAGTCAATGGCTCTGGCTTCTCTGTGAAGAACTGCTCCCAAACGCCATCCTGAAGAACGTCTTCCCATTCATCGGAGATATACACGTTGATGGTGTTGTCACGGTCGGCACGGCGAATCTTCTCCTTGAAAGGTAAGTTCATGACCTTAGGGCACTGACGCAACCACCACTCATCAGCCTTGCTACCAGCGAGACGAGTACAGTGGATACGGCTCTGCTGACCGGCACCGATACCGATGGCCTGACCATCCTTGACATAGCAAACAGAGTTGCTCTGGGTATATTTCAAAGTGATGAGTGCGATGATGAGGTCACGCTTCGCATCAGCAGGGAAGTTCTTGTTTTGTGTAGGGATGTCCTCGAACAATGCAGGGTCGTCGAGCTTCACTTCGTTGCGGCCTTGCTCGAAAGTCACGCCGAACACTTGCTTGCGCTCGATAGGAGCTGGTGTGTAGTTAGGGTCAATCTGGATGACATTGTAAGTACCCTTGCGCTTCTCCTTCAAGATTTCGATGGCCTCTGGGGTATAGCCCGGAGCAATCACGCCGTCGCTTACCTCGCGCTTGATGAGAAGGGCAGTAGCTTCGTCGCAAACATCGCTCAATGCCACGAAGTCACCGTAAGAACACATACGATCGGCTCCACGGGCGCGAACATAAGCGCATGCTAAAGGAGAAAGGTCAAACTTCACGTCATCGCAGAAGTAAATCTTCTTCAAGGTGTCGCTGAGAGGCAGACCTACGGCTGCACCTGCAGGAGAAACGTGCTTGAAACTTGCTGCGGCTGGAAGTCCAGTGGCAGCCTTGAGCTCCTTGACCAATTGCCAAGAGTTGAAAGCATCGAGGAAATTGATGTAGCCAGGACGGCCGTTAATCACTTCGATAGGGAGTTCGCTTCCATCTTCCATGAAGATTCTGGAAGGTTTTTGGTTCGGATTACATCCGTACTTGAGTGCTAATTCTTTCATTGCAAAGATGTATTTATTAAGAATTTGCTGCAAAGTTACAAAAATTCTCGCTTTTTGCTATCATGTAACCAAACTTTTTTGTACTTTTGCAGCCAAAATGATAGAGAAAGCAATTGTTTGAGATATATTTTTGAGAAAGCAATCATATATTGCGTCATATATTTGAGAATACGTTAGTGTGATAATAAATACGTTAGTGTGATTATAATACGTTGGTTTTATGAAAAATGATTTGAAGCTCCTCACGTTGGAGGTGGAGAAGAAAATAGGCAAGAAAATACCTCATGGGGCTGACTTCGAGAAGTTGGCTACGCTCTTTTCTGTAAAGCATCACCTGAAAATCAGTGCTCAGGGGTTGCACAAGGTATGGAACTATGTGAGCGGTAAGGAAAAGCCTACCAAGGAAACGCTCAATAAGTTGGCGCTTTTCGTAGGTTACCAGAGCTGGGATGATTTCCATGAGGCTTTGGATGGGGAGGATGATGGCAACCTCAGCTATGATACGGATGAGGATCATGAGTTGTCAGCATCGTCGGATGATGATATTGATTAAGCTTTGAACTAATATAAACTCAGCGGATTCAAAACACGAAAAAAGGAGATTCCGCAAATCAGATTTGCTAGGAATCTCCTTTTTATCTTTTTTACTAGGATAGTAAGCAAGAGAATTACTCTGCACCCTTGGCAACAGTCTTCTTCTCAGCGATACGAGCCTTCTTACCAGTAAGGTTACGCAAGTAGTACAACTTAGCGCGACGTACCTTACCACGCTTGTTCACCTCGATAGAGTCGATAGCTGGTGACTCGATAGGGAAGATACGCTCAACACCTACTGTACCAGACATCTTGCGAACTGTGAAACGCTTCTTGTCACCATGACCAGAGATCTTGATAACAACACCACGGTAGAGCTGGATACGCTCCTTAGTACCCTCGACGATTTTGTAAGCGACTGTGATAGTATCACCTGCCTTGAACTCAGGGAACTTCTTGCCGGTTGCAAATGCTTCTTCAGCAACTTTAATCAAATCCATTTTTTGTATAGAATTAAAAATTGTTTGTCGTTCCAACGCAACATGGACGGACAACTCTTCTGTCCTGACAACAGCGGTTACGCCGAAAAGCGGGTGCAAAGTTACGACTTTTTCTTGTATCTTGCAAATTTACAGCAACTTTCTTAGCTTTTCCTCTTTGTTTTTTTTGTTTTCTTTACTTCTCGTATCGTTTTTCTTGCTGATTTTGCTGATTTCGTGGATTTATTTTGTACCTTTGCCTTCTGAATAATTATATCATGCAGTATGAAGAAGAAAAATAGTTTTAAAATTGTGCTTGCCTTGGCTGTGCTGTCGCTAATGGCAAGTCCTGCCTTCGCTCAAAAATATAAAGTAGCCAAGGTAGAACGTACTCGCATCCTCATAGATAAGAGTTGGGATGCACAGCCAGATGCTGAGGCAGCCAAGTTTATCGCCCCTTATAAAAATAAGGTGGATAGTATCATGGGACCAGTGGTGGGAAGTATCGCACACGATATGACTCGTCATCGCCCGGAGAGTGAATTGAGCAATCTGCTTTGTGACATCTTGGTTTGGGGTGGCAAGGCATTCAATGAGCAACCTGTTTTCTCTGTTTATAACATGGGTGGCATCCGAAGCAACCTTGCCAAAGGTAAGATTACTGTGGGAGATGTCAACGACATGGCACCATTCGAGAACAAAATCTGCTTCTTGACTCTTACGGGCAAGAAGGTGACGGAACTCTTCCAACAGATTGCGCATCGTGGGGGAGAGGGATTGAGCCATGCCGTTCGCCTCGTTATTACAAAGGATGGAAAACTTGTGAGCGCAACTATCAATGGTGAACCTATCGATCCAGCGAAGACCTATCGTATTGCTACGCTCGACTATCTCGCCGAAGGCAATGACCAACTTGTGGCTTTCAAGAGTGGCACGGATGTCCTTTCGCCTAAGCAGAAAGAAAACAACGTGCGCTATATCATCATGGATTACTTCCGTGAGATGCAGAAGCAAGGCAAGAGTGTGGAGTCTAAGATAGAAGGAAGATGTGTAATAGAATAAAATCATGAAGAAATATATAGTATATATAATAATGTGTATGTGTGCCATCAATGTCATGGCACAGAAGAAACTTGTAGTTTTACATACTAATGACACACATTCTTGTGTAATGCCAATCAATCCTAACCTCGCCGACACGGCGATGGCGAATCGTGGTGGGTATCTCCGTCGTGTGGCGATGATTAAGGAGGAACGCAAGGCAAATCCTGACTTGTTGCTCTTTGACAGTGGTGATTTCTCGCAGGGCTCTCCTTACTATTCGCTCTTCAAGGGCGACGTGGAGGTCGGATTGATGAACGAGATGAAGTATGATGCGGCTACAATCGGTAACCATGAGTTTGACTTTGGTATCGACAATATGGTGCGCATCTTTAAGATGGCGAAGTTCCCGATTGTTTGCAGTAACTATGATTTCACGGGTACACCGCTCGCAGACATCGTGAAACCTTATACCATTATCCGTCGCAAGGGATTGAAAATCGGTGTATTCGGTCTTTGTCCAGAGTTGGCGGGCTTGGTAACAGAGGCCAACTATGGTTGCATCAAATATCTTGACCCAATCAAGAAAGGTAACGAGATGGCAGAGTTCTTGAAGAAGAAAGAGAAGTGTGATGTCATTATCTGCCTCTCTCACTTAGGATGGGATATTGATGGCATCGACGATACCGAGATGGTACCTGGCACTCGATACATCGACCTTGTGCTCGGTGGTCATAGTCATACCTACTTCAAGAACCTTGAATACTTGAAGAACTTAGATGGAAAGGATGTTCCTGTTGACCAAAATGGCAAGAGTGCCATCTGGGTCGGAAAAATGACACTGGACATTGTGAAGAATAAATAAAAAATGCTCCCC
>DKCU01000078.1:25828-46708 GCA_002451555.1 Candidatus Segatella albertsiae
GGGGAGCATTTTTTATTTATTCCTTATTAGAACTTGCGTAGAGACCGATGACGGCACCTATGAAGCCACCGCTCTTTTGGGTACTGAGGTTGCTGGCATCTACACCCTTTGCCAAAAGTTGCCAGTCGCCATTTTCCTCGGCATAGTAGAAGTCGTAATATCTATCGTGCCCCTCTACCTTGAGCTTTAGTTTGCCGCCCTTGATAGTAGCTGAGGCTATCTGAACGTTGTTCTTTTCGGCACGAGTCAAGGTAACCATCAGCTGACCCTTTTTCATGGTCTTGCCAAGCACAAAGTTATGATCTTCCTTCTGGAGAAGTGCTAGACCAGCGATTTCCTTATCGTTGCGAGGTGTGAAGTTGATTTCAGTCTCAGCGGTAAATGTGCCGTGCTGCTGGCGAGCCCAGATGGCTGACATCGGATCACGCTTATAGATGTTGCCAGGCAAGAGGTTGAACTTGATGCCCTTGCTGTTTGTGCCTTTTACGAAAAATGGCTCATAATTACGTAGAATCATCCATCTTGGGTTGATACTCTCGAAATAGTCCGTATAGCTGAAGTTGCCAGAGAACTCGTTCTTCTCCGCTGGTTTCAATCCAGCCTTTTCGCCTACTGTAGATATAGGAGTATTCTTGGCGAGAATCTCTGGCCATCCATCCTTCCAAGTCACAGGCAGCAGATAGGTGTCACGACCGGTGTTGTACATATCTTCCTCATAAGGACGACAAGCCAGGAACACTGCCCACCAGTTGCCTTTTCCATCCTCTACGATGTCGGCATGACCGGCAGAGGAAACAGGGTCCTTTCGGTTAGTGTCGAGACCTGTACGTTGGGTGAGGATAGGGTTGTTAGGATTCTCCTCCCATGGTCCCATCGGGTTCTTGGCACGGAGAATCACCTCACTGTGCCATCCGCCTGTTCCGCCCTCGGCGCACATGAGATAGTAGAACTTGCCCTTCTTGAAGAGGTGTGGACCCTCAATCCAGATTGGCTTCTTCTCGACATGCGTACCACCTCGCAAGATTTCCTTGAAGTCGCCCTTGATGGAGTCGCCCTTCACATCGAACTCGAAGCAGCGGATAGAGCGCTGCCCCTCGTAGTCGGCACCGCCCACTACCGGACCATTGTGAACGATGTAGCCCTTGCCGTTGTCATCGAAGAAGAAGCTAGGGTCGATGCCGTCTATCTTTCTGAGGTAGATAGGTTCGCTCCATCCCTTCGATGGGTCTTTTGACTTTACGAAGAAGTTGCCCGCGCCCACGTTGGTGGTGATCATATAGAAAGTCTTATTCTTCTTGTTGTAGCTGATGGCAGGTGCGAAGATGCCGCCCGATACATGCTGTCCCTTGAGAGGTACTTGCGATGGGCGGTCGAGCACATGGCCGGCAGACTTCCAATTTACCAAGTCTTTGCTTGTGGAGAGAGGAACACCAGGGAAGAAAGTGAACGAAGAGTTCACCAAATAATAGGTGTCACCCACGCGACAAATGCTTGGGTCAGGATAGAACCCCGCCAATATAGGGTTGTAGTACTGGTGGGTCTTGTCGATTTCGACATTAAACCTGCTGTCGTTGCCTGCGTACTTGAAGTAGTCGAACTGGGCAGTCTGCGCTTGTGCGCCAGCTGCAAGCATACAGGAAAGTGATAAGATTGCTAACTGTTTCATTATGTATGATAGTTTTGATGATTCCGTTTGCAAAATTACCACTTTCCTTTGATAAGTATAGGTATGAAATGTAACCAAGACTTTATTTTTTGTCTCACAAGTGTCTTTTCTTGTTACAAATTCTTTTGTTGTGCTTGATTCATATATTCTCGTGGCGAGCAGCCATAGAGATTCTTAAACATGGTACTGAAGCTTGCCGCATTGGAAAAGCCGCATGTGTACATCACGTCTGTGACGTTTTGACGAGAAGTTTTCAATAACTTGGCGGCTTGTTTCAGTCGGATGTTACGGATGAAGCTATGTGGCGTTTGATTGGTCAGTTCCTTCATCTTGCGATGGAGGTGTACACGGCTGATACCCACTTGCTTGGCTATCATATCCACACTGAGGTCAGAGTCGCTCATATTCTCATTGATAACATCCATGATGCGCTTCATCAGTTGTTCGTCAGGCGATTCCATCTCGATTTGCTGCACCTTGTCTTCTTGGCTTTCTTGTCCTGAGAACTTGTAGCGCAATGTTCGGCGAACAGACAGGGTGTTGAGGATGGTGCGTCGCAAGATATCCATGTTGAAAGGCTTGACGATATAGGCGTCGGCTCCCATTTCCAGGCCAGCCAGCTGGTCTTCCTCGCGACTCATGGCTGTGAGGAGGATGACAGGGATGTGGTTGGTGTTGACATTGCCCTTGATTTTGGTGCAGAGCGTGTTGCCGTCCATCTCAGGCATCATGATGTCGCTGATGACGAGGTCTGGCTTTCTCTTGATGATTTCAGGCAGTGCCTCCTTGCCATTATGGAAGGTGAGTATCTCGTAGTTGCTTGATAGTTGCGCTTCAAGATATTCCAAGATGGCATTGTCATCTTCGACAAGTGCAATGATGCTCTTGGCATTTCCAGTCTTGTCATTCAAGTTTTCATCTTCTCCTTGTGAGTTGTCGCCATCATTCTGGCTGTCCTCTATTTCTGCAACTTCGAGTTCATTGATTTCCTCGTTGTATTCTGGTTGGCTCTCCACGATTTCCTCTGGTTTAAGATGGTCTTTGCCTAACGGTAGCGTGATGAGGAACTCGCTACCTCTCGTGAACTCGTCGTCTTTTGGAGATTGGTTGTCTGTTTGCCCTCCCACATTGTTACGAGCAATGATGGTGCCGTAGTGAAGTTCTACGAGCGAGCGTGTCAGGTCGAGTCCGATACCTGTTCCTACATTTCGGTCGTTAGGATTGGTTGGACTCTGGTAGAAACGCTGGAAGATGGTTTCCAGCTTGTCTTTGTCGATTCCCTTTCCGCTGTCCTTGATGGAGATGCGCACATGATGAGGCGAGTGGGTAAGAGCCATCTTGACCTTTCCGCCTGTTGGGGTGAACTTGAAGGCGTTCGATAGTACGTTCATGAGTACCTTGTCGAAGTTGTTGCGGTCTATCCATACGTCTAGTTTGTCACAGTCATGCACGAATGTAAAGTTGATTTGCTTGGCGAGTGCTTGTTGCTCAAAGAGTTTGTACTCGTCGTTGACAAAGCTTACCATGTCGGTCTGGCACATGCGCATCACCATTTGTCCCTTGTCGATCTTACGGAGGTCCATCATCTGGTTGATGAGGTGCAGGATGCGTTCCGAGTTCTTGCGCATCAAGTCGTAGATACCTTGTCGATGTGCGTCCTTGTCTTCCTTGATGAGTGTCAGCAAAGGCGTGAGAATCAAGGTGAGAGGAGTGCGAATCTCATGGCTGATGTTCATGAAGAATCGCAGCTTTGCCTCGCCCATCTCTTCGGCGTGGATATGCTTTTGCAGAAGAAGACGGTCTTCTTCCTTGCGTTTGCGATGTTTCGTATAGAGAGCACCTAAGGCGATGAGGGCAATGAGATAAAGACATTTCATCCACCAAGAGGCATACCAGACTGGGTGAATGACGATGCTAAACTCCTTGACGGGTGTCTCGTAGCTGTTGCAGATGGCTTTTATCTTGAAATGATAGGTACCAGCTGGCATGTGGGAGAAGGAAATCTCGTTGACACCGCTTTGTACTTTGCGCCATGCTTCGCCATTGATACTGTAGGCATAGGTAATTTGCTCTACATTATTATATGTAAGGGTAGAAAGCTGCAGGGTGAAGTTGTTGTCATCGTGAGAGAGTTCAAACTCTTGGGTGTTGTAAGTGCCAGATTCGGTGATAGTATAACTGCCAGATTGCATAAAAGGAGTGACAGGCTTGTTGCCCAAGATGAGTCCTGACAGGATGACGTTGGCACGCCAAGGGTGCTGCTTAACACGTGTGGCGTCAAACCAGTTGATGCCACCGGTTCCTCCCATGACAATCAAACGCTTGTTGTTTGAGGTAAATACAGCACCGTCCGAGAACTCATTGCTTTGTAATCCGTTCTCGGTGTAGAATTTGGTGATATCGCCTGTCTCAACATTCAGTTTGCTGAGGCCACAGGTCGTTCCCATCCAGATGCGTCCTTTGCAGTCTTCCGTGATACTCGCCACACTGTTGTCTGAGAGACCTTGTGTCATCGTGTAGTGCTTGGGATGCTTGAGGTCATGGGTTGAATAACAATATGCTCCATCTTCCGTGCCATACCAGATGCGATTTTTGCTATCTACGAAGATGCAGTGGGAGAACGAGCCTTTGTTGAGGCAGTTCTTTCCATTGAAGGCGGATAACCAACTGTTTTTCTTCATATCCAGGCATGCCAATCCCACGGAAGTAGCGACATATACTCGTGAATGGTCGTTGGAGAGTGCTATCTTGGCGATATAATTGTTGGGAATGCTGTTGACCGCAAGGTTGTTTTCCGCATTCTTTTTCATCTTATGGATTTGCACGTCACCGTCAGGATTTACCTTGATGAGACCTTCTCCCATGGTGGCAATCCAGACGTTTCCCCATTTGTCGCATTTGAGGTCGAAAGTTCCGACATTGTTCAGTTCTTGGATGTTCAGTCTATGGTAGTTGCCGCTTGCGTCGAGCAGTCCCGCTCCTTGTGTATAGGTTCCTACCCAGATGCGACCCTTGAGGTCTTGGCAAATGGACAGGATGGTAGCTTGGGTCATATAATGCCCTAGTATGTTCTTGCCGTCTATACCTAGTTTATATATTCCGTCCTTGTCGGTTCCAACCCAAAGGTTCTTGTCTTTATCGACAAATACGCTGGTGACACAGTTGTCGCCGATGAGGTTGTGGTTCCCCAGTCGGAATCCCATGTAGCCAAAGTCATAGAGACCTTGCGTCTGCATAAAGACACCTTTTTGGAACATGCTGAACCAGATGTTGCCTTGCTTGTCCTCGATGATGCTCTCCACCTTGCTTTTCGACAAATTGGTTTGGTTGCTGAAGTAAGGATTGCTATAGGTGATTCCCTGTACAGGATTGTAAATGGAGATACCTTCGCCGTTGCAACCAATGAAGAGACGGTTGTCTCGGCTGATGTAGATGGTGTTGATGGGGAGGTCGCCAATGTTGTCTATCTTGGTGAATACAGAAGAACCAGGTGTCATCTGATAGACACCTTGGCCTTTGGTGGCAAGATACAGCTTGCCGTTTCGGTCTTCTTTGATGTCATGAGCCTTGATGCCTTCTGTTCCTGCGATATGTGTAGAGAGAATGCCTTTCTTGTTGAGGCAATAAAGTTTCTTTTCTTCTGTGATAATCCAGATTCTTCCTTTCTTGTCCTCAAGAAACTTGTTGATGTAGGTGATTTTGTTGGCGGTTGCCTTAAGAGGAATGCACGTGCGAGTTCCTCTTTTCATGACAAAGATGCCATAGCCAGATGTGCCGACAAGCACATCTCCATTCTTGAGCAGCAAGATATGGGTGACGTATGTGGTGACGGCTTTTCCATCCTTGTCAGGCAATTCTACGTTGTTGAACTGGGTGCCGTCGTAGATGAGAAAACCTCTGTTGGTACCCAGGAGGATGTAGCCATCTTGATCTTGTGCGATACAGTTGATGTAATTGGTGTTGAGATGATGACTCCCATTGTTCACTTTCTTGAAGACCTGGAAGTTATAACCATCATAGACATTGAGGCCATTGCGAGTGGTAATCCAGATGAAACCATTCGTGTCTTGGTAAACTTGTGTGGCAAGGTTGCTGGACAGTTGATTGTCAGTATTGAATAATTTTCCGCTCTGTGCCCAAGTGAGAAGGGTACTGAAAATAGCTAATATAAAGATTGTAATTCTGTTCATGAAGAATTGGTTTGTTAGTAAAGTTATTAGAATCTAATTGCAAAGGTAAGTATTTTTCTTTAAACACACCCTCTGTTTATGGTACTTTTTGACGAAAAAACGTAAAATGTTACATTTGACAAAGTTTATGTAACAAGCTATTGTAAAAGAGAAAGTATCGGTTACTTGGTAAAAAGTGACATGATAGATTAATGAGTAATTTTGCAAGCGAATAGGAATAATGCGAAGGTTAGGTTAAGTTAGGTTTATATATTTTAGATTAAATGTATTTGCCAAATAGAATGGCATAGGAAAAACTTGATTAGAAATAATCATGATTAATTGGTTTATAAGGAAATGGTGCGTAGGGATTATGCGCCATTTCTCATTTTTAAAACCATTTTTCGTTCCTATCTCAGTAATGACTTAAGCTTCCCTTGTGAATATGACTAAACAGATGATAAAACCTAGAATATAAAGACAAATGAATATGAAAAAGAAAAAGTTATTACTAACGCTCGCTATGGCTTGTATGGTCATGGTGGGTAATGCGGCCGACAATCTGCCTGCTCTGCATGTGCAAGGGAAGAACTTGGTCGATGAGAATGGCAAGACCGTTGTCTTGCATGGCGTGATGGACACGCCCAACCGATACTTCAATGGCAATAGATGGGGTACGGGCGGTTATAATCCAAGTGATGTGACTCCTTGTCTCAATTACTTCGAACAGATTTTCACGGCGATTACAGACAAGGAACATGGAGCTTATTGCGATGTCTTTCGCCTTCACATGGATCCTGCATGGACCAACGACCCTACCAAGCCAAAGCCATCTGGTGAGAACGATATCTCTGCCTTTTCGGAATATCGGTATAAGATCTTCCTTTCCAAGCTTTATATTAAGTTGATCGAGAAGGCGCTAGCTCACGGACTCTATGTGGTCGTTCGCCCTCCTGGCGTTTGTCCGCAAGAATTGAAAGTAGGAGATGCTTATCAGGAGTACTTGCAGAATGTTTGGAAGCTCTTTGCTTCTAATGCTACGGTGCAGAAATACGCAGGACAGGTTTCCATTGAATTGGCAAATGAGCCGGTCCATGTCTCCTTGGCGAATGGCTCGGCTTCCGACAAGGCTCTCCACGATTATTTTCAGCCAGTGGTAGATGTGATTCGTGATGCAGGTTTCACGGGAATCGTTTGGGTGCCTGGCACGGGATGGCAATCTCAATATCAGAGTTACGCAAAATACCCCGTCACTGACAAACTGAACAATCTGGGGTATGCAGTTCATTGTTATCCTGGTTGGTACAGTTCTGGTTCTAATGACAATGACAATACGGACAAGGTAAAGATGTACAATGCCTTCCTCAACCAAGTGCCGGTGGTGAAGACCAATCCTGTTATTGTGACCGAGATAGATTGGAGCCCAGGCAAGCCTGGTACAGGTCATTATGATGAGCATAACAATTGGGTGGTTTCCAATTATGGCACATGGGGTACAGCCAAGACTTCTGGCTTTGGAGAAGGTTTTAAGTATATTCACGACCAGTTGGGTAATGTAAGCATGACATTGCAAGGCACTGGTACCTATCTTGACATAGATGCTTACCTCAAAGATAAAACAGTTCAGCCTGCCTTCCAAGAGGCAAAAGCGAAGAACCTCTTGGAAGAATGTTGCAGTGCAGCTTGCTTCAAATGGTACAAGGAATGGTATCTGAAACAAACTTCAACGGGTATTGAGCAAATCGCTAACGATACCGATGTGAAATACACCTATTATTATAATATGCATGGACAGCAGGTCGTTCAACCTAGCAAAGGTGCTTATATTGTAAAACAAGTGTTAAGCGACGGGAAAGTGCGTTCTCGTAAGGTCTGTTATCCAGAATAAAGTATCTGCAACATAGCGCAAAGATTACTTTTCATAAAATAAGTACCTTTGCAGCCAGACTCCTAGAACATAAATATAATAAGGTCCTAAAAACAAAAAACATAAATCAAAAATGAATAGAACATGATTGAACAAATGTTAACAATGAAACGGACAGCAGCCTTATGCTTGATGGGGGCATTCTGCGGCTTGAATGCTCAAGCTCAGAATGTCACTGTGAAGGGTAATCTTGTTGACGGTGCAGGTGAACCTCTGATTGGTGCAACTGTGAAAGTAAAAGGAAGTGCCAGTGTTGGTACGATAACTGACTTTGATGGTAATTTCTCGATTGCCGTTCCTTCTGAAAATTCTACTCTTGTATTTACATACGTAGGTATGAAGACTAAGGAAGTGAAAGTGGGTAAGAAAAGAAACTTCAAAATCACTCTTGAGGACGATAATGCCATTGGAGAGGTTGTCGTTGTTGGTTATGGTCAACAGAAGAAGGCTTCTGTTGTTGGCTCCATCACTCAGACAACAGGTGAAGTACTCGAACGTGCAGCTGGTGTCAGCGACATTGGTGCAGCCTTGACGGGTAACCTACCTGGTGTCGTCACGATGCAAGGTAATGGTATGCCAGGTGAGGAAGAACCTCAGATTATCATTCGTGGTGCAAGTTCTTGGAACAATTCCGACCCTCTTGTCCTCGTCGATGGTATCGAGCGTCCTATGAGTAGCGTGGATGTTTCTTCTGTGGAGAGTATCTCTGTATTGAAGGATGCTTCTGCTACCGCCGTGTATGGTGTGAAGGGTGCTAATGGTGTTATCTTGATTACCACCAAGCGTGGTCAGGAAGGTAAGGCTAAGATTGATGTCGGGTTTAATACAACCTTGAAATCTCCTTCTAAGTTGCCTAATAAGTATGATTCTTATGATGCGTTGATGCTTCGCAACAAGTCTATCGAACATGAATTGGGTGTTACTCCTGAGTCTTGGGCCAATATTCGTTCGCAAGAGTTTATCAACAACTATCGCAATCAGACCACTCTGGAGCAGCGTGAGCGTTATCCTAATGTGGATTGGCAAGATGCTTTGTTCAAGGATGCTGCCATGTCTTATAATGCCAATATCAATGTAAGTGGCGGTACCAAGTTTGTGAAGTATTTTGCTTCTGCAGATTATGTACATGAGGGTGACCTCTTCCGTGTATATGACAATGGTAGGGATTACAAGTCTGGTTATGGCTTCGATAGAATCAATGTTCGAAGCAATCTCGATTTCGCCATTACGCAAACTACGACATTGAAAGTGAATCTTGCTGGTTCCAATGCCGTCAAGAAAGCTCCTTCCTTGAATGATGTCAACAACAATGATGCTTGGCAGATGGGACAGCAGTGGTCGGGTGCCTACAATATTGCGCCGGATGTATTCCTTCCAAAATATTCTGACGGTACTTGGGGCTTCTATCCTTCTGTGTCAAATACGACCAACTCGGCGCAGATTCTTTCTACTGGTGGTTCTTCCAAGAAAACGACAACTCGCATCAACACCGACTTTACCTTGGAGCAGAAACTTGATTTCATCACAAAGGGACTGAACTTCCGTGCCACGGTGTCTTGGGATAATATCTTTGTAGAGTCCAAGCGTGGTATCAATGATGCCAATAATAATCCTGTACAGAAATGGATTAATCCTGACACGGGAGAAGTGACATACAAAAATCCTACTGAGGGTAATAATAAGTTTGATTATCAGCAACCTCTTGGTTGGACGATTATGGCAGGTACTGTGGATAACTCGGCTACGGTGCGCAATCTTTATTATCAAGCTCAGTTAAACTGGGCACGCAAATTTGGTAAGCATGATGTTACCGCCATGGGATTGTTCTCACGTCAGGAGAATGCACGTGGTAGTGTGATTCCTACTTATCGTGAGGACTGGGCGTTCCGTACTACCTATAATTATGCTGGCAAGTACTTCGTAGAATACAACGGCGCTTACAATGGTTCGGAGAAGTTTAGCAAAGACAATCGTTTTGCATTCTTCAACTCAGGTGCTATCGGTTGGACCATAACTGAGGAGAACTTCATGAAGAATCTTCGTGAAAAACATATCGTTGATTTGTTGAAGTTGCGTGCTTCGTATGGTGAAATAGGTGATGATAATCTGGGAGATCCGTTTAATTCAGCTAACCGATGGTTGTATATGGACCAATGGGCTTATGGTGGCAACACCATCATGGATGAAAAGTACAATGCAAGTATTTACAATTGGTATCGTGAGACAGCTGTAGGTAATGCAAACGTTAAGTGGGAGACGGTGAAAAAGTTGAACGTCGGTCTTGATTACGGATTCTTGGGAGGCTTGATTACTGGATCTTTCGATGTGTTCCGTGATGTCCGTAACGATATTTTGATTAGAGGTTCACAGCGCTCTGTTCCTTCTTATCTTGGTGTTGCTGCTCCAACTGTTAATAAAGGTAAGGTGCGTACAACAGGTTATGAGTGGGAAGTCAAACTAAACAAGGTGTTTGCCAATGGTCTTCGACTTTGGGGTAACTTCAACATGACCCATGCTAAGAACAAGGTACTCATCAAGGACGACCCTCAATTGGCTCCTTCTAACTTGAGAGAGGCTGGCTACTCAATGAACCAGACCAAGACTTGGCTCGACCATGGTTATTTGCAGAACATTGATGACCTTTATGGTTCTCCTGCACATGATGTAAATGAGCAATATCGCCTCGTAGGTGATTACTATATCATCGACTACAATGGTGATGGTGTTGTGGATGAGAATGATAAGGCTCCTTATGGCTACAGCACTAGTCCACAGAATACTTATAATGCGACAATAGGCTTTGAGTGGAAGGGATTCTCTGCTTTTGCTCAGTTCTATGGTGTTACCAATGTCACCCGTGAGGTGAGCCTTACAAGTTTTGGCAGCAAGTTGAATACTGTGTTTGACCAAGGCTCATGGTGGGATAAGGATAATCCTAATGCCGACGTAAGAGTTCCACGCTGGGGAGCTACCACATCTTCTTATAGTAATGGTACCCAGTTCTACTATGACGGTTCTTATATCCGTCTGAAGAATGTGGAGATAGCTTACACATGGACAAAGGGTTGGATTAAGCATTTAGGTCTCAACTATCTTAAAGTCTATCTGAATGGTAACAACCTCTGGCTCTGGACTCGTATGCCTGATGACCGAGAGTCTAATCTCTCGACATGGGGCTCTCTTGGAGCTTATCCTACAGTGAGACGTTTCAACTTAGGTGTCAAGTTTACATTGTAATTTTTAATAGGAATACAAATGAACAATAAGATTAAAAATATATTATATACCAGTTGCCTTGCCATGACGCTCACCACAACGTTGAGCTCTTGTGAGGATTACTTGGATAAGTCGCCGGAGACCACCGTGTCACCAGAGGATGCCTTCAAGACTTACAAGAACTTCCAAGGTTTCATAGAGGAAATATACAACTGTGTGCCAGATAAGGAAAAATGTAATTATTGTCCTTCTTGGAACTGGGGTGACGATGAAGTTTTCAATTCTAAGGCTGATGGACAGCTGACCCATCAGATAGATTTAGGTAACTACCGTAATATCTACAGCAATGGTGCAGGTGCAAGTTGGTTCTATCAAGCCAACTGTGATCCAGCGGCTATAGGTGCCAAGAGACATGCCATTTATCCACATGCGTGGTATTGTATCCGCAAGTGTAATGAAGGTTTGGCTAACCTCGATAAGTTGACAACGGCAACTAAGGAAGAAAAGAACTTGATAGCAGGTCAGTTGTATTTCTTCCGTGCATGGTGGCATTTTGAGTTGATGCAACTATTGGGCGGTCTTCCTTATGTGGATCAAGTCTTGGATGCGACCAGTGAGTTGACATTGCCACGTCTCTCTTATCAGGAATGTGCTTCTAAGGCAGGGGAAGATTTCCGCAAGGCTGCTGATCTCTTGCCTATTGATTGGGACAAGACCTCGACCGGTAATTTGACTTCAGGCCACAACCAAATCCGTATCAACAAGATTATGGCTTTGGGCTATTTAGGTAAGAATTATCTATGGGCAGCCAGTCCTTTGATGAAGAATGGTGCAATGGTTGGCGCAAGTACCAATGGCAAGACCTATGATTATGATACTGAATTTGCCAATAAGGCTGCGGAGGCTTTTGGTGAGTTGCTCAATTTGGTGGAAGGTGGTCAGACGCAATATTCCTTGGCTGAGTATCAGTATGATGATATCTACAATCATGAGCCTTCAGCATCAGCTAGCTCATGTTATGACGATATCTTCTATACGGTCAATCAGAACTATCAGATGCCTGGTTCCGTAGAAGCAATCTTCCGTGGTCCTTGTGATGATAACAGATGGGCTGCTCCTTGGAATCATGGTAAGGTGTTTGGCCCTAAGATGGCTGGTGTTGTTCCACATGATAATGTAATCCATCATCCTACAGCCAATCTTGTAGAGGCTTACGGTATGGCCAATGGACTGCCAATTACTGATCCTGAATCAGGTTTTGACCCTACGCATCCTTGGAAGAACCGTGACCCTCGTTTCTATCATGATATCGTATATGACGGATGCAAGTATATCAATGATGAGGGTGCTGCGAAAGCTGAAGTGCTCAAGTTTATCTATTGTAACCTTTCTTCTTCAGCCACAGATGAAACGGCTGGTGGTATGCGCTCCGTAGAGAATGGTAGTCGTACGGGTTACTTTATCCAGAAGTTGGCTCCTCATACATGTAACTCTACGGATAAGTATTATGACAAGGCATTCAATAGCTACTTGCCTTACATGCGTTTGGCTGATATCTATTTGATGTATGCAGAGGCTTGTGCCGCAACAACTGGTGCCCAAGGCAAGTCCTCGAACTTCAGCAAGACGGCTGAGGATGCTATCAATACGGTTCGTGACCGTTGTGGCGCTGGTCATGTGGCAGCCAAATATATTGCCGATAAGCAGAAGTTCATGGATGAGGTTCGTCGTGAGCGTGAGGTGGAACTTGCTTTCGAAGGCTTCCGTTGGGGTGACTTGCAACGATGGCTGCTTTTGACAGAGTATCCATATAATACGAAGTTCGCCCAGGAATTTGAACGAGTAAAGAGTGATCCAAGCAAACCTTCTGAGGCTCAGGTTTCAGGCTATGGTAAGTCTGTTATCATCAAGCGAGACTTCAGTGAGAAAAACTATTGGTTCCCATTCCCAACCGACCAGACTCAGCTCTATGCTGGATTCCCACAGAATTATGGTTGGTAAGCAAATACAATAATATATAAAAAATAATGAATATATGAATTCAAAGTTCAAATCATATAATTACAAGTTTGTTGTGGCAAGTCTCGTTGCCTTGGCTCCTGTAAGTGCCAATGCCAAGACTGCTCAGACAAGCGAGACCGATTCTTTGGATGCCGACAAGGAAATGGTTCAGGTTGCTTACCGCAAGGTGGCGAAAGACGAACTCTTGGGTGGTGTCTCTGTCGTGGATGTAGAGAACTTGATGAAGAAAAACTACTATACTTATAGCCTTGACAATATGCAAGGGTATGTAGGTGGTTGGACAGGTAACTCTCTTTGGGGACAGGATGGTGACCATGCCGGTTACCTTGTATTAGTTGATGGTGTACCTCGTGATGCCAACAATGTACAACCTAGTGAGATTTCTCAGATTACATTCTTGAAAGGTGCTCAGGCGGTCGTTCTTTATGGTAGCAAGGCAGCCAAAGGTGCCATTGTTATTACGACCAAACGTGGTAAGGTAGATGGCATCAAGGTGGATGTTACTGCCAATACAGGATGGAATGTGGCAAAGTCTTTCCCTGAGTATTTGGGCTCTGCGGAGTACATGACCTTATATAACAAGGGACGCCAGAGTGATGGACTTGGAGATCTTTATTCGGTAGATGCTATCTATAATCATGGCTCAGGTCTCAATCCTTACCGTTATCCAAGCATTGATTACTATTCTTCTGATTATGTAGGTAAGTCTTATAATCGTTCTGAGGCTACTGCGGAGATTGAAGGTGGTGGTAAACGTGCTCATTTCTATAGCAATATCAACTATTATCGCAATGGAGATTATCTGAAGTTTGGTGAGGCGAAAAACAATTATACGAGCCGTTTCAATGTCCGTGGTAACGTGGATGTAAATATCAGTGACGATATTACTGCATACGTAGATGCCAATGCCAGCTTCTATGATGCCAGTTCTGCGATAGGCAATTACTGGTCATCTGCTGCCTCTATGCGTCCAAATTATCCACAGAATGCGGCTCCACTCATTCCTGTAGATTATATCTCTCCTGCCGCTACGGCAGCTTGGGCGTTGATCGACAATGCCAACTTGATAGATGGTAAGTATTTCTTGGCAGGTTCGCAGGAAAACTCTACTCATATCTTTGGTGACATTTATTCAGCAGGAAAGACAAAATATACCAGTCGTCAGTTCCAGTTTGACACAGGTGTCAAAATCAACTTGGCGAAGTTGCTGAATGGTCTCTCTTTTGAGACAAAGTTTGCTGTGGATTATGCTACGTCTTACAATACTTCTTTCAATAATGACTATGCAACCTATATTCCAACATGGGCAAATATCAATGGCAAGGATGAAATCGTGGCATTGAAGAAGGAAGGTGAAGACAAGCATCCTGGTGTACAGAATATCAGTGGTAGTACGGATAATCAGACGATGTTGTTCTCCGCTCAGTTCAATTACCAGAACGTATTCAGCAAGTTGCATCATGTTTCCGCTATGTTGATAGCTTCTGGTTATCAGATAACAAAGTCTGGAGTTTACCATAAGACTTCAAGTGCTAATCTTGCATTTGACGGTTCTTATAATTTTGCTCATAAATATTATTTAGACTTCGGGCTGGCTGCCATTCATTCCGCACAATTGGCAGAGGGACATAGAGAGGCTCTCTCTCCTTCGATTACATTAGGTTGGAGATTGAAGAATGAAAATTTCTTGAAGAATTCCAATGTGGTCGATGACATGATGATCAGTGCTTCTTATAGCAATCTCAAGCAGGATATCGACTTGGAACTGAACGACCAACGTTACTTCTTGTATATGCCAACTTGGGACCAAATTTACGGATATTCTTGGGCTGATGGTGGTACTAACAAGTATGCGTATTCGACAAGAGGTGGAAATGACGACTTGACTTTCATTTCTCGCAAGGAGTTCTCTGTCAATTTCCGCACTTCTCTTTGGAAGAAATTGCTGACATTGGATGCCAATTTCTTCGTGACAACGACTGATGGATTGTTGGTTTCTACCCCGACTTATTACCCATCGTATCTGAACAGTGGCTATCCAGCGGGAGGTTTTGTGCCAATCGTAAACAACAATGCCAATCGTCGCACAGGCTTCGATTTTGCTGTTACAGCCAATAAGAAGTTGGGCGAAGTAGATTTCTCTCTCGGTGTAACAGGTACTTATTATAATACCAAGGCTACCAAACGTGACGAAATCAACTTGTATGATTACCAAAATCGTCAGGGCCATCCGATTGATGGAATATGGGGATTTAAGACCGCAGGTTTCTTTAAGGATGCTGATGACATCAAGGATTGGGCAGACCAGACCAAGTTGGGTAATGATGTGAAACCTGGCGATTTGAAGTATATCGACCAGAATGGGGATCATGTCATAGATTCCAATGATATGGTCTATCTAGGCAAGGGCGGTTGGTATGGCTCTCCATTTACGATGGGTGTCAACTTGACGGCAAAATGGAAAGGCTTTACTTTCTTTGCCTTAGGTACAGCTAACTTCGGTGCATACGCTTCAAAATTGGACAAAGGCAACTACTTCAAGATGGAAGGTGAAAACAAGTACTCCAAGATAGCTCGCGAGTGCTGGACTGAAGAAACAGCAGCAACAGCTAGCTACCCACGTTTGTCTTCCAAGTCAACGAATAATTACCAGGTGTCAGACTTTTGGTTGTATAAGACAGATGCTTTCCGTTTGGCAAAGGTTCAGGTAACCTACGACTTGCCAAGTAGCTTGTTCCAAAAGACATGGGTAAAATCTCTGTCAGCCTTTGTTAGTGGCTCCAATTTGCTTACCATTTCTGGCAACCGTGAGTTGTTGGAATTAAATGTAGGCAGTGCGCCGCAGGCTCGTTATTATAATATAGGTGTAAAGGCATCTTTCTAATAACCAATAAAATCGAATTAAGATGAAAGTAAAAAATATCATATTATTAGCAGCGCTCTCGTTGACTTTTGCATCTTGCTCAGATTTGTTTGAGCCAGCAGAGGAGAACAACAGGGGTGTTGAGGCTATGCTCAAGGAACCTACATTCGCACAGGGACTATTGGGATATGCTTATTCACATCTGCCATATAGCAATTCTAGTGAGACAGATATAGCTACGGATGATGCTGTGACCAATGATCTTTCAAATAGCTATTTGAAAATGGCTCAGGGTGCTTGGGCGGCCAACAATAATCCTATGAGTCAGTGGGATGGTCGCCGTATTGTCATCCAATATCTGAATCAATTCATTGAAATCGCTGATAAGGTACAATGGGCTGATGATCCTCTTGCATGTAAAGTCTATGCAGAGAGCCGAAAGGGAGAGGCTTACGCTTTGAGAGCCTTGAACTTATATTATCTTGTCATGGCTCATGCTGGTTTTTCTGAGGATGGGCAACTTTTGGGCGTTCCTTTGTCAACGACATCAGAGAATTCCAATACAGATTTCAATCAGTCACGTGCCACATTCCAACAGTGCATCGACCAAATCAATACCGATTTGGAAGCGGCAATCAAACTTTTGCCACTTGACTATAAACAGCACTCGGAGGCAGAGATTCCTGCTTATTATAAGGAAATGGGTGTGACTCAAAGTATCTTTGATCGAGTGTTTGGTGAACATTTGGCAGGTCGCATTAGTGGTCGTATTGCTGAGGCTATCCGTGCGCAAGTTGCTTTGATGGCTTCCAGTGAGGCATACAAGAGTGGTAGCAATGTGACCGCAGAGCAAGCCGCCAATGATGCAGCTGTCGTTCTCGACAGAATTGGTGGAGTTTCAGGCTTGGCTTCCAAGGGTAATACTTGGTATGCCAATAAAGATGAAATCAAGGGATTGAAGTCTGGTGCCGTTCCTGCCGAAGTAATTTGGCGTAGCAATGTGAACGAAGGAACTGAGGATTATGATTTGGGTATTGTCCAAGAAAAGAATAATTTCCCTCCTACGCTTTATGGAAAGGGACGCATCAATCCTACCCAGAACTTGGTGAATGCTTTCCCTGCTGCCAATGGTTATCCAGTAACGGATAGTCGCAGTGACTTCGATGACCTCGACCCTTACAGTAATCGTGACCCACGTCTTGACTTGTATATCATCCACAATGGCTCTAAGTTTAAGGATAAGGAAATCAATACAAGTTCGGCAAGCAGTACGAACGATGGTCTCAACAAGATAAGCACTTCTACTCGAACAGGTTATTACCTGAAGAAGTTGTTGCGTGACGATTGCAGTGCGGATCCTAACAACCTCAATGCACAGCCACACTACAATGCTTATATCCGTTATACCGAGATATTCTTGGATTATGCGGAAGCTGCCAACGAGGCTTGGGGACCTAAGGGCAAGGGAACACACAATTATTCAGCATACGATGTCATCAGAGCTATTCGTCAGCGTGCAGGTATTCTTGTGGATCCATATTTGGATGAGTGTGCGGCAGACCAGGCAAAGATGCGTGAGTTGATTCACAACGAGCGTCGTATCGAACTTTGTTTTGAAAATCATCGCTTCTGGGATCTCCGTCGTTGGAAAGCAGATATTACAGAAACTGCCAAAGGTGTGAATATCACAGAGGAAGCAGGTATTCCTTTATATGAGGAGATGGACGTGGAGAATCGAAACTACAAAGATTATATGTATTATGGTCCTATCCCGCAATCAGAAACTCTTAAATGGAGTAATCTACAGCAGAATAAGGGCTGGAATGTAAAGAACGACTAATATTAATACGATTAATTATGAAATTGAAAAAAATCTTAGCTATGGCAATCATGGGAACCTTGGCATTGGGCTTCTCTTCATGCGAGAATGGAGATGCTGAGTTCCCTGATTATGAAGGTGGTGTCAATGTATATTTTGCACATCAATTCTTGGACCGTACCGTGGTCTTGGGTGATGCAGAGACTCTCGATACTTCTGATGATAACGCTCATATCATCCGTATCGTTTCTACCATGGGTGGAGCTCGTGACGGTAAGAACATCACATTGAAGGTGGCTGTCGATAATTCTCTATGTGACAATCTCTTCTATGAGGATGATATGACTCCTGTGAAGCCTATGCCAGCCAATTATTATACATTGGACGGAAATACCATTTCTTACAATGGTGATTTGTTGGGCAGACTCAAGGTCAAGTTGGAGGATGCTTTCTTTGCCGATCCTGAATGCGTCAAGGGAACATACGTCATTCCAATGGTTATTCAGGAGCAGGTAGGTGCTGATTCTATCCTGCAAGGAAAACCTCTTTCCGCAGGAACAAACCCTGCAAGAACCAATATTCGTGCATGGAGTGTGCAACCTAAGGACTATGTGCTTTATAAAGTGAAGTATATGAATCCTTGGGAGGGATTCTATCTTCGCCGTGGTGAAGATAAGATTACTGAGAATGGCGCTACTAAGACGGTTACTCGTCAAGGTGTATCCATTGAGAAAGATGAAGTTTGCCAGATTACTACCAAAAGCTTGACAGAGGACAATTTCCCAGTTTCAGTCACCAAGGTAGTTGGCAAAAATGCGGATGGAAGTGATAAGCTGGAAACTTTTACCTGTAATCTGAAACTCACTTTTGATGACAATGGCAATGTAACCGTTTCGTCCGATACCGAGGGCATGACTGCTACGGGCACAGGCAAGTTTGAGAAGAAGGCAGCCAAATTGGCTTGGGGTAATAAAGATCGTGATTTGCTGACTCTTAGCTACAAGGTGGATTTCGGGTGTGGCATCACGATGGAGACTACCGATCAATTTGTTGCCCAGACGCGAGGCAATATCAACGGTCTCAAGACCTTCAATACTAAATATGTCCAGCCATAAGATGCTGGATGGGTATCATTCTAATAAGATTTTATCATGAATAAGAATAAATTAAAGATGAGTCTAGGGTTGTTGGCTGTCTTGGCTTTGAGTTCTTGTGCGGATGACAAGTTCTCAGAGTATAGGACAGATATGACCAAGGACTTGAAAGAATATCAGTATCTCAACAACTACGAGCCATTGAAGAAGTATGTTGAGGATATGAAGAGTGCAGGTAAGTGCAATCCCGACTTTAAGTTGGGAATTGCACTCTCCGCTTCAGACTTCGCCGAACAGGGTGTCGTGTATTGTATGGCTGGTAGCAACTTTGAGGAAATGACTGCTGGCAATGCGATGAAATATGCTTCTTGTGTGGATAACAAGGGTGTAATGGACTTTGGCAATGTAACCAATTTCGTCAGCAATGCCAAGGAGGCGGGCTTGACGATTTATGGACATACTTTGGCTTGGCATTCTCAGCAGAACAACAAGTATCTGAATAGTTTGATTAAAGATAAGGATTTGCCACCTGATCCTAGTGGAGGCAATAAGTACTTGGAGATTACTTGTGGTGATGCTGGAGCCAATCAGTGGGACAAGCAAATCAATTACAAGTTGCCAACTCCTTTGGTAAAGGGAGACAAGTATGTGATGTCGGTCAAGGTGAAAGCTTCTGATGGCG
The DNA here is from genome assembly GCA_002451555.1 of Candidatus Segatella albertsiae. Taxonomy (GTDB): domain Bacteria; phylum Bacteroidota; class Bacteroidia; order Bacteroidales; family Bacteroidaceae; genus Prevotella; species Prevotella albertsiae. The sequence goes on from DKCU01000078.1 coordinate 45,287, forward strand.
GTACCTTTGCGGCTTGGCCTATTTGGGATGCAAGTGATAATAAAAACCAATGGGGCGGTAGTAATGATGTGCAGTACATGGCTTCTTATGATATGGCTTCTGAATATACTACGTTGAGTTGGGAGTTTACTGCTAGTTTCCCTATTGACAAGCTCCAATTTGTCTTTGGTAAGGTAGGTGGCACCATTTGTTGCGATGACTTTTCTTTGACTAAAGAAGGTTCTGATGAAAATCTGATTGTGAATGGCGATTTTGCGGAAGAATCATCTAAGGGTTGGGGACAAACGGGTTGTACGATAAAGGTTAATTCTTCGGCTGCTTCGGTAGAGGTCGAGAATGAAGTTTCTACTCAGACTTATACCGATGGTCCATTCCCATTCTATGCCATGGGTTGCGAACCTCCTGTTAAAAATGGTGCCATTCATTTTGAACCTTTCGGTAATTGGGCTCAGTTCTTTATCAGTCCTGGAAGCAATAATTCTTTGAAAGAAGGTAATTATGTCTTGTATCTAGACTTGACGGCTTCTACGAATGCTAGTGATGTCCAATTGAGCATTCAGAATGGTTGGGGTGGCAGCGCTCAGTGTGTCAAAGTTCCGGTTCCTGTTAAGGAAGGCCGTCATACCGTAAAACTCTCAATTCCTGGTATTGAGGGAGGTAACTATGATGTGATTCTCCAGCCTCAAAATGCTGATGTTGTTCTGGATGTTCATTCTCTTACCATTTGTCTGGTCAAGAAGATGAATTCCATTCCTCTCACCGATGAAGAGAAGAAAGATGTTCTTACCACAGCCATGGGAACATGGATTGACGGCATGATGGCTGCTTGCGATGGCTATGTTACGACATGGGATGTAGTGAACGAGGCTCTCTCTGGTGCCGACAAGGATGGCGATGGCAAGTATGACTTGCAGTCGGCTACTCGTGGCAACGTTTCTGCTGATGATGCAAAGAACAGCTTCTACTGGCAGGATTATCTCGGCGACCTCGACTATGTTCGCACTGCTGTGGCTGATGCTCGCAAGAGCTTTGCCGACCATAATGGCGACCCTGAGAAATTAAAACTCTTCATCAACGATTACAACTTGGAGAGCGATTGGGACGACAATGGCAAGTTGAAGAGCTTGATTCAGTGGATTCATGATTGGGAAGCTGATGGCGTAACTAAGATTGATGGTATCGGAACTCAGATGCATATCTCTTGCTATGCTGACCCAAATACTCAGCAAAGCAAGAAAGACCATATCGTTAAGATGTTGCAGTTGATGGCTGAGAGTGGCAAGCTCTGCAAGATTTCTGAGCTGGATATGGGTTATGTAGATGCAGCTGGCAATTCTGTAACTTATGATCAGATGACCGAGGAGCAGCACAAGGAAATGCGTGATCTCTACACCTTCGTCATTCAGAAGTACTTCGAGATTA
>DKCU01000025.1 GCA_002451555.1 Candidatus Segatella albertsiae
AGGTTGTGATTCAGCCTAATGGCGGAATCATTATAGAGTAATTTAAAATCAAATTCCAACAACATGTCGGTCAGCGTGTTGATGATAAATGACAAAGGGCTGATGCTTTCGGTTCTCGGGGAGGATTATTTTGTTTCTTATAATCGCCTTCCGTGGATGAAAAAAGCACCAGTGTGTGACGTTCTTGATGTCAGAATGTCTGGGGATGATGCCATCGAGTGGCCAAAACTTGATATAGATTTGGAGGTAGATTGTTTGAAGCATCCCGAACGTTATCCTTTGGTGATGAAACGAAATGAATTCGATTTTGTGTAGTAATCTGCGGCTCTTTATAAAAGCTAGGTTCGATAAAAAGTAGTGGGGGCAATAATATTGAGGGTGTCAAAGAGCCCCCCTCAATAAAAGTTAGGGGGGCAAAAAGAGCCCCCGTTCAAAATAGTTACGGGGGCTAAAGAGAACACCTCAAAATTATTGAGGGGCACAGAACCGAAAAAAGGTTCCCTCGTTAGGATGTTACTCCTAGCAAGGGAACCTTCTTCTTAGACGATACTCGGTGTTTTACCGAATTATGTATCTTAACCTGTTGATTTACTGATTCTTAAATACCAATCCTTCAGCCTCTGTATGGTCAATGGTGATAGGCTTTTCACGGCTCACTTCCTCTGACAAGATCTTCTTGCTCAAGTCATTGAGCACGTAGTCTTGGATAGCACGCTTTACAGGACGAGCACCAAACTCTGGGTCGTAACCTACCTCGGCGAGATAAGCGATGGCGGCTGGAGTCCAGCGAAGGTCGAAGCCCTGTGGTTCCAACATCTTCTTCACTCTGTTCATCTGAAGCTCTACGACCTTGGCTATCTGATCCTTGGTCAATGGCTTGAAGGTGATGATGTCGTCGATACGGTTCAAGAACTCAGGACGGAACGTCTTCTTCAACATGTCACGGCTTGCGTTGCTGGTCATGATGATGATGGTGTTCTTGAAGTTCACCACTCTGCCCTTGTTGTCGGTCAAACGACCATCGTCGAGAACCTGGAGCAAGGTGTTGAATACATCTGGGTGAGCCTTCTCTATCTCATCGAAGAGTACCACGCTGTATGGTTTGCGGCGCACAGCCTCGGTCAATTGACCACCCTCGTCGTAACCTACGTACCCCGGAGGCGCACCAATCAAACGAGTAACACTGAACTTCTCTTGATACTCACTCATATCAATTCTCGTCATCATCGACTCGTCATTGAAGAGGTATTCGGCGAGAGCCTTGGCAAGCTCGGTTTTACCTACACCGGTGGTACCGAGGAAGATGAACGAGGCGATAGGACGCTTAGGGTCTTGCAATCCCGCACGACTGCGGCGCACGGCATCGCTCACGGCTGTGATAGCCTCGTCCTGACCGATGACACGCTTGTGGAGCTCCTCCTCCAAGTGGAGCAGTTTCTCACGCTCGCTCTGCATCATACGGCTCACAGGTATTCCAGTCCAGCGACTTACCACCTCGGCAATATCGTCGGCGGTTACTTCCTCACGAACCATCGCTGCACCGCCCTGGGTACTCTTCAGTTGCTCCTGAATCTTCTTGATGTCGTCTTCAAGAGCCTTCAACTTAGAGTAGCGAATCTCGGCTACACGCTCGTAGTTGCCCTCACGCTCCATGCGCTCAGCCTCAAACTTGAGATTCTCCATCTCTTGCTTGTCTTGCTGAATCTTGTTGACGAGTGCCTTCTCGCCTTCCCACTTAGCACGGAAGTCGTGTTCCTTGTCCTTCAGTTCGGCAATCTCCTTGTCGAGTTGCTGAATCTTAGGCTGGTCGTTCTCACGCTTGATGGCCTCGCGTTCGATTTCGAGTTGCTTCAAGTGGCGGGTAATCTCATCGAGTTCCTCTGGCACGGAGTCACGCTCCATACGGAGCTTAGCTGCTGCCTCATCCATCAGGTCGATGGCCTTGTCTGGGAGGAAGCGGTCAGAGATGTAACGCTCTGATAGCTTGACGGCTGCGATACAAGCGTCGTCCTGGATACGCACCTTGTGGTGGTTCTCGTAACGCTCCTTAATACCACGGAGGATGCTGATGGCATCCACCTCGTCAGGCTCGTTGACCATGACGGTCTGGAATCGACGCTCCAGCGCCTTGTCCTTCTCGAAATACTTCTGATACTCGTTGAGGGTAGTGGCACCGATGGCTCTCAACTCGCCACGAGCCAAGGCAGGCTTCAAGATGTTGGCTGCATCCATGGCACCTTCGCCACCGCCTGCACCTACGAGGGTATGAATCTCATCGATGAAGAGGATGATGTTGCCGTTGGCGTTGGTTACCTCCTTGATGACGCTCTTCAAGCGCTCCTCGAACTCACCTTTGTACTTGGCACCGGCAACCAGTGCGCCCATGTCGAGCGAATAGAGTTGCTTGTTCTTCAAGTTCTCAGGCACATCGCCTCTGACGATACGCTCTGCCAAGCCCTCCACGATGGCGGTCTTACCCGTACCAGGCTCACCGATCAAGATAGGGTTGTTCTTGGTACGGCGAGAAAGAATCTGAAGCACACGGCGAATCTCCTCGTCACGACCGATTACAGGGTCGAGCTTGCCACTGCGGGCTTGCTCCACGAGGTTCTTGGCGTACTTCTCGAGGCTCTGGTAGTTCTCGTCGGCACTCTGGCTCTTCACGTTCTGACCTTGTCTCAACTCCTTGATGGCAGAGAGCATGTCCTTCTCGTTGGCGCCAGCGTCCTTGAGGATGCGAGCGGCGGTAGAATTACCTTTGACGATGGCGAGCAGGATAGGCTCCACACTCACGAACTCATCGCCCATCTTCTTTGCCATGTCCTCTGCGCCTATGAGAATCTGATTGGTATCATTAGAGAGGTATGGCTGTGCTGCGCCTTGCACACGAGGCAGGTGCTGCATCTCCTGACGCAAGAGCATGGCTATCTGGTTAGCGTTCATGCCGAGCTTCTGGAAGATATAGTTGGTTACATCAGGTGCTTTCTCGATGATACCGCTGAGAAGATGCACCGGTTCGATGGTCTGCTGACCATTTCGCTGCGCAGTGTTCACGGCGGCTTGCACTGCTTCTTGCGCCTTGATTGTAAATTTGTCGAATGTCATATCTTTAATCTCCTTTCTTAGTTAATTATTTTCGTTGTTGATTTATTGCGTTGCTTCAGCTTTTCCGTTTTCATGAGGGATGGGCAAAGGCATGTTTCCATGCTTTCGTCCGTGCTCTCATTTTTAGCTTTCAGCTTTCGTTGGAGATTTAAGCGAATTATGTGCCGAGATGTAAAAATCTGACAAAATGTCTTGAATATTAGGCGCTTGTTGCTTTTTGAAGACGATTTTTGTGTCAAAATGACGGAATGGGGCTATTCTATCACCCAGTCCGTGATATTTCCCGTCGTGCCATCGAAGTTGATGCCCACCTTGGTAATCGGCTTGCCGCTGAGGGCGAAACGCTGGCGGTAATCCTTGAGGTTGATTTGTTGCATCGCCGCCTGTGCATCCTTGTTGAGCTTCAGCTCGATGATGTAGAGGTCGGTCTTGGTCAAGAGAACGATGTCAACCCTGCCTTTGGGTGTATGTACCTCCACATCCACGAGGTAGTCGGTGAGGAGGGTGAAGATGATGAACAACATCTGCTGGTAATGCCCCTCGTAGTTGGTCACGTTGCAGTAAGGTATCGTGCCAAGGAAGGTTTGGAGGAGCTGCAAGGCTCCATCCATGTCTTGCTTGTCGAGTGCCTGGGCGATGCGACGAGCCGTATTGGTGGTGGCAAGCGTGTTCTGGGTGACGTATGATGGGATGAGCGACTTGGTCAAGCCCACTCTTACTTCCTTGTTAGGAATGTCGAGGGTATAATAATTGTAGTCCTCGTTGTAATCCTTGATGGTGATGTAACCGCTCTGATAGAGCAATGGCATGATGGTCGTCATATTTTCTGTTGGAGCATCAAACTCGCTGGCATCGGCTTCCACCCTCGTGATGTCGGTTGGTTGAACATCATAATGGCGCATCATATTGATAAGGTAAGTAGGAGTACCCGATGAGAACCAATAAGAGCCAAACTTCTTCTCATTGAAGCAATTCAGCAAGCTGTAAGGATTGAAAATGTCAGGCGACTCGGCGGTAAAGTGGTATCCATCGTAATACTCTTTGAGTTTGTCGATGGCTTGTTCCTTGGTAATTCCTCTTTTCTCAGCCAATTCTTCTATGTCTTCCGACATTTGGGTCAATAGTTCCTCCTTGGTGATGCCGCAGATTCCAGCGTAATCGTCGTTCATGGAGAGCAAGGTGATGTTGTTCAGCTCGCTGAAGATGCTGACTTGTGAGAACTTGGTGATGCCTGTGAGGAAAACGAAGCGGAGGTATGGCTCGTTATCCTTCAGGGGGCTGTAGAAGTTGCGCATCACATTGCGAAGTTCTTTTAATTTGTCTTCATCATGGGCGACGTCTAACAATGGTGCGTCGTACTCGTCGATGAGCACGACCACTTGCTTCCCAGTCTTCTTGTAGATGGTAGTGATGAGTTCTATCAGACGGTTGTTGGCGCCAATGGCAGGTTTGTCGATTCCCCACACTTCTTCCCATTCAGCCAACCGATAGCTCAAATATTGCTCTAAGCCCTCTTTGTCCATGTGCTTTCCACCTGCCATGCTGAAAAGCAGCACGGGGTATTCCGTCCATTCTTGCTCCAGATTCTCGATGGCAAGTCCTTTGAACAAGTCTTTCTTGCCCTCGAAATAGCTTTTGAGGGTAGAGACCAGCAGGGATTTTCCGAAACGGCGAGGTCGTGCCAAGAAGAAATAGGTACCACTGGTATGGGTCATGTGGTAGATGTATTCCGTCTTGTCGATGTAGAGCTTGTCTTCCTTGCGGATTCGCTCGAAAGTCTGTATTCCCAAAGGATATAATTTTCTTGCCATAGTCTTCTGTTTTAAATGTTAAAATTATTCTTCTTATGCCGTAGCCTTGCTTCTGTCCTTCAATATCCCAGCCATGTTGTCTTGTGCCCACGCTATCATGCTCTCTACCAAGGGGAGAAACGAGCGGGCACGGTCGGTAAGCGAGTATTCCACTCTTGGCGGAACCTCGGCATAGACTTGTCGGGTTACGAAGCCATCTGCCTCCAGCGAGCGGAGGGTAGAGGTCAGGACCTTTTGCGAGATGTCGGGGATGGCTCGGTTGAGGGCATTGAAACGGATGCTATCGCTCTGGTGCATCACGTAGATGACCAGCAACGACCACTTGCTGCAAATGTGTGCCAAGACGTTGCGGATGGGGCAGTCTTGGATGATTTCGTCTGTTATCTGATTGCTCATAATTGATTTATTTTCAATATTAGTATGCAAAAGTAACTAACTTTCTTGAAACAATGTAATATTCAAAGTTAAAGTAATTTAAATCGCCCAATACTTACTCTTTGATAATCAGCATTAGTTACCTCTGGGTAAGTAACCCACGTGGAAGTTCCCTCTTGCAGGAATGGAAAAATCGTGGTACTTTTGCACCGTCAAATGACGATAAGATGTCGGATTGTTAAGGACGATAAAGTTTCAAAAATACAAGTTTTCAAAAATAAGAACAAGATTAAATATTTTAAGCAATGAAAGAGACAAAGACTATTATCAAGGCAGAGAATGTGACAGCCGTAGATTTCGGCAAGTTGAGCGATTTGAACGAGTACGTGTTGGAGATGGGACCAGAGATTAAAATCCCTGGCAAGGTATTCGGAGGCGCATTGGTTGGCGCAACGGGTGGTGAGTTCTCCTTCCAGTCGTTCGCTCCTGGCACAGAGACAGGCTTCCTCCATACCCACAAGAACCACGAGGAGTTGTATTTCTTCCTCAGTGGCAAGGGCGAGTTCCAGGTGGATGGCAAGGTGTTCCCTATCACAGAGGGAAGCGTGGTTAGAGTGGCTCCTGATGGCAAGCGCTCCGTTCGCAACAACGGCACGGAACCATTGGTGATGCTCTGCGTGCAGTATCGTGGTGCTACATTCACAGAAGAGGATGCCACTGATGGCGTTATCTTGAACGAGAAAGTAAATTGGTAAATCTTAAAAATACACGCAAAAACGTGGGGTAAGACCGATGTAATCATGTCCTAAGTCTTGGAACTTATATTTCTTGGGCTTAGGACTTTTTGTTTTTTTTAGATGTAGTTTAGATGTAGTCTTGGTATGTGTAATAAATGCACATGCCAAGAAGTTTTGGACGAAGGAATGCCATCAGGCTTTATCTCACGATGTACTCGAACTCGTCAAAGTGCTCGAAGCCCATTTGCGCCAATATCTCTCGGCTGTGTTTCCTGTTCTCCTCGGTATTGAAGTCGGGGATGAGGGGAAGGCGGATGATGATTCTGTCCTTGTGCTTGGCATGGGAGGAGAGCCAAGCGAGGTTGGCGATGACTTGCTGGTTGTCCTTGCCCGTGTAGGCTCTGTAGATGGCGGAATTCATGTCCTTGATGTCGATGATGAAGGAGTCGATGAAGGGGGCGACTTCCTCTAAGTGATGACGAGGCACGTTGAGGCTTGTCTCCATCGTAAACAGCCATCCCTCAGGGCATTGCTCGCAAAAGTCCCTGATGAAGAGGCTTCGTAAGAGCGGTTCGCCACCGCCGAAGCAGATGCCTCCTCCTGTCGCCAAGAAGTAGAGATTGTCCATCTCCACGTTCACCATCAAGAGTTCCGTGTCCATCTCCTGCCATACGCCGTCGGATTCGAGGCATTGGGGATTGAGGCAATACTTGCAAGCGAGGGGGCAACCATGGAATGCCACGAGCGTGGTCACGCCCTCACCGTCGATCGTGAGGCGGTGGCGGTCGATGCAAATGAGTGGGGCGGTGGCTTTACCTTTTATTGGCATTTTATTTGGCATTGTCTTATTTCTTGAAAACTATAGGGAGCGTGTATTTTACTTCAACGTTGGAGCCGTTCAGTTTCCCTGGGTTCCAATTTGGCATTTTCTTTACAACATTGAGTGCTTCTTCATCATAGTCAGTACGGAGGCTACGCATTACTTTTATATTTTCTATGGATCCGTTGCTTCTTACTGTAAAACCTATGATGACTCTACCTTCTATGCTATCTTTGCCTTCTAAGTTGGGCCATTTTGTGTTGTTTGCAAGATATTTCATTAGAGCTTCTTTTCCGCCAGGAAAACTTGGCATTTCTTCGATAACGTCACCTACTATTTGGTTGATGGGCTGGTTATTGTTCGTTTGGGTTGAAGGCTCGTTGACTAAAGAGTCTTGGACTTGTGAACAAGCAGTCATGGCTGTGATTCCCAAAGCCACGCCCGCTACCTTGATGGCTTTTCCTGCCATTTGTCGGAGGTGTAGCTCATGCTCCAAGTCCCTCACGTCTTGCTCGCATTTAGGACAAGTTCCCTTGCATTCGCCCTTGAAGTGACATTCCTCGGGTGAATACTCTATGCCGTTGGCATCCGCTATCTGTTTGCGGATAGCCTTGAGCGTGTTGCAGATGTTACGTCCTCTTGTTGCCATAGTTCCTTGTTTTTAGTGAATATTTCCTTTGGATTCTGTGAAAAGATTGCGACCATTGGATTGGTTGCGGTGTTAAGTTGTGGCAAAGATACGACTTTTTTTTGAAACTGCCAAATTTTAGCATGTGATAATCTGCGATTTTCTGCAGAGATGGTTAAAAGTTGTAGTTAAAATTCCTTACTCATAGTTTTGTGGGGCAGAAAACTATGAGTTGTGGCTCGTTTTCCTATATTTTGACCGTGCGTTTCATACGGTTGAGGTAACCGTACGTTTCATACGGTCGCAGTATAGGAAAAGACAAGTTCTGACGCTGACGCTGACACTGACAGTTAG
>DKCU01000026.1 GCA_002451555.1 Candidatus Segatella albertsiae
TGGGATTGAGCAACGTTCAGCGCAACAACATATTGAACATCAACCTCACCTACCTCGACGGCATTCGCAGCTATCGTGACATCGATGCCAATGGTTGGAAATACCGCAACAAACAGCTCAAGCGAATGCTCACCGCCAAGCAGTGGAAGAGATACAAGGAAGCTTACTACTTCTATCGCCCTATCAGTTGGCGCAACAATGCTTATGTTCACAACATCTATGCTAAGTATCCGAAGCAGAAGAACTGGCGAAAGGATGGACCTCGCCCTGCGTGCGACCCTCGACCTGGTCATGGTCCTCGTCCTGATTTCAAGGGCAAGCCAGGACCGGACTTCAAGAAAGGAAAGCCAGATTTCAAGAAAGGGAAACCTGGCAAGCACGACCGTCCAAGCTTCGGCAATGGCAGACGAGAGTGGTAAGACAATTATTCCGTTATATTAAAATCTATTTTGTCGCTATTCAGTAACTTTGCAATCTGATAAGAACTGAATAATGGACAAAATAGATTTTAATATTTTATGAAGCATAATAGAACATCCCAGACTCATCATACCTTGAGAGGAGGCTACAAAATGATGCTAGCCTCAACACTTTTGCTGGCGATGGCCTCGCCAACCAGTGCACAAACTAACTCGTCAGAGAAACCTGCCTCCCAAGAAGACAGCATTCTTTGGGAGAAGCAACTCGCCTCCGTCACCATCAAGGGCACTCGCTCGCAGTTTCGACAGAAGAACGGCGGCATCGTGGCTCGTATCTCTGGAACTTCCCTGGAGAAAGAACCCACAACCACCGATGTGCTCTGCAAACTGCCTGGAATGATCAAGGACAAGGATGGAAAGCCTGTGGCTTTCGTGGGTGGAGCTTCCGAAATCTACATCAACGACCGCAAGGTGCAAGACTACAGCACGGTAGAGAACCTACCCGTCACTCAAATCAAGGAGGTAAAAGTGATTCATCACCCAGGGGCTGAGTATGGCAACAACGTGGGCTGCGTACTCCTCATCAACACCAAGAAGAACCTCGAAGGTCTCGCCATCGTGGAGAATTCGGGCGCTATCTTTGATTCCTTCGTGAGCAACAACCACGACCTCGACCTGACTTATACCCACGGAAAGATGACGTACTACGGCAAGTTGGGCTACGCCAACTGGCAGGGCAAATGGACGGAGGAGGACGTTACTACCCATTATATAAATGGTAGCAATGGCTCTTTCAGTAGCAATGGCTCTTCGAATACCCTGACAAACGGAGCCAGCACCTATCTCGCATCCTCCACCCTCGACTGCAAACACAATTACAACGACCATTTCTATTGGAGCGGAGGTGCCGACCTTGCCTTGTCGCCTAGCCAGACCATAGGCGTAAAGTACGACGGCTACAACATCAAGCAGCCGATGCCTTTTACGATGACAAGTTATTCGATGACCGACGACCATGTGGATGACCACGTGACGGGCAACAACAAGTTCTTCCATTACGACTGGCAGCACCATGTGAACGCCTTCTACCAAGGAAAGTTCGGGGAGAAATGGAAACTGAATTTCTTTGGCGACTTCGTAAAACTGCACACGGAGAAAGGACAGAGTGTGGATGAGAAATCGGAACGAGCAGAAAGCAACAATTTCTATCTTCTGCCTCAGAGCGATGGAACTGTATGGGGAGCAAAAGTCCGTACCAACTATGAAATCAGCGACAAGCAGAACCTGATGTTTGGAGGCGAATATAATCATGTGAAGAGCGAATCGCACACCTCCTATACCCCTTCCGACAAAGGTGTTGCCCTGCACAGCATAACCAAGGAAGACCATGTGGCCGCTTTCGCTGAATATTCCCTCGACTTCAAGCCTTTCTCTCTGAGAGTAGGACTGAGATACGAGCACGTAGATAGCCGTCTCGATTACCTGCCAACAACAGCTGGTGAGCCGATTCATCGCACGTACGACAACCTCTACCCTTCCTTATCCTTGAGCCATCAAGTAGGCAGATTTTCCCAATCACTGAGCTATCGCTCTTCCGAGACTCGCCCTTCTTTCGAGGAGCTGAACACGGGTACGGTTTATGCAAATCGCTATCTGCGCCAAGTGGGCAACAACGAGCTGGAGCCTTCCAAGCGCCACGAGCTGCAATACCAGGCTAGCTACGGCGACCTCTTCCTACAAGCTAGTTACACCTACGTGAAGAATTACATCACCAGCATCATCGAGCCGAACGCCGACGACCCACAGATGAACACCCTCACCTGGATTAACACCGACCATTGCTGGAACTGGGGCAGTTTCCTAGGCTACCGCCACCGTTGGGGATTCTACGAGCCACAAGTGCAAGCAGGCATCCAGCAGGGATTCATCAAGGCCGTCTGCCTGGACGAAGAGAAAAGCTTCCATAAGCCATACTACATCTTCAGCCTCTTCAATGGTTTCCACTTGCCAAAGGGCTGGTACATGAACCTCTCGTTCTCATACCGCAGCAGCGGCACCTACGAGTTCGTCACAATCAGCAGCGTCCACAACTTCGACTTCCAACTCTACAAGAGTTTCCTGAAGGAAAAGCTGTCTTTGAGCCTCAACGTGAGCGACCTCTTCAATACGATACGGCATAAAACAGACGGAATCTACGGGAACATAAGGTTCCAACAGCGCAAGTGGGAAGACACCCGCAGCGTGCAGCTCCGACTCACCTATCGCTTCCACCAAGCCAAGAAGCAATACCGAGGAGAGAACACAGCAGCCGATGCCGTGGGAAGAATGGGAGGAAAATAGCAACCTCTTCGACCTATACGATTGAAATTATCCTATACGCCCTGAAAGGGCAGAAGCATATAGCCCAGGGCAACGCCCTGGGTAAAGCGGTATCGGGATGTCGCCCTGTAAGGGCAAAAGCATTCTACATTTAGGTGATTTTTTATGCTTTTGCCCTTTCAGGGCGCATTCATTCCGCCATATCTACCCAGGGTGTTACCCTGGGCTAGGTGCTTCTGCCCTTTCAGGGCGTATAGGACATTCCAAACGTACAGGTTGCATTTTTTTTTGGAAAAAAGGGTTAGTTTTTGGGAGATAAACTTGTATATGTTCTTAGAATGTAGTAAATTTGCGACAAAATTATTGCTTATCGGCTTCTAGAATACAGCTTATCGGCATCTAGAAATTCGCTTATTCGCAACATCGTCGCTCAAAAAAAAACTAAAAAGTAAAGCCAATGATTAACTGTCAGATAAAAAAGAACGGAAAGGTTGTAGAGGAAGTAAGACAAAACGGCCTTACCTTCTTCGACCAGCATGGAATGGAACGAAGCAACCACATCGACTCGGACGCAATGGAAGTTTCGCTCAAGGAGTGGCATTACCAGAAATTCGGCATCATGAACCAGCACTATCTCGGCAAGGCAAACAACACCCAGTTTATCGCCCGGCACGAGGTTCGTCCCGCCCTGCTTTTCTCCATGCCAACCCTTGGCGGCAGCATGAAAGAAGTGTACGGCGATCGTGGTACCAAAAAGGAAATGATGTGGAAAACAGGCGATGCAAGCCTCTGCTTTCTGAACGGTGAAGGCGGAGCCAACACCCACTTGAACCAAGGCACCCAGTTCGAAATCTTCAATGTGGTCATTCCACAGCCATTCATCGAAGAGTTCATCGAGCGCAATCCCCAGGCTTTCGAGCCGCTCTCTCCCCTCACCAACCCTACCTTCGACACCCAAACCATCATCAAATACAACCAGCCAGCCATTGCTGCAGTCATCAAGGCGGCAAGAGACATCCAACGTTCCCGATTGTTAGGCAACCAAGCCTCGAAGTATTTGGAATCGAAGATTATCGACTGTCTTTCGGGATTTCTCATGCCAGCCAGTCTCTTGCCCAACGCCCAAGCCCTGAGCATCAGCCTCCGAGACAAGATACACGATGCCCAAGGCATCATCCTCACCCACTATCAAGAAATGCCTTCGCTACACGAGTTAGCAGCGATGGTAGGCACCAACGAATGCACCTTGAAGAAGGCCTTCAAGCAGGAGTTTGGCACTACGGTTTTCCAGTACCTCTTCGACTACAGGATGAGTATGGCAAGCCAATATCTCCTAGATTCCGACTTGCCCATCGCCGACATCGGAATCAAACTAGGTTACGATTACCAAAGCCATTTCTGCACGGCTTTCAAGCGGAAGTACGGGGTAAGTCCGATGGAGTATCGACTGAGAAGAGGAGTTGTTGCAAACGTATGATAGCCAGACTGAGACTAAGCACTATCGTTACGTTAATCAGAGAAGACTGGAATTTCTTGGAAGGAGAACAAATATTCATCCAGAAATGGCGATTATTAAAAAACTTTTCGTAACTTTGCCAACAAAATAAAACGATTAGCGTATGGCAACAAGAAGTTATCCTGTAGGAATACAGACATTCAGCGACATCATCAAGAGAGGATGCGTGTATGTGGATAAGACTGCACTCATCTACAAACTGGTCGAGAAGTACAAATATGTTTTTCTCAGCCGTCCTCGCCGTTTTGGCAAGTCATTGCTGAGCAGCACCCTGCATTCTTACTTGGCGGGAGAGAAGGAATTGTTCAAAGGGCTTGCCATTGAAAACTTAGAACAAGACTGGACTGAATATCCTGTCTTGCACTTCGACATGTCTGGACTCAAGTACTGCGACATCAAATATTTCCCTGAGAAATTCGATCTCATGCTCCGGCATTACGAAAAAGATTTAGAAAAGCTCGATGAGAATGCGACACCCGGAACTCGCTTGAAAAACATCATAGAGCAACTGCATGGCAAGACGGGCAAAGACCTCGTCATCATCATCGACGAGTATGATGCCCCTCTGCTCGATGTTCTTCACGACAAGACGAAACTAGAGCAGGTGAGAACCATCTTGCAGGAGTTTTACGCTCCCATCAAGGAATACGACCAGTACTGGAAGTTCGCCTTCATCACAGGCATTACCAAGTTCTCGCAGCTCAGCATCTTCAGCACCATCAACAATATTGCCAATATCACGCTAGACCCTGAGTTTGCCGCCATCTGCGGAATCACGAAGGAAGAGCTCACTACAGTCCTCAAACAAGACATCGAAGAACTTGCCAAGAAAAATAAGCTTACCTATGAGGAAATGGAAAAAGAACTGAAAGAGAATTACGATGGTTACCATTTCAGCATGGACAGCCCTGACATATTCAACCCATTCAGTTTGATGCGTTGCTTTGCGGCAGGCTACATCGACAACTATTGGTTTGCATCAGGCACTTCCACCTTCCTCATCAATCAGATGCAGAAATTCAAGACCGACGTGACTGAGCTAGACAACGTCTTCGCCTTCTCATCGTCCTTCGACCGTCCAACAGAAAAGATGTCGGATGCCCTGCCACTGCTCTACCAGAGCGGTTACCTCACCATCAAGGACTACGACCCATTATCCAGAGGCTATTACCTCGGCATCCCGAACAAGGAAGTGAGAGCGGGATTGATGGAAAATCTGCTTCCGCTCTACACCAATCTGAGCGACGGAACCTCTTTGGGATTTGGTGCCCGTTTCTATCGAGCACTCCTGATGTTCGACATCGACCAAGCAATGGAATTGATGAAATCTTACTTTGCCTCGATTCCATATCCAGAGGGAGGAAAGGATGTATTGGCAGACATGCAGAAGAGCGAGTATTATTACGAGACTCTGTTCTATGTAGTACTTTCGATGCTGAACATCGCCGTCTTGACGCAAGTGAAGAGTTGTAGAGGCAGAGCCGATGCCGTGATGTTTTCCCCTATCGCCATCTTCGTCTTTGAAATCAAGATCGACAAACCTGCGAAAGCAGCTCTCCTGCAAATAGACGAAAAGGGCTACATGGTTCCATTCGAAGCAGATGGAAGAAAGCTCGTAAAGATTGGCATCAGTTTCTCGACCAAGACGAGAACTGTAGAAGACTGGGATTACGAAATTATAGAAAAAGAAAATTAGGACTCATCAATGATTGATAGAAAAAAGTTCCAAGCGAGGCTTTCAGAAGCCTTGCTTGGAACTTTTTCGATTTCCTGTACGGTTGAAATTACCTATACACCCCGAAAGGGCAGAGTGTTTCGGAATCATGCTCGATGGTATCAATCTCCGGAAGGCTATTATTTCACCCTCTGTCTCTGCTTGCTAGCAGACACATCCAGCTTCTATTCTCATCCTCATTCCTTCGTCAGTTCCTCTATCTGCTGGATAATGTCATCATTGGTGTGCTGCATCTTGGCGAGGATTCTGAGACCGATGATACCGAGCACAGGCACCAAGAGCGACATCTGAATGGTGGTTTGCTTTTTGCGGATGCGCTTCATCTTAGCTAATTTCACCGCAGTCTGAACCAAGTTGGCGTTTTCCCAATCCTCAGACTTCATTCTATTGATAAGAATGTCAAGACCGATGCAACATCCGGTGAATATGACCAAGAGGAGATCGCCTGATGGATCAAGCGGTCGGTCACTATCGTTTGCTTGTCTAGCTTCTGCTTCAAGATGCCAAGTTGCTCACGCATTTGCTCCAAGTCGAAAGCGTCAGACTTCAATCTGTCTTCACTCGCCAACAAACCATCAGTCTTCGTCATTGCCTTCGACTGCATATTTTTTTCCTTATCATTATATTTTTCCATAATCATTTTCATTTTTAATGAGCCATTATCTTTATAAAAAGAGTCTATTGCTAGCAAATAGACCATATTATTTATCAAAAAGCATCTATCCTTAGTTGAAAATGTTTCCAATATAGGATTCAAAAGTATTTTTCCTTAGAACAAATCTCCGTTCCGTGTCACGGAATGCACGTTCCGTGTCACGGAATGCACGTTCCGTGTCTTGGAATGGCCGTTCCGTGACACGGAACGGAGATTCCGAGTCTTGGAACGAAACTTTCACTTAGTTTCAGAAACTATTTCTTTTAGCTTCGAGAACTTTTTCTCTTAGGATTAGAAACTACTTCTTCTATATTCAAGAACATTTTTATTAAGATAAGATTTACATTCTCTTCAATTGCTCCCTAATTCTTACGAGCTTCACAAAAACGTTCTTCGCCGAGATTCCCACGATTTCTCCTATCTCATCGTATGAGACTCCTTCGAGCCAAAGCAATACGATGGCACGATCGAAGGGGCCAAGCTTATTGATGCGGTCGTAGAGCGTCTTTACCTGTTTTGTGTCGGCATCGTTGTCCTCATAGAGGTTGATGTTCATAGAGAGGGGAACACTCTTGTTGCGTTTCTTCTTTCGGTCGATGGTGATACAGGTGTTCAGACTCACTCGATAGAACCAAGTGCGAATGTCGCTGCGTCCCTCGAACTTCGGGAAACCTCGCCATAGGTTGACGAGGATTTCCTGAAAGAGGTCGTTCACCTCGTCATTATCTTTCGAGAACATGTAGCAGACGGTGTAAATCGTCGATTTGTGTTCTCTCACGAGTCGGGCGAATTCCGTTTCTAAATCCTTCTCAGAAGATTTTCCACCAGATATTTGCTGTTTCTTTTCCATTGTTTTGAATTTTAATTTGACCTTTAGACACAACCAAGTTATAGTTTGCTACAAGAAAAATGAAAAAATATAGGAAACCTACTTATTTCTTCAAATTATATTTAATCCGTACAACATCCCTTTCCTCCTCGGAAAGACTCTTCATGTAAGCCTTCCAGCCTGGACAAAAATCCTTTCTGCCATTATTCTATCGGAATCCAAATCTCTGTAAGAAGGTCCTTAGGCTCGGTTGTTTCTGGGTCGTTCAAGTAACGCTCAAACATTTGGCAATGCTCCAACACCCCCTCACCAACTTTCCATTTCTGCCCAGACTTTGGAAACAACTCGCCATACACCTTGGCATTCACCTCACCCAGCTTATCGTAGGGTCCTTGGTAACGATACACCAAGAAGCGACCGCCATAAATCGTGATAATATCGACTTCGCCATCAGGCTTCATACTATCCACCACAGAAGCGGCAATGCAAACGTCAGCACGACATTCGCCTGTAGGAGTCGTGACGGGATTGTCGTGATAGACGTTGATGTACTCAGCATCTGGGCAGTCGAAGTCGAGATGATGTTTGCGACAATACTCACCGAGCTTGTCCCAAGCCGCCTTGTAATCCATCTGACAATAGTTACCAACAAGACGAACGGCAATTGCCTTCACGTCCTTACGAGTCTCAATTCTTTCTGTAATTTCCATTTCCTTGTTTCTTTATAATTTAATTTTTCATTTCTAACTGCAATAAGCTAGATTCCAACTGCAAAAGTAAGAAATGCCCATGATACTAACTTTAACATAGCGGAATAAAGCACAAGCAAATGAAAGTTAACTATAAAAACCAGAAAAACATTCCCCAAATACATACTTATTCCAAAAAGTTTTGTATCTTTGCAACAGATTTAAAACGACAAGACTATGGCTTTGAAATTATATCCTATAGGAATACAGACTTTCGAGCGAATCCGCAAGGAAGACTTGCTCTACATAGACAAGACGGAATACATCTACCACATGGCTCATACCAGTGGCACGTATTTCTTCCTGGGACGACCACGCCGTTTCGGCAAGTCGCTCTTGGTCTCTACGATGCAAAGTTACTTCGAAGGCAAAAAGGAACTATTCCAAGGACTTGCCATGGAAAGACTGGAGAAGGACTGGACAGAACACCCTGTCCTCCACTTCAGCATGGCGATGGGCAAGCACATGGAGAAGGAACAGCTGGAAAGATACCTTATTTATATCTTAAAGGAGAACGAAAGACGATTTGGTGTTCAAAGCGACCTTATCGACCCCAACCTGCGACTAGCCAACCTGATTACCACCCTATATGAGAAGACTGGCAAGCAGGTTGTCGTACTCATTGATGAATACGATGCCCCTCTGTTGGACGTGGCTCACGAAAAAGAGCAGTTGGAGGTACTTCGCAATATCATGCGCAATTTCTACAGTCCTTTGAAGGATTGCGAGCCAAAACTTCGCTTCGTCTTCCTCACCGGAATCACCAAGTTCTCCCAGCTCAGTATATTCAGCGAACTGAACAACATCACCAACATTTCGATGAATGATGAATATGCGGGAATATGCGGCATCACCAAGGAGGAACTTTTGACACAAATGTCCGACGACATTGACATGCTTGCCAAAACACAAGGTTTGACGAGAGAGAAAACTATAGCCAAGTTGAAGGAACATTACGATGGTTACCATTTCTCAGGAGTTTCACCAGATGTTTTCAACCCATACAGTCTGCTCAATTGCTTTTCAGAAGGCAAATTTGGTGCCTATTGGTTTGGCTCGGGCACGCCTACTTACCTCATCAACATGATGCGCAAAAAGGGTGCCGTACCTACCGACATTACCCGTGTGGAAGCCGACGAGAGCGAGTTTGACGCACCAACAGAGGAGATGACTACTATCATGCCGCTGCTCTATCAGAGCGGTTACATCACCATCAAGGACTATAACAGGGACTACAACTATTATACCCTCGACGTACCCAACAAGGAGGTGAAAGTGGGCTTGACCAAGGCGCTCATCCCATCTTACGTCACCCCGAACACGCTTGCCACCACCAACACGGCTCGTCGCATCGCCCAGGCACTCGACAAGCAAGACATGGATGGTGCCTTGCATCTGTTGCAGGATTTCCTTGGCACAGTGCCTTATTGCAACGTGACAAATTACGAGGGTCATTACCAACAGATGCTCTTCATCATCTTCTCCCTCCTCACCGACTATCTGGTGGATGTTGAGATTCATACGCCAAGGGGGAGAGTGGATATGGCGCTCCTCACCAAGACCGACCTCTACGTCATCGAGCTGAAGCTCAACAAGAATGCCCAGACAGCGATGCAACAAATCAACCTGAAGAACTATCGCCAGCGTTTCGCCCTCTGTGGCAAACCAATCACCAAGGTAGGCATCAACTTCGACTCAACCCAAGGGAACATCGAGGACTGGGTGATAGAGAAATAGAAAATAGACAAATAACAAAGGCAATATCCAAGCTTCACTAGCTGGACATTGCCTTTTTACGAACCTAAAGTAATTCTGAGTCATGTCTCCGCAATATTTGTTTTTCCTATATATTCTAAACTAACTTAAACTTAAAAATCCATTCTTCAATTCGATTGCAAAAGTAGCAAATGATGACGACACTGGTTTTAATCTGACGGAATAACTCGATTCATTTTCCAACCAAAACAAAGAGTTTTCCAACCAAAACAAAGATTTTCCCCAACCAAAACGAAGAGAAAGCGAGATTACATTCTCGCCTTCTGTTCCTGTCCTGCCCCAGTGCCACGATACTTGCTTCTTGCCTCATTAAATTTCCAGGTAATGTCGAGCGAGAAGTAACGACGACTCGGATTGTACGCAGACAACTCTCTCGCACCAAACATGGTGACTCCGCTCTTGTTGGTGTTGAAAATGTCGTTGCAACGAAGGTCGGCGGTAAGCGAACCGAGCGAACGAAGATTGAAATCCCGCTGAACGCCAAGACCGATGTTGCACGAAGTCTTGTAGAAGCGAAGATTGTCGTAATCGCCCTTGGTCCTTACCTGAGCGAAGGCATTGAGACGAAAATGAGCAGGAAGTTCTACGTCATTGTTCCAAACCAATTGCCAGAAAGGACGATTCATCGTCATCTTCTCGCCACTCGCCGTGAGCGTCTTGTAATTTTGCGCAATCCAGCCCACACTCCACAAAGGGTGCCACTTGCCTATCGTAGGACGGAAGGAAGGATTGATGACCCACTTGTCGTAACCATCCGATGCATTCACCGGGTGGATGATGCTCAACAGCGGGTCGTCGCTACCCGGATAAGGCTCTGTCAAGAGCGCCACCACATCCTTGGTATGGGAATAATTCACCACCAGGTTGAATGACTGATAGGCTGCATTCAAGAGCAGCACGTGCGAATAAGTAGGCTTCAGGTAAGGATTGCCCGTTTGGTAAGCATACCTATTTATATAGATGGTAGAACTGGTGAGGTTGCTGTACTCCGGTCGCTTGATGTCTTGGCGATAAGACAGGCTCAGTTGCACTTTTCCTATCGGGAGACTCAAGGCTGCCGTCGGGAACCAATCGCCATACTTTCGGCTCACATCCTCCTGCTTGCCACCATTCTTTCGACTTCCATCATCCTGCTTATCTCCATACTCATAATAGCCAGTGTTGAGGTATTCGTATCTCACTCCAATCTGAGCAAAGAGGCTCCCGAACCTGCGTCCATATTCGATAAAACCCGCCGCCATCGACTCCTTGATGCGAGTATCGGTATTAGCCATAGGCAACTGGCTCTCGCTCTGGTAGGAATAAGCGTCCGAGCGATTGTTGTGGCTGTACTCGCCTCCCACCGTCAGACTACCTTGCCAAACAGGATAAGAGAATACAAGCTTGCTCGCCCAGAAACGATTCTGGCTCTTCGTGAAATTATCCACCTTGCTGAAACTCTTGTTGCCATCGGCATCCGTGATGTTTTCCTCCGTGCCGTTCGGCTCCTTGTTGACATCGAAAAGACCGTCGATGTTGAGGTCAATGCCTAGCTTGCCCACCTTTCCGTTATAATAGGCATTGAAGATGTGCTTCTTGAAGATAATCTGCTGATAGATTTTACTCTCAGAAAGCTCTCGATACTTGCCATCCTCATAGGAATCGGTGTTCAACCAGCCATTGCAGGTTTGCCAAGGATGGTTGTCAAACTTATAGTAAGCTCCCAAGGAGTGGTTCTCGTCAATCATGTAATTCACCTGAATCTGTGGCGACCATCCCCTCCATTTCAAATGGCTGTTTTGATGGCTCTCGCCACGATACTGGTGCTCACCCACCTGATAATTCAAGATATTCTCCTGAAAATACTTGTTGGCGTAATCATAGCCAGCCCAAAAAGAGCCCGTCACATCCAGTCCACCATGGCGATAGTTGAGGTCGAGATTGTTGTCGGCGGCAGTACCATAATGATAGCCCATGCTTGCCTTCTCGATGAAACTCCAGCCCTCACCCTTTGCTTTCCTCAACGTGATGCGAACCACAGCCTTCACACTGGCAGCGTATCGGGCACCTGGATTCTGCACCACATCCACGGTCTTGATTTGGTCAGATTGGATGCGAGAGAGTTCCTTCAAGTCTTGCACCTTTCTGCCATTGATGTAAACCTCCGCATCGCCACGACCGAAGACCTCCACTCCCCCATCCTTGTTGGCCTTTAGCTGAGGAATGCGATTGAGCACATCGGTGCAAGAGCCAGCCTTCTCCAAGATGGTTCCATTGACGATGGTTCTGAGCGCATCGCCCTTCACTCGTGTCTTGGGCAGAGTGCTCTTGATGGTTACTTCCTGGAGCATCAGCGTCGTATCATTCAAGTTACTAGAATTTTTATCGCTCTGAGCGAAAACAGCTATG
>DKCU01000153.1 GCA_002451555.1 Candidatus Segatella albertsiae
AACCCCACGGACCTACTTAGAAGTGTAAGCATAGAATAAATAGGCATGTTTACGTTATCTGTTTGAGAAATGTGACATTCCGGAATCTTAATTCGTGATGTTACTTGAACCAGTAAATGAATAAAAGTTATGGCAGAAAATAATAATATACCGCAGTTCGTGAATAGCGATTCCTTCATGGCAGACAAGAACTATGTTCCGTTGTAGAATGTTTTTTGCGTGGCATAAGTGAGTCCATTTTTTCAAGTGGACTCACTTGTTGTTATTTTGCTTGCAACTTGTTGTATTTCTCATCCGATACACAGATTAATCTTCTGGTGCATTATCTGCATCAACGCAGAAACCACCACAATTAGGGATACAGGAAATCTTTTGCGTATCCTCGTCTGAAAGGGTAAAATCGAATACATTCAGATTCTCTTTTATGCGCAGTGAGTTTGTGGATTTGGGTATTGGCACAATATCTTGCTGCACAAGCCATCGCAGACAGATTTGAGCAACACTTTTTCTATATTTCTTAGCTATAGATTTGAGCGTATCATTTTGGAGAACTTGACCATTGCCAAAAGGTCCCCATGCTTCTACTGCTATGTTGTGTTCTTGGCAGAATTGCACCGTTTGTGCTGATGTGAAACCAGGATGCACTTCTATCTGATTGACCATTGGAATAACTTCTGCTTCATCCATCAAGGGGAGCAAGTGGTGTGGAAGGAAGTTGCAGACTCCTATGGCTCGTACACGCCCATCATGATAGAGTTTTTCGAAAGCTTTCCAGGTTGATAGATTTATCTCCTTCCAGTCCTCGTGCCATTTTGCGACAGCAGGAGTATGAATGAGGTAAAGGTCGAGATATTCCAATCCTAATCGTTCCATGGAAGCGTCAAAAGCCTTGAGTGTCTTGTCATATCCACGGTCTGTGTTCCAAACTTTCGTGCTGACAAATATTTCTTTACGCTCGGCAATACCCTCAGCTTCGCTTTGTCTGATAGCTTCGCCTACATACTCTTCTGTGTTATATACTACGGCAGTGTCGATGTTATGGTATCCTGCGTTGATGGCTTCTTTTACCACATCGACAAACTCTTTTCCGTAACCTTTCGTCCAGTCGGTTGGCATTGTGCCGTATCCAATGGCTGGCATTTCAATGCCATTTTGCAAAATAATGTTTCTTTGTTTTTCCATATTCGTTACAAATTATTGTATTCCTCATCCGAAACTGGTTCCAACCATTCGTTAGGCTCAGAGCCTGGCTTGGAGTTCTCCACTGCCACATGGGTGGCGATGTGCTGGAACCAACTGTCCTTTTGGGCGCCATGCCAATGCTTTACTCCCTCTGGGATGTCGATGACATCACCTGGGTTGAGGGCGATGGCAGGCTTGCCCCATTCCTGATACCATCCCTTGCCGGATACGCAGATGAGAATCTGGCGAGCACCATGGTGGATGTGCCAGTTGTTGCGGCATCCTGGCTCGAAGGTGACATTAGACATCGGGAGAACGGTCTTTTCGCCTTCTTTCAAGTTCTTGGGGGCGATACTTGCCAAGTGACTGTCGCCTACGAAGAACTTGGCATAGGCTGTATTCGGATTGCCTTTAGGCCAAGCTCCTGCTGTAGCATCGGCAGCATTATCGCACTGGGAGAGTCCCTTCTCGCTCAAGTATTTCATCAGTTCATCTACTTGCTCCTGGGTGTTACCCATGTTGACTGCACCCCTTTGATGGGCGGCAAGTTGTGGGGCGATGCCCTTGATGGAAGCCAAGGCTGCTACGGTTACAATCTCACGGTCGCTGGCAGAGAGCTGGTCGCCAGCAAAGATGTCGCCGAAGAGGTGAGCCTTCAAGTAATAATCGTCCTGCGGACAGAAGTCATAGTTGAATGGCTTGCCGCTCAACTTCGTCTGTGTCTCAGTACCCATCTTGAGAGCCAACTTGGCATCGTCCCAAGCCTTCGGACGTTTCCATTCCTTGCCTTCGTCATCCTTCTTGCCCTCAGCCTTGCGGGCATCGAGCACCTTGGATAAGGTTCCCAAGGCATTGAGCGAACGAGGAAAACCTGTGTAAGCATAGAGCTGAGAGAAAGCCTCCTTGATTTCATTGATAGTTACTCCGCCATCGAGAGCTTCGTTGATGGCTGGTGCCAGGCGGTCGAGGTCGCCTTGGGCTTCGAGGCTTGCCAAGGTGGCGAGGTGCAACTGGCGTTCTGACAGCTTATTGGCTGCCATGGATTCATTGATTGTTGCCATAAATATTACCAAAATAATTAATAGTTTCTTCATTGTTTTTCGCTTTTGCGTGAATAACTGCTGCAAA
The DNA here is from genome assembly GCA_002451555.1 of Candidatus Segatella albertsiae. Taxonomy (GTDB): domain Bacteria; phylum Bacteroidota; class Bacteroidia; order Bacteroidales; family Bacteroidaceae; genus Prevotella; species Prevotella albertsiae. Next base: position 2,311 of record DKCU01000153.1, read on the forward strand.
GTTATCACTTTCTCTCGAAACAGAGCATAACCAAATTACGGATATTATTACCCATATCCTCGTTTTCGATGGAGGAATATAGAGAAAAAAGTGTACCTTTGCACAAAGAAATTGCATTTTTCTTTCCGTTAAGGGTTAGGAAATCTAAAGGCTGATTGTAATATAGGCAGAACAAGAAAGTCGGAAGGGCATCACCAATGATGCTCTCCAGGCAGTATCAAACAAAAAGTACAAGCAATGCAAATGAACAAGGAAACGATAGAACAGCTCTTCCGTCGGCATTATCTCAGGATGTACCAACTGGCCAGGGTACTCCTGAAGGATGATGCGGCGAGCAAGGATGTGGTGAGCGATGTCTTCGCCGATGTGCTCGATGGGAAGATTCGTCTTCGCATCGATGGCAAGGTGTCGGATGAAAAAGACTCTCTGCGTTCCGATAGCACAGGGAGCTATCTATTGGTTTGTGTGCGCAACAAATGTCTCAACTTGTTGAGTCGTCAGAAGATGAAAGACCGAGTGCATCATCTGTTGAAAGCCGATGCCTCGCCCAGCATCGTTCCTGCTGAATCTGTGGCTGCTGTCATGGAAAAGGAGGAGAGAAAGATGGAGGCAATACATGCCTATATGGACGATGAACTTACTCCCCAGACGAGCAAGGTGCTCAAACTTAGGTTTCATCAGAAGATGACTTACAAGGAGATAGCCACGGAGTTGGGTATCAGCGAAGTGGCGGTGTATAAGCATTTGGCGCAAGGCATCAAGAAATTAAAGCAACAATTTAACCCTTAGGGGATAATACTTTTATCTAATTTAACCCTTCATGGAATGGAATTGTTGTATTGTATTTAACCCTTAACGGAAAGAAATTATGGACAAGTTTGAAAAGATATTGGATATGATCGACCATCGGGAGAAGTATTCTGATGAGGAGATTCGTGTGCTATTGCAGGATGAGGAATGTCGAAAGCTCTATCAGACGATGCAAGAAGTGGATTCGGCACTTGTTAAGCAAGAAACGCCTGTGATAGATATTGACAAGGAGTGGGAAAAGTTTGAGAATGATCATTCTGACGAACTCAATGGAAGGAACGATGACAAGAACAACGGTCAGAAGATTGACAAGAATAATGGCAGGTGGGCTTCTTGGCGCAAGGTAGCCGCTTCTGTTATAGGCTTTGTCTTGGTTTCGGGCATTGCATTCGCCGCCATCCATACATATATCAAGAAAAGTCAGGAGCCGATGTTGACGAATGAGTCGCATACGGAACTGGTTGCGAAGGACTCTGTGAAACAAGTGGCTGTCAAGGATTCCTTGGCAAAGGCGAAAGCCGAGAAAACTGCCATCCACAAGACGTTCGAGAACGTAGCTTTCGACAAGATGATAGCAGAAATTGCTGCTTATTATGATATGCGGGTGAAATTTGAAAATGTTGAGGCTAAGAGCCTCCGACTTTATTACGAGTGGGATAGCCGTTCGAGCATCGAGAATATTGTCAAAGAACTCAACCAATTCGAGAATGTGAACATAGAAGTGGTTGGACAGAACATTATCGTCAAGTAAAATTCCACTATATATAAAAGGTATAGGAATATCATCTCTACATCAAATAACAGGTGGTATATTTCTATTCCGATAAAAGCATTTTATTATGAGAAGATTTATAACAATAATATTCCTGCTTTGCGCATTTGTTTCAGCGATGACCGCCCAGCATATCACTCGCAATTACCACGACCGCAGTATGTCGGATGTCCTCATCGACCTCGACAAGGCTTCTGCTCGCTATAAGATTAGTTTCATCTACAATGAGTTGGAGGACTTCACGGTTACCCAGAACATCAATACGAATAACATTCCCGATGCCATCCGCAAGGTAATCGGTTATTATCCGATGCAGATGACGGTGGGCGATAGTCTGATAACCGTGGAGTGCATCCGCAAGAGCAATCGCAAGTTGATAGGTCGCTTGATAGACAATCACAACCTGCCGGTGGAGTTTGCTAACATCCAGTTGCTCAATCCGCAGGATTCCTCCTTCATCTGTGGTGGTGTGAGCAATGCCAATGGTGACTTCGTGATACCTTGTGAGCGAAGACAAGCCATCATGAAGGTTTCCTTCGTGGGCTATAAGACCATTAGTAAACTCGTGAACATCGCTCGCATCGGAACGGTGAGGATGCAAGCGGATGCCTATCTGCTTAAGAAAGTCGTCGTGAAGGGAAATCTCCGTACTGATCACGGCGACCATGCCACCTATACCTTCAATGAGGAGCAAGTCAAGAACGCTCGTCATTCGCAGGACCTCATCGCCAATATTCCAGGTATCGTTACCGACCCTGTGACTGGCAAGACCAAGAGTATCGTCAACAAGAAGCTAAAGGTGCTCATCAACAATGTGGCAATGACGAGCGACAATGACCTCAAGTCGATAGCCGCCGACAAAATCAAGAAGGTGGAATATTACGATGCACCTCCTTCTCGTTATGGCGATTGCGACATCTTGGTAAACATCATCACCAAACCGCTCGATACGGGTTATGCAGTAGGTTTCGATGCCAAGACCGCCTTTACCACAGGCTTTGTGAATGGCAATGCTTATTATAAGTACAACAAAGGCTACAGTCAGTTCTTCGTGGATTACAATATCGAGATGCGCAATTATCACGACTGCATCGGCGAGGACCACTATTCGTTTATGATGGACGATAGATTGGCAGATTACCTCTATAGCTACAAGAAGCATTTCGGTTACACCAACAATACGATGAACCTGAAGTATGCTTACAGCAAACCTGAGGACATCACCTTCCAGGTAACGGCAACGCCTAACTATCTGCATACATTCTATCGTGGCAATATGAGCATACAGGCGCAAAACAACCCAGAATGGAAAGACGGAAAGGGACATAATGATAATTATACGAATACCTTCGGTCCTTCGCTTGACTTGTATCTGAGCAAGACGCTTCCGCATAAGCAACAGCTCGATGTGGATGTGGTGGGAACTTTCTATCATAATGACCAACAGGACTTGAACCAGCAGTGGGCAGTGGAGGATAATACTCCAGGAACATCTAATCTTTCTACAGAGGATGGCAAGAACGACTTGGTGGATGACAAGATGCAGTCGAAGAACAACAGTTATTCGCTCATTACTGAGGTGAACTATACCAAGGGATGGAAGAAGGGTGAGCTGAACGTAGGTTGGAACAACTGGATGAAGTGGTCTGACTATACCATTCGCAATGTTCTCTCTGGTTATCAACCATACGATAATTCCTCTCGTTTCACAGTGCAAACCGTCTATGCCGAGTATCAAAATACTTGGGGAAAACTCAATTATCGCATTGGTGCTGAGGGCGTTTGGAGAGAGCAAAAGTATGAGGATATCAAGAAGACGAACTCGTATGTCCGTCCGAAGCTTCTCCTTACATACCCCATCAAGAATGGTTCCATCCAGTTACAATCCACTAATGGTGTGAACTATCCTCCGATTTCCGACCTCAACGAGAATACCACCATCATCATCCCAGGAGTGGTGAAGCAGGGAAATCCTAACTTGACCTCCAATAATGAGTATGGTGCTTTCTTGCGAATCAACCAGTATCATTCATGGATACAGGGGCAATTGGCTTTCTTCGGAGTCTATACCGATAGTCCGATGAGCGTCTATTACGAGTGGCGCAACATCCAGGATCAGAAGTATCTTGTGCAGACCTATGAGAACTCCAATTGTCAGTGGTGGTATGGCGTGGGTTACGCCATCAATATCAAGCCTTTCAAGAGCGAGATTCTTAATATCGGTCTGTATGGCTCTTTCGAGAGATATTCCACCAGCAGTGGAATCATTGGCAAGCACAACCAGTGGCGCATCCCTTTGCAATATGAGATTCGTTTTCAAAAAGGAAAGTTCGGAGCGGAGTATATGGGCAATATCACGGCAAAGACTCCTCGGGGACCTTATAATTACTGGGATGAGAGTTGCAGTATGCTCACGGCTTATTATCAGTTGGGCAGATGGCGCATCACAGCCCAGTGCTATTGGCTCTTCTGCGATGCCAAGTATAAGTTTGAGACCATCGACAACCCGATGCTTTCTCGCAAGGAGTGGCACACCATCAAGGATAACAATCGCATGGTAAGCCTTGGTGTAAGCTGGAACCTATTCTCGGGCAAGAAGAAAGATATTCAGAAGCGCTTGAACAATCGGGATTCTGATTCGGGAGCATTTAAGTAAAAAGTTAAGAGGGAACTAAGAAATCCTTAAATAATCTTATATATTAGCTTCACTTGTTAGCTATTTGCAAGAAATGAATTAATTTTGCAAGCCGAAAAGGAAGGGCTTAAGAAACTTTCTTTTCAGATGTTAGGATAATATATAATAAGGTATGAAACGTTCTCTCAACATATTGATGGCTCTGATGCTCTCGCTCATGGTGGTTTACATGAGCGTGGGTACTACCGTCATGCACTGCCTTCGCTACGACAAGGTGATGGTGGGAGCTGTGCAGGATTGTTGTCTGAAGAAATGCCTAAGCTATGATTGTTGCAAGGATATGCACGGCGTGCAGTTGCGTAAGCATTGCATGGACGTGAAGCAGGTGAAGTTGTCGCCTACGCTCTCTATTCAGCAGCTTGACTTCGATGCAGCACCTATCTTTGTGGGTATCGTACCATCCCTTTGGATGACATTGCCTCGTCCTATGATTTGCAGCATCCAAAAAGCCAGATATTGGAACGTTAACGTTCCGCATTCGCCCCCGAGGGCTTATTTGGCATTACTTAACACGCTGATTATTTGATTTTTCCCTATTTGCATATAGGTTGCGAAAGATTTTTTGTACTTTTGCAACCAAGATAGTCGTATAGTTAAGTGAAGAGTGAAGAACGAAGAGTGAAGAATTCTACACTTAACGTATTGTTGGAAAAATGAAATAGGATAAATAATGAAGAAAACAATACCTGTAATAGGCATGGCATGCTCTGTATGCTCTGCCAATGTAGAGCGCAAGCTCAATTCACTCGAAGGCATCAAGTCAGCCACGGTTTCCTTGGCAGGACGCACCGCCCTCGTCGATTATGACCCAGAGAAGATTACGCTCGAAGATATGAAGCGAGAGATTTCCAATGCAGGTTATGACCTCGTCATCGAGGAGGATAGAAGTGCCGATGAAATCAATCGTCGTGAGTTTGTCCTCTTGAAACGCAAGACCCTTCTGTCTTGGCTTTTCGCCATCCTCGTCATGGCGTTCTCGATGGGATGGATTTCGCACGGCATGGAGTCGAATAGTGTGTCTAATGGCATGGATGTGGCGCATCATACCAGTAGTTTTGCTAATCAGTTATGTTTGATTCTCGCTTTGGCGAATATGTTGTATTGCGGTAGAATGTTTTATGTTTCCGCTTGGAAACAACTCAAGCATCGTACGGCAAACATGGATTCGCTTGTGGCTTTGAGTACCCTCATCGCCTTCCTATTTAGCACTTTCAATACCTTCTTTGGAGATAGCGTTTGGACTCCGAGAGGCATCGAGTGGCATGCTTACTTCGATGCATCGGTGATGATTATTACTTTCGTCTTGACTGGTAGATGCTTGGAAGAGAAGGCGAAGGATGGTACGGCGGCAAGTATCAAGCAGTTGATGGGTTTGCAGCCGAAGACTGCCCGATTAGTTACCAACGAGAAATTGGAAAAGACGGAAACCGAATGTGCTGATGGCAAATCCCATGCATTCAATGATTATAAGTTGGAGGAAGTGCCTATCTCTACGATAGCCTACGGCGACATCATAGAGGTTCGTGCCGGAGAGAAGATTCCTGTGGATGGTGTGGTGACTCTGGCTGAGAGCTTTATGACGGCTGATGCTGCCTATGTGGATGAGGCGATGATAACTGGAGAGCCTACTCCTGTTGCTAAACGAGTAGGCGACGAAGTGCTGGCTGGTACGATTCCGAGCCAAGGAAAATTGCGTATGAGAGCTAAGCAAATAGGTGAGAACACTGCTTTGGCTCAGATTATCAAGATGGTGCAGGAGGCGCAAGGCTCGAAGGCTCCAGTACAGCGAGTGGTCGATAAGGCTGCGTTGGTCTTTGTGCCGGTGGTTGCAGCCATCGCTGTGATTACTTTCTTAGCTTGGTGGTTGATAGGGGGCAATGCATATCTGCCTCAGGCGATATTGAGTGCTGTTGCCGTATTGGTAGTGGCTTGTCCGTGTGCCATGGGCTTGGCTACTCCTACCGCCTTGATGGTGGGTATCGGAAAGGCGGCTCAGAAGCAAATCCTCATCAAGGATGCCAGTGCCCTCGAAAATCTCCGCAAGGTGAATGCCCTTGTCATCGACAAGACGGGCACGCTCACCATCCCTAACCAGAACACCGATTTTACGAAGGCAGACAATCTTTCGGCTTTGGCTGCAACTGATGAAAAGGCGCTGCATGATGCCTTGGAATCTCGTGAGACCCTCAAACCTCATGCCGCAGAGGCGATGAAGCAGTTGCAAGAGGAGGGCATCGAAGTGTATATGATGAGTGGTGATAAGGATGAGGCTGCTCGTTATTGGGCAGAGAAGGCTGGCATCCAGCACTATCAGAGTAAGGTGAAACCTGGCGATAAGCAAGCTTTGGTCAAGAAATTGCAGGAGGAGGGCAAGCGTGTGCTGATGATAGGCGATGGCATCAACGATACCCAGGCATTGGCACTTGCCGATGTGAGCATGGCGATAGGCAAGGGTACAGACATTGCGATGGATGTGGCTCAGGTTACGCTCATGGGTGATGACTTGCTGGCAATCCCTGAGGCAGTGAAACTAAGCCGAAGAACCGTGGGTATGATCTGGCAGAACCTCTTTTGGGCATTCATCTACAATATCGTTTGCATCCCGTTGGCAGCTGGAGCGTTGCATCTCTTCGGCATCGACTTCCAGATTACGCCGATGTGGGCAAGTGCCTTGATGGCATGCTCGAGTGTAAGCGTAGTGCTCAACTCGTTGAGATTGAAGTTGATAAAATAGAAAATAAAGGCAAGAATTGCGTTTTTTGTCGTTTATAGACGATGATGTAAAGCACTTTTTGTCGTCTATAAACGATAAAAAGTTAGCTGTTTTGTCGTTTATAGACGATAAAATGATTATCTTTGCAGTCGAATTCCATTTAAACTGTAGAGAAGTATGACGAAAGACTTGATAAAATTGCTCATATCAGAGTACCAGGCTTATGTGGCTCAGGTGGATTTGGTTCCTCGTGATGTAGAACTCATGGAGGGACAGAATTATGTGTTTGTTGGGTTGAGACATGCAGGCAAATCATACCTGATGTTTCAGCGCATAGCACAGTTGATGGCGCAGGGACATAAGCGAGAGGAAATCTTGTATTTCAACTTCGAAGATGACCGTATAGACTCCTTGGAGGTAAGCGACCTTGATTTGATCAAGACTTGCTACGAGGAGATGTACGACAGTCGCCCCATCTTCTTCTTGGACGAGATACAACTGGTGGATAGGTGGGAGAAATTTGCCCGTAGGTTGGCAGACCAGAAATACCAGGTGTATATCACTGGTAGCAATGCCAAGATGCTGAGTAGTGAGATTGCCACAACACTTGGCGGTAGGTATATGATTCAGGAGGTGTACCCATATTCCCTGACGGAATATCTGAAAGCCAGTGGTATTGATGCAAAAGCTAAGAATGCACTTTATGCGCATGGCAAGGATATTGTAAGATTGGCAAATCAATATTTCCTGCATGGTGGTTTGCCAGAGACTGTAGGGATGAAGGAGCCACGCTCTTGGATGAGTAATTTGTTTGGTAAAATATTCTTTGGTGACTTGGTGGCGAGGTATAAGATTCGCAACGACTATGCCTTGCGTGTGATGATTCGCAAGATGGCGGAGAGTGTGAAGCAACCTTTATCGTATAGTAGGATTGCAAGCATCGTGAGTAGTACAGGAAAGAAACTCAGCACTGATGCCACGATAGATTATGTAGGGTATATGGCAGACACTTGGCTTATTTTGCCGTATGAGAATTTGTTTGGAAAGTTACAGGACAAGGAGTCCAATCGCAAGTATTATTTCACAGACAATGGCTTGCTACATCTTTTCCTTGTCGATGCCGATACCTCGCTGTTAGAGAACGTCGTTGCCATTACGCTCAGACGAAAATATGGTGATGGAAGTTATTTTTGGAATAGCAAGAATGCCGAGGTCGATTTTGTGATACCGGAAGAGGAAATTGCGATACAAGTTTCCTATTCGATGGCGGATGCCGACACTATGAAGCGAGAGACCGATGGATTGATAAAACTTGCCTCCTTCCAAAATGTCAAGCGCATGATTGTTGTGACAAAAGATGAGGAAGATGTTGTAGAGAAAGAAGGTCGTCGTATTGAGATTATTCCGTTGTGGAAGTGGTTGCTGGAGTATTGATTATATGTAAAAAAGTCTTGTCTTCGTAGGGGAAGGCAAGACTTTTTGTAGTTTATGCTTTATGGTACCATGACTTTCTTCGTGGTGCCATCGCTGTATTTCACAATGTTGAGCCCTTGGGTAGGGGCGTTCAAACGTTGACCATTGATAGAATAACGAGCGATTTCGTGAGCCTCTCCTTGGTTGTCAGAGTCGGTGGTAACCTTGTCGATGCCAGTAAGTTTGTTAAAATCGTATTCTACGATGCGGCTGAAGTTCCACCCACCTGCTTTTCTGTATGCCTCAGCTGAGCCTATTGGCACATAGAGTGTATCATGGCTTTTGTGATCCTCCAAGTAAAATACATCGCTTCCTAAGGTTGGAGGAGTACTCCTATTACAATATACATAATCCAATGACGAACAATATCTGAAAGCATCGTAATAAATTTCCGTCACAGAACTCGGGATAAAGATTGATTCTAATGACCAACAACCATCGAAAGCCCTGTAAGAAATTTGCCTTGTTCCTACTGGTATATTTACCGATTTTAAAGAACTACAGTTTCTAAACATATAATGGGTTATTGAACTCCATTCTGGTAGTACTATTTGCTCTACGTATGGGTTGTCATCAAAAGAAAGGTCACATGTTAAAGAGTCTTCGAATGTTTGACTAATATCTAAGAAATGAAAATATTTATAATGGATGAAACTAACGTCGGAATCGCTCAGATAGCCAATTACTTTTAATTTCTTAATTTTCCCCCTATATCCAATAGCTTCTTTTAAAGAAGAATAAGCACCTAAATCAATGGTAACTAAATCTTCAGAATAATCGTGTTCGACAATGTTCTTAAACATTTTCCAAGTTTCCTTATTCTTATATGTATATACCGAACCTTTAGGTACATAGACAATACATTTCTCTTTGTTCACCCCATCAAACGCAGTTGAGGCTGCAAGCACGTCCTTTTGGCAATAAATACTCTCCATATTTTGACAACCAGAAAAGGCTTTTTGGCTGATGCTTCTTAGTCCATAAGGGAATCTCATGGATGTTAAGCTGCTACAGCCATCGAATGTCTCGTTGCCAATTTGTGTCACCTTCGCTGGTATATTGACTGAAGTTAGGTTTCTACACCCTTGAAATGCTCCATTGCCAATTTGTGTCACCTTCTCTGGAATATTGATAGATGTTAGACGACTACAGCCACTAAAGGCTTTGTCGCCAATCGTAGTTACACCTTTTGGAATTAGCACAGACTTCAAACTACTACAGCCATTAAAAGCCTTATTACCAATTTGCGTCACCTTCCAATGCTCTTGCATGCTGATAGATGTCAAACTACTGCAACCAGAGAATGTTCCATCTTTTATTTGTGTTATACTATGTGGTATTTCGAAGAACTTTAAACTGCTACAGTTACAAAATGCTTCATTTCCAAGTTGTTCCACATTACCCATGCTGACAAACTTTAGGTTGCTGCACCCCGAGAAAGCCTTGTCGCCAATTTGTGTCGCACCGCTAATGTTGGCAGATATTAGACTACTGCATCCCGAGAAAGCCTTGTCGGCAATTTGTGTCTGTTCGATAATGTTGGCTGATATTAGACTGTTACACCCCGAAAAGGCTTCTTTTGCCAGTTTGTATACCCCAGGAATAGTGATGGACGTTAAGCTACTACAATTGGTAAATGTCATATTTCTATTGTTCACCGAGGAGCCTGTTGGTAGCGCAATTTGTTGCAATTTTTTTAAATCCTTAAAGTTCAAATCAAGATTTTGCCAATTATGAGAATCTACAATTTGTGCGTCTCTAAGATTTAAGAATTGCAGATGATCTTTCATCTCACGGATGCATTCAAGGTCATTCTCGTACAAGTAACCAACAAAACTTAAGCTGACGATCTTATCTTTCTTGTTTCCGATAACTTCTGCTAAATTTTCTCTATAGATTGAAACTTCATCAGCATCAGCATCATACTCAACGATGTTCTTAAATGCTTTCCAAGCATCATTCTTACGATATGTATCAGCCAAGCCTGTAGGTACATAGACGATACATTTTTCTTTGTCAACTCCATCAAACGCAGTTGGATCGGCAAGTATGTTGCTATGGCAATAAATGCTTTTCAAACTTTTACAGCCTTCAAAGGCCTTGCTGTTGATGTTTGTCACCCATTTAGAGAGTCTAATAGTCGTTAAACTACTGCAACCGCTAAAAGTTTCATCACTGATTTGGCTTACTTCTCCTGGTATGTAGATAGACTTTAAGCCACTGCAATTACTGAAAGCTTCTTTTCCAATATTAGTCACGCTCCAAGGTATATTGAAGGTTGTTAGACTTCTACAACCAGAAAAGGCCTTATTATTAATTTGGCTCACGTCTTCAGGCAGATCGAAGGAAGCTAAGCTGCTACAGTTACAGAAGGATATGTTATTCCATTCAGTCTGCTCCATATAAGGTAGTATAATCTGTTTTAATTCCTTGGCATCATCTAGAGCTAAATTCGTTGTTAAAAGGTATGCTCTACTGAGGTCTAAAAATTCCAGATGTTTCATTTCACGAAGAAACTTCATACCGGAATCGTCTAATTCAGAGAATATTGTTAAGTTGGTAATCTTATCTTTATTGCTTCCAATAGATTCATCTTCTTCTAAAGGGCTATATGCGATAACTTGCTCAGTGATGAGATCATCATCTGCCGCAAATGTAGGCAACACGCTGCTGAGCAGCATGAATGCCAAAAGCAAATATTGCTTTTGGCAAAGTTGAGTAAAAATTCCCATATTTTAAAACGATTAAGTTAGTGACTAAATATGATACTTAGTTTTGATAGCTGCGGTGATGTCCTTGCCTACTCCTTGTTTCTTAACGGAAGATACACTGATGACTTCTCTTCCTTTGCCTTTGTAAGCCATCTGCTTAGCTTCTGTATTGGTAAGTTCTTTAACAAGCTTAATGGTACCGTCTTCATTGTAGAGAACAACTATGAAATAGTCGAACTCCCAAGAATGGATGTCAGACAAGCTACCTGCTATCTTGCCATTCTTCGCCACTCTGGCTTTCACTTGGTATCTTTTTCCGTCTGCGGTGAAATCGTATGCCTTGCAAGATGCATCAGCAAGTTCACCACCATAGAAGTCGGATATCAACTCTTCCGTAAAGTCGCCCTCAATGTTGTTGGTACGGAACTTCTTGGCTACTAGTTTTCTGACGTAGCAGTACATTTGCCACAATTCAATTTTATTCTCCATTATCTTCTGTATTTTAATAATTTGACAATCAGTTTTCTGTCTTTACAAAGTGGATGTATAAACAGCCATGGCAAAAGTACAAAAAAGAAATGGGGGGCAATTTTGGCTATGTTTTTTAAACTTTTTTATACGAAGAGCATTAAAGAAGAAAAACGAAAGCTAAAAGTTTGGTGATTTCACGGAAAATGCTTAATTTTGCCCTTGTAAAATAGAAAACGCTATAGCAAGTATGAAGTATCCGATAGGAATGCAGTCTTTCGACCAAATCATCAATGGTGGTTTCGTCTATGTAGATAAAACGGACTTGGTGTATAAGTTGGCGCAAGGTCACGTTTGCTTTCTGGGTCGTCCAAGACGATTCGGAAAGAGCCTTCTTGTCTCTACATTGGAGAATTACTTCCTTGGAAGAAAAGAACTTTTCAAGGGATTGGCAATGGAAAACTTGGAGCCTGAATGGAAGCAATATCCTGTGTTCCACATAGACTTCAGTGTGGGCAACTATTTGAACGATGGTGCGCTGGAGGAGGCGTTGGGTTCTGCCCTTTCGAATTGGGAAACTCAATATGAGATTCAATCTGTAAACAAAGACCTTGGATTGCGTTTCCAACGAATACTCCGTGCTGCCCATGAGCAGACAGGTTTGGGCTGTGTTGTGTTGATAGACGAATACGACAAGCCTATCTTGGATGTGCTCGATCTGGACTATCAAGTAGAGCATTTGGGAAAAACTGTGACTTTGGAGGAGAAGCATCGCAACATCATGAAGTCTTTTTATACGACTTTCAAGGGAGCTGACGCAGACCTTCGCTTTGTCTTTTTGACTGGAGTTACTAAGTTCTCTCAAATCAGTATGTTCAGTGGCTTCAATCAACCTGATGATATCAGCTTGAATAGTAAGTATGAGGCAATTTGTGGTATTACAAAGGAAGAGTTGGTGAAGTACTTCTCCGAGCCTATCAAGGAGTTTGCTGAGGTGGAAGACTGTAGTTGCGAAGAGATGCTGGAGATACTCAAACGCAAGTATGATGGCTATCATTTCGGAAAACGTCTCATTGATATTTTCAATCCTTTCAGCATCCTCAATGCCTTTAATCAGATGGATTTGGGTAGTTTCTGGTTTAAGAGTGGCACACCAACTTATTTGGTGCGCTTGCTTTCTCATTTCAACCAGAATCTGAATGAGATAATAGGCAAATATTATGCTGCCAGCCAGTTTGATGACTACAAGGCTAACGTGGAAATGCCTTTGCCGATGATTTACCAGAGTGGTTACCTTACCATCAAAGATTACGACAAACTTACTCATTCTTATCTCCTTGATATTCCGAACAATGAGGTGCGTGAGGGACTGCTTACGATTTTGGCAAATAGCTATCTCAAGACAAAGGAGGATTCTGCCTCCTGGCTTGTTCATTCTGTGCATCTCTTGCTTCGAGGCAAACTACAGGAGTTTATGGATGGCATGACCGCATTCTTGTCAGGCATTCCGTATAGTGTGCGTCGTAGAAATGACGAACGGGAGTACGAGCGCTACTTTGGTTATACCTTCTTCCTCTTGTTGAAGATGCTGAGTTGCTATTTGGTGTATAGAGAGAAAGAAACAAGCCAAGGCAGGGCGGACTGTGTATATGAGACACCGAACGATGTATATATCTTCGAATTCAAACTGGATGGCTCTGTGGATGCAGCTTTGAAGCAGATAGAAGACAAGGGCTATGCGAGGGAGTATGCTGGTGATTCTCGTAAGATACACTTGGTTGGTGTCAACTTCTCTTCAGAGAAGGGAACAATAGATGATTGGAAGGAACTATAAAAGGATTATAATAATAGGATAATATATATAATTAAGGTATGAAACGTTCGCTCAACATATTGCTCGTATCGTTGCTCTCGCTCATGGTGGTGTTCCTGAGTGTGGGCACTACCTTTATGCACTGTCTTCATTCTAACACAGTGAAGATGGGTGTCGTGGAGACGATGATGAAGGAAAATTGTTGTGCGGATAAGAAGGTAGAGGGCAAGCAATGGAAATCGCATTGCATGGAATACCAACAGGTGAAGCTTTCACCTACGCTCTCCGTACAGAAAGTCGATTTCGATACTGCGCCAGTGTTCGCTGGCATTCAGCAGGGTGCTTGGTCACTTTTGCCTCGTCCTGTAATATGTAGCATCCAAAAGGCTAGATATTGGAATAGGAATATTCCGCATTCGCCCCCAAGGGCATATCTAGCTATGCTTAACACGCTGATTATTTGATTTTTCCTTCGTTTGCATATAGGTTGCAAAAGTTTTTTCGTACTTTTGCAGCCAAGATTGTCGTATGGTTAAACTTAGGGCATATAGAAGTAGTTGAGGAATGCGATAGCTTCCCATCAACTTCTTGAACTCCCTTCTAAAAAATAAGGAAAAATTAAAATGTATTCAAGATATATATTGCTCAGTGCCTTGCTTGTGGCTGGTACTGAGGCTTATGCTAATAATATAAAGGTTGGGGAAGAGTCTCAAACTCAAAATATAAATTCTGAGAATTCTGCTTCCCAAGAATCCTCTGTAGATTCTACCTCTCAGGATTCCATTTTTAAAGACCAAGAACTGACGGAAGTAAAGGTCGTGGCTCGCCGTGCTGGAACTTCCCGACTGGCAGGAGCCGTGAATGGCATTGCCGTCAATAAGGACGAACTCTTCAAGGCGGCTTGCTGCAACTTGGGTGAGAGTTTTACCACCAATCCTTCGGTGTTACAATGATGCAACAACAGGAGCAAGACAAATCAAACTGCTCGGTCTTTCGGGTACCTATGTTCAGATGCTTACCGAGAATCTTCCTAACTTCCGTGGGGCAGCCATCCCTTACGCTCTCGGCTATGTGCCAGGACCTTGGATGAAGGGCATCCAGGTATCCAAAGGTTCTGCTTCGGTGAAGAACGGCTATGAGTCGATTACGGGTCAAATCAACGTGGATTATCTTCAGCCAGAGGATGAGCAACAGGTAGAGGTGAACCTCTTCGGCGATACCAAGAGCCGTATCGAGGCAAACGCCGATGCCAACGTACATCTCTCCGATAAGTGGGCGACGGAAATCTTGCTCCATCATGAGAATATCCTCAAGAACCACGATGATAATGGCGATGGCTTCTACGATATGCCGGGCAGAGAACAGTATAATGTGCAAAACCGATGGGTATATAAAGGGGATAAGTACATCTTCCATGGTGGAATCGGAGCCTTGAAGGAGATTCGCACTAGTGGTCAGGATGCAGAGCATGTTCATTCGCATGAGGACGAACTTTACAGAATCAAGCTCCATACCAATCGATATGAGGGGTATATGAAGCATGCTTTCATCTTAAACAAGGAACATGGTACGAACATCGCCTTGATGGGGTCGGCTTCGATGCACCAGTTGGATGCCCAATATGGCAACAAGCTCTACGATCTCAACGAGAAGAACGTGTATGGTTCATTGATGTTTGAGACCAACTTCACTCATCAGCATAACTTGTCGATGGGATTGAGCATCAACCACGATTACTTGGGACAGCGCACGAATGTGAATGTTTATCCACAAGTATATACAGGCCAAAGACCTCCATACATCTTGTCGGAGATGCAACGTCTTAACGAGAAGGAGACAACTCCTGGAGCCTATGCCCAATACACCTATACCTTAGGTACGAAGCTCACGGCGATGGCAGGTGTTCGATTCGATCATAGTTCCATCTATGGCAACTTCTTCACCCCTCGTTTCCACGTGAAGTATTCGCCGATAGACGCTGTCAGCATCCGACTCTCGGCAGGCAAGGGTTATCGCACGGTCTTCGGTTTGGCGGAATATAATTATCTCTTGGCGAGTGGCAGGGAATTTCAGATTACGGATGATGGACTCCAGCAGGAGGAGGCTTGGAACTATGGCGTGAGCACGGCGTTCTATATCCCGATGTTTGGCAAGACCTTGAAACTCAACGCCGAGTATTATTATACCGACTTCAAGCATCAGGCGGTGGTGGATTACGATTATAATAGCGGTTACATCTTGCTCGACAACTTGCAGGGCAAGTCCTATTCGCATACATTCCAGATAGATGCCTCTTATCCTCTGCTGAAAGGTTTGGAGATTACGGCGGCTTATCGTCTGAACGATGTGAAGTGTACTTACGGCATCGACAAGGAGTTGAAGGAGAAGCCTCTGACCAGCAAGTACAAGGCGCTCTTCACTGCCTCTTACAAGACTCCATTGGGGCTATGGCAGTTTGATGCCACGGTTCAGTTGAATGGAGGTGGAAGAAATCCTGAGCCTTATCAGTTGGCAGATGGCAGCCAGTCGTGGGCACCTCGTTTCCACAGCTTCGAGCAAGTGAGTGCGCAGATTACCCGATGGTTCCGTCATTGGAGCATCTATGTGGGAGGCGAGAACCTGACAGGCTTCAAGCAGAAGACTCCGATTTATGGTAGTAACAACCCTTGGGGTAAGGACTTCGAGCCAACCTTGGTCTGGGGACCTGTGGAGGGCAGGATGTTCTACGCAGGAGTGAGAGTGAAGCTTTAGGAAGTAATGCGAAGTGTGAAGTGTTAAATGTTAATTTAAAGGATTGAGTTTAATCAGAAAGTAGAATTTCAATAATTTAAATAATAGAGAATTATGAAGAAAATTTTATTAATGTTCGTGATGACGATGGTGGCAATGGTAACCTTTGCCAAGGACATCAAGACCGTAGTGTTTACGACTACCCCACAGATGCACTGTGAGGCTT
>DKCU01000018.1 GCA_002451555.1 Candidatus Segatella albertsiae
TTGGTATCCACAGGAATGCCCATCGCCGACTCCACCAAGTGGTTGTCGATGTTCACGCCCAGTTCACCCTCTTCCACCACAGGCTTGCCAGCATAGCTGAGGTGATAGACCAGTCTATTGTTCTTCTGCTCGAAGACGAAGTTATACTTGCCATCGGGTGACAGCAATGCTTGCTGGGCTTTTACTTGTAAGGTCACATTGAGCAATAAAAGCAAGAGGAGCCAACCGCTCTTCATTCGTTTAAAGTATCTCATATTTTCTTATTATTTTGTTTCTTTATTACTTTTCTCCGTTTTCATCCCTATAGAGGGTTCATTTTAGCCCCTACTAGGGGCGAGGCTTGGTCGCTAATAGGGGCAAGGCTCGGTCGCTACTAGGGACGAGGCTTTGCCCCTAGTAGGGACTAAAAAGCAACACTATAGGGTATGCCTATCGCCTTTATGATAGTACGCATTAAATGAACTTATTACTTAAAACGAATGACAAATGCAAATATTTCCCCATTTTATGCGAGAGTTACAAAAAAAAAATGTAACTTTGCACATAGTAGTAGCAGAAACTTACAACATGGCAATAAACAAACAAGGCATCGACGAGCTAAGCCTCCAGAAGGCAGAACGCCTTTTCGAGTCGGGCGACATCAAGAAGATAGAGGTCGGCACAGCCAAGGGGTTGTGCGACATTCATCATCATCTCTTCGATGGGCTTTACGATTTTGCAGGCAAGATTCGCACGCTCAACATAGCGAAGGGCGGTTTCCGTTTTGCCAACAGCATGTATCTCGATGCTATTCTTCCTGTCATAGAGAAGATGCCAGAAAGCACCTTTGAGGAAATCATAGCCAAGTATGTGGAGATGAATATCGCCCATCCTTTCATGGAGGGCAATGGCAGAGCCACTCGCATCTGGCTCGACCTCATGCTGAAGAAGAACCTCGGCATGGTGGTGGATTGGCGAAAGGTAGGAAAAGACCAATACCTACAAGCGATGGAACGCAGCCCCATCAACGACTTGGAGCTCCGCTTCCTTCTACAACCTGCCCTCACCGACCAAGTGGATGACCGAGAAGTGATCTTCAAGGGCATCGAACTCTCGTACTATTATGAGGGGTATGAAAGAGTGAAATAAAGAACATAACATATTTTATAACAATGAAGACAACATCTGAAATACTAAAACTTTTGAAGTCATACAAGAGTATTGCGACCTCAAAATATGGATTGACAAAGATTGGCATCTTTGGCTCTGTGGCTCGTGGCGAACAGACCGACGAGAGTGATGTTGACGTTTGTTACGAAGGCAAGACTCCTTCCATCTTGACGCTTGACATGATTCAAACCGACTTGGAAAAGCTATTTGGAGCAAAAGTTGATTTGGTGAGAGTCAGAGAGAGAATGAACGGATTGCTTCGCCAAAGAATTATGAAGGAGGGGATTTATGCCTAAGGTTCTGCTATATATAACAGCCAAAATCATTTGGAACTTTCTGTTCTATAATACAGATTTCCATGAGAACAGAGCACACGTCCATGTTGGCAAACGTGGTACAGAAGAGCTCTGTAAGATTTGGTTGGAGCCTAAAGTTGAAATAGCAAAACAAGGCGATCTCACTGACAAGCAAGTCAAAGAGGTTCTCGATATTGTGAAAAAATACCAAACAAGATTGCTCCATCAATGGAAGCAATTCAAGGAAGGTAAAACTATAAGAATAATAAAGATCAAAAAGTAAGAATATGTATCAAAGCGAAGGTTATTGGAATGTAAAGCCTAAAATCAAGGCTGTATCATTTCCCAAAAGAGGTAAGTTTGAGGTTACCCTACAAGATGGCCGTTCCATCACGATGCCTATCTCTGCTTTCCCAAGCATGAAGAAAGTGCCAGTCAAAGAAAGAAGCAATTGGTATTTGATGGGAGGTGGCTTCACATGGGATTCATGCCCCGAAGTTATCCATATCGAGCAGATATTGGGTAACTATGCCAACTACGCCCACGAGCATAATGCTTAATCGGTGCACCTCTGAATGTTAGTATCTACAAAATTGTCCAACCATTTAAAAACAAAGAATATAAGAAACAGAAAGTAACAAGAAACATTGACATAACATATTGAAGTAATCATAATTACGCGTTTACTATTTATTCGGAACATCCTTGAAATTTGGCGATAGATAAGATGTTTGTACCGAAAGATAAAGTTCGTAAACGCCCATGCTATAGCGTGGGCGGAACTTATCTGGTACAAACGGGCCACGCCAAATGCCTAAGGATGTAGATAAGGGAAGCTCACGCTTCTTTTATATCTCCATCCTCAGGCATTTGTTCGTTTCACAAAGCCCGTTTTCTCTGATAAGATAGTTCGACGCTCCTTTTTAGCTATAGCACATTATGCCAACACTTAATTGGATAGGAAAAGATAAAGTGGTGGGGCATCATAATGATGTGCCCTATCATGTATTGGAACATAAATATGGTTATTCTGCCGAAAAAGGACAGACAACAGAACCGACCCATAGTGGCAACATGATTATCCATGGCGATAATCTGTTGGCACTCAAATCCCTTATGCCTATGTATGAAGGGCGAATCAAATGTATCTATATCGACCCGCCTTATAATACAGGAAATGAGAATTGGGTATATAACGATAATGTCAACGACCCTCATATAAAGAAATGGCTTGGAGAAGTCGTGGGCAAAGAGGGAGAAGACCTCAGCCGCCATGACAAATGGCTTTGCATGATGTATCCAAGATTGGCACTCATGAAGAAATTGTTGAGTGAAGATGGTTCTATGATAATAAGTATTGGCTTTCATGAAGTAAGTACTTTAGTGACAATGCTCAAAGAAATTTTCTCTACGAAGCAAATTGTTATCGTAACCGTACAAACGTCTGGAGGAAAGCCTTCATCAGGTTTCAATTACCAACATGAGTATCTCATCTTTGTTGTTGATAGAGAATTCAAACCTTCCTTTATAGACTTCTGTGGAGGAAATAACAGGTCACCATTTGAAGGTATGACCTTGAGTACATTCAACAAAGAACAACGTCCAAACCAAACCTATCCCATTTTCATCAACACAGAAACTGGTAAATTTGAGGGATTAGGCAAATCTGTAAAAGAACTTCAAGAAGAAGGTTACAGCCAAGATGATATCGATAAATATGCATATAACTACACAATTGCTCCCATTGGTTGTGTAGCAATTTGGCCCATCACAAGCAAAGGCAAAGAATGCGTATGGCGACTTATCCCAAAGCGCTTGAAACAAGACTATGAATTGGGCTTCATCAAAATAGCTCACAACATAAGCAAGGTAAACAAAAATATTTTCAGCATACAATATTTACCAGATGGTGTCATAAAGAAAATCAATGCAGGAGCACTAACAGTTATTGACAAAGAATGCATAAATAACACTCTTGTATTAGGTGACAATATGACTGAGGGCAAACAAATACCTACAATTTGGACTGAGAAAGAATTTTATACAGTAAAAGGCTCTTCTTTACTCAAAGAAATGCTACCAGAAGCCGAAAAGAAATTCGATTATCCCAAGCCTATTGCTTTGGTAAAGTCTATTCTTCAAACTATTTGTGGACCTGAAGATATTATACTTGACAGTTTCGCTGGAAGTGGAACCACAGGTCATGCTATTTTAGACATAAACAAGTCTCTTGGATATGAACTTAACTTCATCTTAGTCGAAATGATGGGATACGCAAACTCTATTACCGCAGAACGTATGCGCCGTGCCATCTCCGGCTATCCTTTCAAGGGCAAGAAAGAGGAGGAAATCTACAGCAAGAAGCTGACAGCCAAAAACATTCTCAAAGCTGAGGAATTCTTGAAAGAAGCGGAAGCTATCTCTATCGAAAAGGCAAATGAATACGACAAAATCAGCAAGCCAAAGATTGCCGACAACTGCTTGAAAGTAATCGGAACGAAAGTGTATGATGACAAGATGGAGGGGTTAGGTGGAGCATTCGATTATTATGAGTTGGGCGCTCCACTCTTCAACGAGGATGGCAACCTGAACGAAGAGGTGGGCATCGACAATATCAGAGAATACATCTACTACGCCGAGACCAAACAGCCTCTTCTACGTCGTCAAGACCACAAAGAAGAATTCCTACTCGACGAATACAACCGAGCAGGTTATTACTTCTATTATCAAGCAGACAAGGCTACAACACTAAGCTATGATACATTGGCAAATATCGCAAAAAGCAAGCACGAGATGTACATCATCTACGCCGACCGCTGTTTGCTCGACGAGAAGTTCATGGCTGAGCAACACATCAAGTTTAAGAAGATACCACGCGACATCAAACGATTTTAGATCATGGAATTGAAACAATATCAGCAAGCTGTCCTCGACGATCTTGCTCTATACATAGACATCTTAAAGGAACAAAGAAGCAACCATAAGGCGTTCTCTACCTATTGGAGACAAAAGGGCATTACTCTCCAACAAGGCGAAGAGACCTTCCATCCCTATTGCGACACCATGAGCGGTGCGCCCAACATGACGATAAAAGTACCTACCGCTGGAGGCAAGACTTTTATCGCCTGCAATGCCATACAAACCATCTTCGACAAGATGCCCCAAAACTTGACTAAAGTCGTGGCATGGTTTGTACCTTCCGACACGATTCTCAAACAGACATACGAGAATCTAAGGAATCCCCAACATCCTTATCGTCAAAGAATAGATACGCTCTTCAATGGAAGAGTAGAAGTGTATGATAAGCAAGCCCTCCTCTTCGGTCAAAATTTCAACCCGACCATCATCAAAGAGCAACTGAGCATTTTCGTATTGAGCATCCAGTCGTTTGCTACAAAAGCTACTGACAAGCGATTAGTATATAACGAGAATGAGAACCTTGCCGAGTTTGCCAAGACATACACAACAGACGAGAAACGTATCGAAGGTGCCGACGAGACCTCACTCATCCAAGTCATCGCCCATCTCAACCCTGTCATGATTATTGACGAGAGCCATAACTTCGAGGGCGACCTGCGCATTGACACGCTTACCAACATCAATCCTTGCTTTGTGCTCAATCTGACAGCTACCCCACGCAACAAGAGCAACATCATCAGTTTCGTTGACCCTGCGAGCTTGAAAAGAGAATATATGGTCAAGCTTCCAGTCATGGTGAGCAATTATCAGAACCATGCCGATGTTATCAATAGCGCCATATCACTTCGAAAGAATTTGGAAGACAAAGCCAAGGCAGAAGAGATAAATGGCGATGACTACATTCGTCCCATCGTGCTCTTCCAGGCGCAACCCAAGAATGACGAAGACAGCATCACATTCTCCAACATCAAGGCGAAACTCGTGAAAGCAGGAATCCCTGAAGAGGAAATCAAGATAAAAACTGCTAATCTCAACGAACTGAAAGGCATCGACTTGATGAGCAGAGAATGCCCTGTAAGATACATTATCACAGTCAACGCCTTGAAAGAAGGTTGGGATTGTCCGTTCGCCTACATCTTGGCATCTACAGCCAACCGTTCCTCAAAGATTGACGTAGAGCAAATCTTGGGGCGTATCTTGCGACAGCCTTATACCAGACAGCATGGCAACGCCTTGCTCAACATGTCGTATGTACTTACATCGTCCGCAAACTTCCATACCACCATCGACAATGTGGTAGAAAGCCTGAGAATGTCGGGATATAGCCGCCGCGATTATATCGCCAATGACACGACAGCCAACAAGACTGATGTTTCCAACGAGCCTCAGCTAAACTTCAGAAACGATGAAGTCCTGGAATTAGGTTTCGTCAACGACCCAATGCGTGACGAAGGTAGCCAAGAAGAGCCATCCGAATGGAACTTTGAAGCAGAAGACATCATGCCTTCAACATCCCAACAAGAAGCGGCATCAGAAAGTCCCACCCTTTCGCTCATGCAACAAGCGGAAGAAATGAGCCGAGCATACGAACAACAAATCAAGGAATCGAACAACAACGGAATAAGTGAAGAGATCATGCAAAAGACAAACAGCTTCCCTATCAGAAAAAGCTACGAAGATTTAGCAGACAGCATCTTATTGCCAAAGTTCTATATCAATACAGTAAAGGACAATGGGATATTCGGCACAAGCAACACCAAGATTCTCGTTACCCCCGAAGCCTTGCTCGAAGGATTCAACCTTGCGACAGAAGACAGACACATCGAATTTAACTACAATACTTCCAACATCCGAAGGATTGATATAGACAAGAACAATGAGAACGACATCACGGCTTTTGCCGTCAAAGAGAAAGAAGCCTTTGAATTAGAAAACTTCTATGGCAACTTTCAAGACAAAAAGAGCATCATTGTTCAATTGTCTAAGTCTATCCGAGACAACATGTCTCAAGATAACAGTATAGCAGACGGAGAATTTCACACTTACATCACAAACGTACTTCAAGATTACGACTTGTCGCACCTCCGAATGCTAGGAAAGAATCTGAATGAGACCGTGCAGTCGTTCAAGAACAAAGTCAAGGCTCTCAAAACATCTTATGCAAAAAGACAATTTGAGAACAAGATACGCTCCGGGCAAATCTCTTTGCAACCCACAGAACATCTCCCTAACGAGATTATATTGAGCAAAGACAAGGCACCAGCTATCGACAAGAAGATGTATCAAGAGGAAGAAGGCTTCAATGGGTTTGAAAGAACAGTCATTGAGCAGGTCATCAGCCTTGACTGCGTGAGATGTTGGCATCGTAACCAAGAAAGAGGAAAAGGATTCTGCATCAATGGGTTTATCAATGCTTATCCAGACTTCATCATTGTACTCAACAATGGCATCACGGTCATGCTGGAAACCAAGGGAAATCATCTTGATGGTTCTGACAGCATGAACAAGTTGGCTTGTGGAGATACCTGGTCTAATCAAGCAGGACAGAAATTCTTCTATTTCATGGTATTTGAGGATTCACCTATAGAGGGAGCTGTAAGCGTCAATACTTTCATCAACAGTCTCCAACAGCTAGGAAGGAACTAAAAAGCATTGACCAGCAACTCTATCGCAAGTATGCCCTCACGGAAGACGAAATAGCCTTCAAAGAGAAGACCATCAAGGCGATGTAAATACGTCAAACAGCTAAATTTGCACTCAGTTGAGTGCAATTTTAGTTAAAAACTGCACTCAACTGAGTGCAGTTTTGGCATTTATTCGTATATTTGCAGCATTATTCATCAAATTTTAGCATTATATGGAGCAATTACAAGCCACATTCAACAAACTGCTGAGGGAAACCGACACCTCTTTCCATCGCTACATGTACGACCGCATCAACTGGGATGCTCGCATGATAGGTTTGATGGGACCTAGGGGCATCGGCAAGACAACCCTTGTATTGCAACACATCAAAGAGCAATTGCCCAAGAAAGAATCCCTTTACGTTCAAGCAGAAGATTTCTATTTCGCCAGCCATCGGCTTACCGAATTGGCGGATGACTTCGCCAAGATGGGAGGCAAATACCTCTTCATTGACGAGATACATAAGTACAAAGACTGGTCTCGAGAATTGAAATTGATATACGACTATCACTCCGAGCTTCATGTCGTGTTCACTGGCTCGTCAGTTCTTGACATAGCCAAAGGAGCATTCGACCTCAGCCGGCGTGCGCTCATGTACGAAATGCAAGGATTGTCATACCGTGAGTACTTGGAGTTGTTTCATGGTATCAAAATCCCTGTATGTACATTGCAACAACTTTTGCAACAAGAGGTGGAAATACCAAATGGATTCCTGCCTCTGCAATATTTTTCCGACTATCTCCAAAGAGGGTATTATCCATTTGCAGATGGTGACATCAACCAATACATACAACAAGTAGTGAACGCTACTATAGAAACTGATATTCCACAATATGCCGACCTTAGTGTAGCTACTGCAAGGAAACTGAAACGATTGCTTGCCATCATTGCACAAAGTGCTCCCTTCAAGCCCAATATGAGCCAGATAGGAGGACAATTGGAAGTTTCCAGAAACAATGTCGCCGACCTATGTGTATATCTGGAAAAAGCAGGGTTGATAAGTCAGCTTCGCACTTCTACAGGGGGCATCCAAGGGTTAGGAAAAGTAGATAAGATTTATCTCGACAACCCTCCCCTTATCTATACTTTGGGACATCAGAATGTAGAGATTGGTACCGTGAGAGAAACATTCTTCTTCAACCAGACTCGCTCCTTGTTCCCTGTAACGGTTTCTCCTATATCAGACTTTCTCATTGATGGCAAATATACGTTTGAAGTAGGAGGAAAGAAGAAAAAGCAACGCCAATTGCAAAACATAGAAAATGGCTTTGTAGTAAAAGATGACATAGAGACTGGTTACGGCAACATTATTCCTCTATGGATGTTTGGAATGCTGTACTAACAAATATACCGCACACCGCACAGACTTACGATAACTATCTATAACGCAATCGCTTACAGAGTGCGGTGAGAAGCCAGCACCGCACAAGGGAAAACATACTGTATAACAGACAATTACACCATATCTTGTGCGGTGTGCGGTCAAAAACGAGATAGGAGGTTCTCTCAACTACAGATGACCATCTACGAAATCATAGTATGGGACATTTCAAAGTCTGTCTCGCCTATACAAGCAGACTGTCTCACTAAGACAAGCAGACTGTCTCACTAAGACAGGCAAACTGTCCTAGGCAGACAGTCTCAGCTACTTCCCCTCATAGATTCAAAATACTAACGCATAAAATTTTACTTCACCATCGCAACCTTTCCATTCTCTGAGCAAACAATCTTCTGCCCACTTCCATCCTTCAGCTTCACGACGATGCCCACGGCACCTTGTTCGCTCGGCGTGAAGTAATCGACCGATGCAATGTCGCCCGGCTCAGTATCAGAACTTGGCTCATATACACAGACGAATGGATGATTCCACGCCTCGCCATTCTGACGAGCCACGAAAGTCAAGACTGGCTGCTTCTCAATATTGTATGGTTGGTTAGGCATACGCTCGTATTCGAGGTTGGCAGGAGAGAGAGCCTTGAAGATGGTACGGTTCTCGTCCGCCTTCATCCACATCGTCATCGTAATCTCTTTCTGACCGTCCATCGCCTCAACCACCTTGTCATCCTCTATCTTCGTCACGAACTGGGTCTTGATGGAAGAAGTCATATCCGCTGACACCTTATTATATATATAGGAGTAAGCATAGAGATGACCGCCTGCAAAGGCGAGTTCTTCTGTAGGAGCCATCTGCAAAGGTTTATCAGTCGCAGCATCTACAACCTTCATCTCCTGCCCAAGATTGTGATAGAAGTAATCGTGGGTCTTGTCGTTTCCGTCCTTTCTCTTGCTACGGAAAACGTCGATGTAAAATCCGCCCTTGTCCGAAGTCTTCACGATGACTGTAGTACGTTGCTGCTCCGACTGGGTCTCCGGCTCGATGAAACTCACCGTAGCGTAAGTCATCTTCTCTTTCTGCTCAGAGAGTTTCTTGGACGAAACCTGATTTTCGCTCACCTCAGGATAGGAGGCGATGACCTTGAAGCCATGCTGCGACATCATCACAGGATAGCTCGACACTCCATCCACCACCACCGTGTTATGGGCAGGCATTTGGGAATAATATTCCGAATAGTCCAAGCCGCTATAGAGATACTTGCCTATACCAGCGTCAGGACCGAGCACATAACCCTTGCCATAAAGTTCCAAGGAGATTCCGTTGGCGTGGGCGTGGTTGCCAAGGCTCCCATTGAGCGAAGCCATGAGGTCGTGCTGCTTGTTCATACCCGTGCGCATTGCTATCCAAGAGACATTCGGCGCATAGAACATCGTACTCGTATATCGTTCTAACGCCATTTGAGGGGCATTCGAAGCCACAGCTGCCTTGAAGAGATTCATCTCCGAGATGAGGGGTTTGTTCTTATGACGAGCAGCATACTTCAAGATATTATCGATGCCACCTTGGTTCAAGTAACCCGGATGGGTATCGCCGAAGCCTGCTATCATACGGTTGGGGAAAAGATATTCCGCCGAAGTTTTCACTGCATCTACTAGAATAGGACACTTGGCGAAGAGGTCGATGCCCGTCTTCTCGTCGAACCTATTGGCAAAGTCGCTGATAGTACCGAGTACGGTGGTGCTATAGCCTGGGGACTCATACCAAGTCTTGGAATCCTTATCGAATCCAAAGTCGATGAGCTTATTCATGCTCCACTGTCGAATGCTATTTTGATTGACGATATAATCGAGATAGTATTGCTTGCCCTTGCCATCGGCATAGGCTTGATTGTCTTGCAGAACGAGGGCAATCTTCACGATGAAATCTGCCTGAAACAAATCCCAGTTGTTATGAGGCACACCATTGGCAATGATGTTCTCCGCCCATTTCTTAAAACCCGTCTCGATGATAGGCTGGTCTTCCTTCACCAAATCTTTGATAAGCGGATACATCTGGGTAAGTTCATTGATGATATCCTCATGGATTACCTCGAAGGTAGTCATGCCGACAAGCGTCTGCTGATGGCCATGATTGAGGTCGATAGGCACGTTGCGGTAAGCGATGCCCTTCATATAGACATCGAATACCTTAGCCGCCATCTTGCCATAATGCTCGTCTCCAGTGGCGGCATAGATGCGGGCGGCATCACGAGCGATTCCCATGATTTGACGGTTCACGCCCTGGATATTGCATCCCGTCTTGGAAGGATGCGCCTTCTCCATCTTTCCCGTGGAACGATTAATATAAGTAACATTACCTTGCTCATCATCATCGTAAGGCACGAGGTCTTCAAGTTTCGGGCGGTTGTACTGCGATTCCGTACCTCGCAAACCCGAATACTTCACGGTAGGCGCAACAGCACGCTCCCCACCAGGACGAGCGAAAGCCTCACCATTGACAAAGACATCTGTGGCATGGGTCTTCCAGTACATCTGCAAGCGAGAATAGAGCCAGTCGGGCTGTTTATCGACTTGGCTCATCACGTACTCTATCTTTCCCTTCAGCTTGATTATCTCCGGGTCTTCCACCTTCTTCTTGCCCTTGGCAGAAACAAAGGTGCTGCTAACCAAGAGCAAGCAAGCGGCCAAAATCATGTATAAAACTTTCTGTTTCATGCGATATTCAATTCATTTGTTTTGCTAGTAATACGATTGGCAAAACAAATATACGTAACATTGAAATGCAAAGGTATAAAAAGAATTTGCTACTCAGCATTTTATTTAAGTGTTTTTCTATCTTAATACGTACTATTATCAAAACAACATAAAAAACATCATTATGAAGAAGACATTACTGACATTATCGCTATGCCTTGCCTGCTTAGCCACTTTTGCCAAAGACCGTTTGGTGACATCAAAAGCTCCAGCAGGCATTGAACTTAAGAATGATTTCAAGGTACAGGCACGTGTAAACGGTGGCAAATGGCAAGACATCGACACCTACGCCTTCAAGGTGGATAGAGTGGCAAATGCCAAGCACAATGTGGAGAAAACCTCCGTAGCTAAATTCGAGTTCGAAGGAAAAGTAGAAATACAGGTAAAGAGCTTGGCTCAGGATATCAATAGTTATAAGATTCGCCCGAATTCCTACGGAATCAAGGCAAAGCAAGAGGGCAACACACTGACATTCTCTCTCGACCGCCCTCGCTACCTCTCCGTGGAAATCAACGGCAACATCTACCAGAATCTCCAAATCTTCGCTGATAACGTATTAGAAAAACCTAAGGTAAAAAAGAAAAAGGACCTGATGTATTTCGGCCCTGGCGTACACGACTTCAAAGGTGATTCCATCCATATTGCGTCAGGCAAGACTGTTTTCATTGATAACGGAGCTGTCATCAAAGGCTGGCTCTCCACTTATGGATCTCGCGATGTCAAGATTATCGGTCATGGCATCGTTATGCCTGGGCACCATGAGGGCATCATGGTGAGATATTCCAAGAATGTCTATATCGACGGTCCGCTCACCACCCAGTTGCCTATCGGCGGAAGTGATTCCGTCACCGTGAAGAATGCCAAGGTGATGAGTTGGTATGGTTGGGGCGATGGATTCAATATCTTTGCCAGCAACAACGTGTATCAAGAGCATCTCTTCGCTCGCACCAGCGATGACTGCTCCACCATCTACTGCACCCGCAAGAACTATCATGGCGGTTGCAAGAACATCACCATCAAGGACTGTGTCTATTGGGCTGATGTGGCTCACCCTATCATGATCGGCCTGCACAGCGAGACACCTGACTTGGAGGAAGTAACCAACGTGCTCTACAAGGATATCGACATCTTGGAACATTGTGAGAACCAGATAGACTACCAAGGCTGCATCGGCATCAACGATGGCGACAACATCTTGGTAAAGGGTGTTACCTTCGAGAACTTCCACATCGACAACATCCGAAAGGGAATGATTCTCAATATGCGAGTATGCTTCAACAAGAAGTATTGCACCGCCCCTGGTCGTGGCATCGAGGACATTACTTTACGAAATATCGCCTATACAGGCAAAGAACCTAATATGGGCATCATCGCAGGTTACGACTCTAACAGAAAGGTGAAGAACATCCGCTTCGAGGACTTCTCCATCAATGGCAAGGTTATCTCGGATGACATGGCAGGAAAGCCTAAGTGGTATAAGACCGCCGACATGGCGAATATCTATCTGAACGACCATGTTGAGAATGTGATATTTACAAAATAAAACAAAATCAATATGGAAAAGAATTATAAGCATTTTTTGATATTCTTCGGACTATCACTTGTGTTGTTCTTTGTAACAACAGCATTTAACGCCTTTCGTTCCATCTATCTCTCGTCATGGATGATAGTGTTGCTTTCGCTTTATTGACATGGCTAAGTCTAAACAAATGCAAGGACAAGGGCATTCAAATGCCTCTAGTTCTCATTGCTATATTACTAGGTAGCATAATTTTGGAAGTTCCAGAAAGAATCATCCATTATGAGAATACCTGTCACTCGCTATTAATTCCTATCATAAAAGCTATCAGCATTGTTTTGACTGCGGTTTGCTTTCATAAAAGAAACCTTGCAATCATTATTATCTCAATAGCTGTAATTGCCCTTCTAAACACTGTAGGGCAAATGGAATGGATTGCTTTTTGTGACAAATAATCGAAAATAAGCAATAATTAATTAGAGGACATTATACTTTGAAAAGCATAATGCCCTCTTTTTTACATATCTCTTCTTCTAACTTTCTTTAAAATTCCAACAGCAATGATGCTACATTTACCCCCTAAACAAATTGGATAACGCATAAAGGGGATTCACTATTATCTCTTTCCCCTTTGGGCTTATAAATTCTCCAAAATTCTCCAACGAACAACGAATAGCATACTTAATATGCTCTTTCTCCATAAAAACATAAAGACTCGCCATCGAACCTCGTAATCCCGACTTTACCTCCAACGGCACAATGTCTATGCCACGAGACAAAACATAATCTACCTCCGAGACCGTTCCACGAGATAAGTTTTGCCAATAACACAAGTCATGTCGCTCATTGGATGACATATACTTGAGTAATTCCAAACCTGCAACCATCTCTGTCAAACTTCCTTTATCCACCAAGTCTGCTGCATTGGCAACCAACAATTCTTTCACAAGAGCATTCGTAGTGTCACCTATTCCCAATAGATTTAACAGAAAACCATGGTCTATCAAATTGTACTTTACAAACTTCGGATTGATTTCCGCACCAAGCGGAATACCATTAGCAGCAGTATGCCAAACAGGTATAATGACACCTGCATCTCTCAACATCTCCAAGGCATTCTTCACTTGTGCCGTCGTATATTCCCCTTCTACTTGGCTATACACAAATTTACTCCCTATCTGATGAGCTACACTAAACAAAGTTTGTCGCAACAACACTGGGTCTGTTTTTGCTTTATACTTCATAAAGTCATCTATATAAGTTTGCTTTAACTCACTAAGAATCTGGTCAACTTCCAAAAAGCTCTTAGTTTTGACGTACTTAGCTACAGCCGCAGGCATCCCTCCTATAAGCAAAAAAGAACGGAAACGCTCTACTAGCCTCTCATAAAATGCACTCATCAACGGTTTCTGAGGAGTAGCATTCTGTTTTATCCCGACTAAACTATCCTCACCTAAAGCATATAAGAATTCGTCAAAAGACATCGGATATACAAACATAGAACGAATGCGTCCCACTCCATAAGCCCCTAAGTCTTTCAAAGCAAACTCCAAGAGAGAACCTGCCGCGATGACATGGAGTTCGGGATAATCCTCCTTGAAGAACCACAAACTGTGTATCGCATTTGGACATGCTTGTATTTCATCCAAAAATAAAAGTGTTTTGCCTGGAAGAACTGGTACCTTGAAGTATGCAGACAACTGCTCTGAAATAAACTTTACGTCCAAGTCGGCAGCAAAGAATTCCTTGACAGCTTTGTCTCGTTCAAAATTTACTTCCAAGAAATAAGGAAAGGATGCTCCCAAATGCCTAATGGAACTTGATTTTCCCACCTGTCGTGCTCCCCTTACAAGCAATGGCTTATGTTCGTCCGAGTTCTTCCACGCTTCCAACTCTTTATCTACTTGTCTTTTCAGATACTCCATTTTTGCTATTTCATTGATTCATAGTGCAAAGATAGTACTTTAATCTGAATCAAAGGATATTATTTAAGTATAATTATGAAAAAGTCAGAGGCTTTTTACGAGTGTTTTATGAAAAAGTCAGAGGCTTTTTACGGGTGTTTTATGAAAAAGTCAGAGGTTTCTTCAATCTCATTATCATCTGTATGAAGCTTGGTATCATGATGCAGAGCGAGAAGCCTACCGCATAATACATCGTCTTCTCATCACCATGGAAGAGGTCAATAAGCTTGCCATTGCTCTGTGGTGCGATATTGGCAAGGATGTAAGCCACGGTGTTGTTCACCCAGTGCATTAAGATGCCTGGCACAAGGCTCTTCGTGCGATAATACATCCAGCCCAACAGCAAGCCCATCAAGAGGGCATTGACAAACTGGGCGGTATTTCCATGCGCCACACCAAACAATGCTGCAGAAATCATGATAGCCACCCAATGGTTCTTCTTGCTCATCATACCCAACAAGGTACGAAGAATGGCACCACGGAACACGATCTCCTCGGCAAGCGGAGCCAAGATGCCAACAGCCACATAGCCCCAAGGTTCTTTCATCAATCCCTCGAAGATATTTTCGGTGCTCTTGTCCATCTCTATGCCCAAGCTTTCCCAAAGAAAAGACAATGGGATGATGGTGCCCAATGTGAAAAGAGCTACCCAAAGGAGTGAAGCCCAAGGCTTGGAAAGCAAATAGTCGCGAGTGAGCGGTGTCCACTTCGTCTTCAAGAAAATAATCAGTGTGATAAGATTGCTGAATACCGTGGACAACGCCAAGAGCACAGGGTTACTACCTGCGGTCATCGAAGAGAGTACGCTCTTATAAACCTCACCTTTCATAGCCGCCCAGATACCTGCGCCAGCATACATCACAACCAACTGCACTACTATAAATATAATAAGGTATAGGATTACATCCCATATTCCTTTTTTCAAACTAATCTTTGCCATCGATAATCTAATTTATAATGTATAATTAATAATGCATAAATCACTCTACCTCCTTCTCAAAGAGTTCGAGCACAGTCTTCTCATCCTCCTTCAATTGCGCAGCCAACTCCTCTGGACAATCAAACTTCCTTTCTCCTCTGATTCGCTTCACAAAACTGACGAGCAAAAGTTGATTATAGATATCGCCGTCAAAATTGAAGATGTGTGTCTCCAACGTTATCTGCTTGCCATTGAAGGTGGGGCGAGTGCCGATGTTCATCATACCCCGCTTCCATACCACGGTATTCTCCATGCGAGCCTTCACTGCATAGACACCAGGGGCAGGGATGAGTTGACCAAAATGGGTAATGTCGAGGTTGGCAGTCGGGAAACCCAACTTCCTTCCCTCATGATAGCCATTCACCACCTTTCCGATGATGGTATAAGGGTAGCCGAGGCACTGGTTAGCCATCGCCACCTCACCTTCCTTCAAGAAAGAACGTATCACGGAAGAGGAGATGTTGATGCCGTCTATCTGAAAGGCTTCGTTCTTGATGACCTCGATACCCATCTCCTTGCCGTAGCGCACGTAATCGTCGAAAGTTTCTTCTCGATTATGCCCAAACCGATGGTCGTAACCGATGAAGAGTTTCCTCACGTTGAGATGGTCGCAGAGCACCTGTTGCATGAACTCACGAGCCGAGAGTGCCGCCATCGTCTTGTCGAAATGCAAGACCACGGTATTATCCACCTCCGTCTTCGAGAGAAGAAGGAGCTTGGAATCGAGTGTACTCAACATCTCCGGCTGGTAATCGCTCTGCAACACCTTGCGAGGATGCTCGTCGAAGGTGATGATGGTGGATTGCAATCCGTCCTGTCGAGCCGTCTCCACCAGATGATGTATCAAAAACTGATGTCCGCGATGCACACCATCGAAGAAGCCGATGGTTGCCACACATGGTTGGGGTTCCGACACAGAAGTCGCGACCTCATCCCCTATGTCGCCATGACCAACCGTTCGAAGCGTGAGCTTACCTTGTTTATAATATAATGTCCTCATCTATATTCCTCTAATTAGTATAGAATCACATTCTAATCGTTTGTCTCAATTCACATTTTACTTTTATCGCCTTATCGCCTTCTAACCAATATTCGCTTGAAAGCCCTCCACAGCTCTCCTATCCAAAGCACTACGGAGGTTGCTGCGATGATGACTCCCCATTCTGCCAAGGACAAAGGAACGGTGCGGAACATCTCTCCACCGAAGGTGACGATAACCCACTGACCGAAGAGAATAATCACCAAGACGAGAATCATGCCCTTGTCTGCCAAGAAGTGACGGAAGGCAGAGTAATTGCTGCCCAAGGTTTTTGCATTGAAGAGATTCCAGAACTGTATCATCACGAAAGTGGTGAAGAACATGGTGAGTTCATGTACATCGACACCACCCAAGCCCCTTCGCTCGCAATACACCAAGAAGGCAAACATCACGGCGAAGAACACGATGCCACAGAAGAGGATGCCTCTCGCCATCGGAGAAGTAATGATGAAATTGGAAGCCTTGCGTGGTTTCTCCTTCATCACCTCATGGGATGGAGGAAGCGAAGCCAAGGCGAGGGCTGCGAAGGTATCCATGATTAAGTTGATCCACAATATCTGGGTCACGGTAAGCGGCATCTCTGTGCCCAGTACCGAACCGCCCAAGACAAGCAACAAGGCTGCCACGTTGACCACCAACTGGAAGAAGAGGAAGCGCTGGATGTTGCGATAGAGCGAGCGTCCCCACATCACGGCGTTGGCGATAGACTTGAAGGAATCATCGAGCAAGGTCATGTCCGAAGCCTCCTTAGCCACGGATGTTCCCGAACCGAGCGACAAACCGACATGGGCATAATGGAGGGCTGGCGCATCATTGGTACCATCACCCGTCACGGCCACCACCTCGCCACGCTTCTGGAGCATATCCACCAAACGCTGCTTGTCGGTAGGACGCGCACGGCTCATCACCCGAATGTCCTTGGCTCTTTCGTAAGCCTCCTCGTCTGATAGAGCCTCCCATTGCTCACCCGTTATCATCTGCTGGTCGAGAGAAGTCAGAGAACCATCGGCACCGATATTCTCCGGTTCATCCTCGAAGACACCTATCTGCTTGCCAATCTCCATCGCTGTGGCGGCAGTATCACCTGTCACCACCTTCACTTCAATACCAGCCTGTCGGCATTCCTTCACTGCGGCAGGAACATCCGGACGGATTGGGTCTGTGATGGCTGCTATCGCCTGGAGTGTCAGATTGCCAGACAAGATTGCGTCCTTGAAAGAGAATGCCTTAACAGATTTCTGACCAGAAGATGATCCTGCTACATTTGTATCATCAGGAGAAAGCTTCTTATAGGCGAAAGCCAAGGTTCTCATCGCCTTGTGTTGCCATTCATCGAGTTTCTCCAAAGCCTGTTTCTTCTCCCTGTCCTCCATGTCGCATTTGGTAAGGATGATTTCAGGAGCACCTTTCACGAATAGATATGACTCGCCATCTATCTCGGCGATGGTAGCCATCAACTTGCGCTCAGTGGAGAAAGGCAACTGCTTCAGCACCTTGATGTTCTTGCGGATAGCAGCATAGTCCTTGCCCTGGTCGTGAAGCCAAAGAAGGAGTGCCGACTCTGTAGGATTTCCGATGGTTTTCCCCTCGTTGAGTTCGGCGGTGGAGTTGAGGGCGATGGCAGCATCGAGCAAATTCTCATCGCCATTCTTCATCTCCAAACTATCCACCTGCATTTGGTTCTGGGTCAGCGTACCTGTCTTGTCGGTACAAATCACTGTCACCGCTCCCATCGTCTCACAAGCATGGAGCTTGCGAACAAGGTTATTCGACTTCAACATCCGTCGCATATTGAGAGCCAAGGAAAGGGTAACCGCCATCGGCAAGCCCTCTGGCACCGCCATCACAATGAGCGTAACCGCCATCATGAAGTAATTGAGTACGATTTCCGCCAAATAAAAGTAGTCCTTGCCACCCCAAGCTGGGTTGGTAAGAATATCGTGTACGAGGAAGATGACAAAGGCTGCTACGGAAACAGCGGATCCCACCTTGGAAATCATCTTCGCCAACTTATCTAGTTGCACATAGAGAGGAGTCTGCACAGCCGTTTGTTCGGTGCTCTTCTTCGCCACCTTTCCAATCTCGGTAGCATCGCCCACGGCAGTCGCCACAAACTCTCCCCTGCCATTCATCACCATGGTAGAACGCAGGATGACATTACGAGGGTAAGCCCCATCGCCACCACCTTCGAGCGATTTCTCCGTGAGAGGTTCGCCAGTAAGAGTGGATTCATTGATCTGAAGCTCGTTGCAAACGATAAGTTTTCCATCGGCAGGCACTTCGTCGCCCACCTCTATCAAGACCACATCCCCCACCACAATGTCGCGGCGAGGAATTTCCATCACCTTTCCGTTTCGGCGCACCTTGACAGGCTGTTCCTCGCCAAGAGCCGTGAGCACATTGAATTTCTTGGCAGCATCACGCTCGAAGTAGAAGCCCACGGTAGTAGCAAGGAAAACCGCCACGAAGATGCCGATGGTCTCCATGAAATTCTTTTCGACGAAAGCGAGGATGAGAGATACGACCGCAGCCACAAGCAATATTTGGATAATAGGGTCGCGATACTTATCCAAATACAATTTCCATAAGGAAGTACGTTTGGGCGGGGTCAGCGCATTGCGTCCATGCTGTTCCCTACTCTGTTTTACTTGTTCGTCGTTCAGACCGAACCTAATGTTTTTGTCTTTATCCATTTCTTAATAGAAATACTTCTCTTTATGTATGATAAATAAGTACATACGCACGTATGCGCACATATTGGGTGCAAAGATACAGCATTTTTCCGACTTATCCATCGAAATAGATATTAATTTATATGAAAGGAAATACAAAAACGCATGAAATCCTATACCAAAAGCCCTAAAGTCCCATCAGAAAGCACAAAAAGAAGCCTCCAACTAAAGATTTTCCCAAAAACATTTGGTTATTTGCACAAAATCTAGTATCTTTGCAGTCGAATTTGAATAAAATTCTCGGACTTGTAGCTCAGTTGGTTAGAGCAACAGACTCATAATCTGGAGGTCCTAGGTTCAAGCCCTAGCTGGTCCACATTGTAAGAATAAGCAGTTAAGTATCACTTAGCTGCTTATTCTTTTATCTGCAAGAAGCACATTTTCTCAGTGTTTGGCGACCGCCAAACAACATCACGGCAATCGTCAGAAAGACGCACGGCGACCGCCAAACAA
Organism: Candidatus Segatella albertsiae; assembly: GCA_002451555.1. Lineage (GTDB taxonomy): Bacteria > Bacteroidota > Bacteroidia > Bacteroidales > Bacteroidaceae > Prevotella > Prevotella albertsiae. The sequence continues at coordinate 19,825 of DKCU01000018.1, forward strand.
CATCACGACAATCGTCAAGCAATGTCAAGATACGCTTTCTTACACCGCAAGAATATACATCTTTTCATCATAAGAATAAGTAGTAAGCATTTGTATCATCCAATAGTCATATAACAGATGAAAAAGAGTTTTTACTTCCTTTTCATTGTTTTGTAACAAATAAATCGTACCTTTGCAGACGAATTTAAAAAGTATTACGATATACCGGCTCGATATAAAGACATTACTCGTTCGGTATAAAGACATTAAAAAGAAGAAAAGACAATGAAGAAGATCTTTAAACTTATCTTCGTGCTTTGCTGCTTCTGCGGCATCGCGCAAGCGCAACCTGCTCGCCCAAAGTTGGTTGTAGGATTGGTCGTTGACCAAATGCGTTGGGATTACCTCTATCGCTATCAGGCTCGCTATGGCGAGGGCGGTTTCAAGAGATTGCTGAACGAGGGATTCAGTTGTGAGAACTGCCGCATACCTTACATCCCTTCTGTCACCGCCATTGGCCATACCTCCATCTATACAGGTTCCGTACCTTCCATCCACGGCATCGCCGGCAACAACTTCATGAAGGATGGCAAGGTGACTTACTGTACGGAGGACTACACCGTGAAGCCTGTCGGCTCCGATGGCAAGGCTGGATATGAGTCGCCTCGCAATATGTGGACAACCACCATCGGCGACGAACTTCGCATCGCCACCAACGACCGCAGCAAGGTGATTGGCGTTGCCATCAAAGACCGTGCATCCATCCTCCCTGCAGGACATCATGCCAATGGTGCCTACTGGTTTGACGCCAAGAACGGCAAGTTTATCACCAGCACTTTCTACATGGACAAGTTGCCTGAATGGGTGAACAAGTTCAACAAGCAAAATCTCCCTAAAAAGTATCTCTCTGAGAAGTGGAACACCCTCTACCCTATCGACACCTACAAGGAAAGCACAGCCGACGAGAATGACTACGAGGACGGCATAAAGCCTGGGGTAAAGGCAACCCTCCCGCTCGACCTTCCTGCCCTCTACAAGAAATATGGCACCGACATCATCCGCAATACGCCTTTCGGCAACACCCTCACGATGGAAATGGCAAAGGCTGCCATCGCAGGTGAGAACCTGGGCGGCGGCAACGAGACCGACTTCTTGGCAGTTAGTTGCTCATGCACAGATGTCATCGGTCACCAAGTAGGTCCTAATGCTGTGGAGATAGAAGATACTTATCTTCGCTTGGACAAGGACTTCGCCGATTTCTTCGCTTATCTCGACCAGAAGGTGGGCAAGGGCAACTATCTCGTGTTCCTCAGCGCAGACCATGGTGGCATGAACAATGCCAAGTTCTTGCAAGATCGCCGCATCCCTGCCGGCAACTGGGAGAACAAAGTGGCTAAGAATTATCTCGACGAAGCCTTGAAGGCGAAATACCCTTCAGCAGGCAGTCTCATCAAGGGCGTGTTCAACTACCAGGTATTCTTCGATACCAACAAGATTGATTCTCTCGGCCTTGACTATGCACAGGTAAAGCAGGTGGTGGTAAATCGCTTGAAGAAAGACAAGGACGTACACTATGCATTCGACATGGAGAAGGCCTCTATCGAGAGCATTCCTGACGATGTGAAGACACGTGCCATCAACGGTTACAACCGTGAGCGCAGCGGTGGTGTGCAAGTGATTTTGAAGCCAGCCTACTACGACCACGGATGGAAGGGCACCTCACATGGTGCATGGAATGGCTACGACACCCACATCCCATTGGTATTCATGGGTTGGGGCATCAAGCAGGGAGCCAGCACCAAGCCTTGCTACATGACTGACATCGCCGCCACCGTGTGTGCCTTGCTTCATATCCAGGCACCAGACGGTTGCATCGGTGAGCCTATCTTCTAAAGCATACATTTACGATAAAGGCTCGATTTCATAAGAAATCGAGCCTTTATCGTTATTTATTCTTCATTCATAATCTTCATATACTCCTCGTAGGAAATATATCTGCCACCCATCGACTTCAAATGTGAAGTCTCCAACTGGCAGTCTATCATCTTGCCACCATGCTCCTTCATATAGCGAGCCAAAAAGATGAGAGCGAGTTTAGATGCTGATGGCACGAGCGAGAACATACTCTCGCCGATAAACACCTTTCCGATGGTCACACCATAGAGACCACCCACCAATTCATTGGTCTCATTGTCCCATACCTCTACGCTGGCTGCAAAGCCTTGGTCGTGGAGGGCGGTGTAAGCCTTAATGATGTTCTCTCCGAGCCATGCGCCATCCTCCTCATTGCGATGGTTGCACTTGCCACATTCCCTAATCACCCTATCAAAAGCCTCGTTGATTCCTACCGAATACTTGTTCTTGTTCATCAAGGTTCGCATGGAGTGGCTCACGTGGATTTCATCAGGAAAGATGACGAAACGGCGCATCGGGCAAAACCACAGCGGCTCATCCTGGTCTCTAAAACTATACCAAGGAAAGATGCCATTGCAATATGCCAACAGCAAACGGTCGATGCTGAGGTCGCCGCCTACTGCAAAGCATCCGTCATCGTCACCGAGATGAGGGTCGGGGAAGTAAAGTTCATCCAAACTATCGTCTATCTCGAATACCATTGTCTTGGGGAATTTATTGAAGTTAAGGGAAGTTAGGGGAAGTTAAGAGACAACAGCTTTTTTAAAAAAAAGAAGGCTTCTGCCTTTTTATTTATTATGTAATATAGGCATTTGTCCCTTAAATTCCCTGCTATACAGTAGCAATATAACTTCCCTTAAATTCCTTTAACTTCTAAATATTTATTACCAGTTCCTTGCCATCAAAGTCAACCGTTCCCTTGCCTCCCTTCTTGAGTTTACCGAAGAGCAAAGCCTTCATCAAGAGTGGCTTGAGTCGATTGCCGATGACACGATCCATCTCACGAGCGCCATATTCCTTGGTGAAGCCCCACTTGATAAGCTGTTCGCGCGCCACATCGGTCAAGTCGAGATAAACATTCTTGGCAGCCAACTTTTCATCGAGTTGTCCAAGCTTCTTATCAAGGATCAACTCAGCCATCTTCTTGTCCATGTCATTGAAGACTACGGTATCAGAAAGGCGATTGATAAACTCAGGTTTGAAGGTCTTCTTCACCTGCGCCAACATCGCCTCGCCACGGCTCACACCTCCACCGAAGCCCACGCTTGCCTGGGACGCATATTGCGCACCAGCATTCGAGGTCATGATGAGGATAACATTGCGGAAGTCAGCCTTCTGTCCCTTGTTATCGGTCAATCGGGCATAATCCATCACCTGCAAGAGGATGTTATAGATATCACTATGCGCCTTCTCTATCTCATCAAGGAGAAGCACACAGTTAGGAGTCTTGCGGATAGCATCGGTCAACAGGCCACCGCTCTCATAGCCCACATAACCAGCAGGAGAGCCGATGAGCTTAGCCACGGTATGCTTCTCTGTGTATTCACTCATGTCGAAACGAACGAGTTCGATGCCAAGTTCCTTGGCTAGCACACGAGCCACCTCAGTCTTTCCAACACCCGTAGGACCAACGAAGAGCAAAGAAGCCAAAGGTTTGTCATCATCGACAAGTCCTGCCTTCGACATCATCACTGCCTCAACGACCTTATCCACCGCCTTGTCCTGACCATAAATCTTGTCAAGAATGCGCTGACGCAAGGTAGAGAGTTCGTCATTGTCCTCATCCTTGAGGGCGGCAGCATCTATCTTGCACACCTTGGTAAGAATTTGCTGGATAATCGCCTTGGTGACATAAGAGCGTTGGCGGTTGGCAGGATGCACCTCCAAGTAAGCACCAGCCTCGTCCATCAAGTCTATCGCCTTGTCAGGCAAACAACGGTTGCTGATATACTTGGCACTGGCGTGTACGGCATATTCCAAGGCATCCTTGCGATAAGTCACATTGTGGAACTTGTTGTACTTATACTGCAGGCCCTCCAGAATCTTGATGGTCTCATCCACAGAAGGCTCCTTGACATCAATCTGTTGGAAACGGCGCACGATGCCTTTGCTCTGGGCCATATAGCGATTGTATTCCTCGTAGGTAGTGGAGCCGATGAATCGGATGTCGCCAGCCTCCAAGTATTGCTTGAGCATATTCGATGCATCTGGTCCACCGTCAGAACCACGTCCCGCACCTATCATGTTATGAATCTCGTCAATATAGATGATGGTGTTTCCTTCCTTGGCAGCGCCCTCCATCACCATCTTGATACGTTTCTCAAAGTCGCCACGGAATTGGGCACCAGCAAGCATCAGTCCCATGTCCATACCATAGATGCGAGCGCCCTTCAGTCGCTTAGGCACTTTATCCTCATTGATAAGTTTGGCAAGGCCATAGACCAAGGCGGTCTTTCCAACGCCAGGCTCACCGATGTGGAGGGGATTGTTCTTCTCGGCACGACAGAGCACCTGAATGGTGCGGTCCAATTCCTGCTCGCGACCGATGAGCGGATTATGCTCCTCCACCATATCGGAGATGCAAGTCACGAGTTGATGCCAGTCCTGAGGTTGGCGACGCTCTCCCTCCTCATCATCTTCATAATCGCCCTCGTCATAATCATCCATAATGCCCATGTTGGCCTCTGCCGCCTCACCTTCCAACGGATAGAAGCTATCCACACTGGCAAGGAACTCACCTTGTCGATCGCCCACGGCCTTTCCCAACAAGAAAGCGGCCTCGGAATTCTGCAAGCCAATCATCGCCTGCACGAAGTGTGTCACATTGACCAAACGTCTATCAGCAGCTGCAGCCAAGGCGCATGCAGTACCAAACATCGTCTTGAAGAGCGAAGATGGCTCAGGCAAATACTTGACGGTTGCAGGCACACGCTCCTGCTTGGCGAGCCATTCCACCAAGTCCTCGTGCATTTTCAAACTGTCCACGCCCTCCTCCTGAAGAGCCTGGCAAAACGAGTACTGACGGAGCAACGACAAAAGCAAGTGCTCCGGCATGATAAACTCATGGTCGAAGAAACGAGCTTGCTTCAGTGCATCGTCCATCAGGACTCCCATATATCGGGTCAATCCCATATTATCCATTCTTGTATTCTTTCCTTTCTTTTTTAGAGAAGTTATAAGCTTTAAGGGGAAGCGTTCACTCCCATCAAATTCCCATTAATAAGATTTTCTCTGATTATTCTGGTAAATAAGTGAGTTTGAGCGGATATTTCTGCGAGCGAGCCTTCTCCATCGCTTTCTCCACCTTACTTTTGGCGATGTCGTAGCTGTAGGTTCCTACCACGGCTTTCTCTTCGTGGTGAACCTTGAGCATGATAGCCTCAGCCTCAGCCTGCGACTTGAAAAAAATCATTTCGAGGATTTCCACCACAAAGTCCATCGGCGTGAAGTCATCATTAAACATCATCACCACGTAACGCCCAGGCTCCTTGAGTCGAGTCTTCTGACGTTCACGAATTGCTGTTTGTTCTTGAGCCATATTGTTATTTTGGAGTTAAAGGAGTTAAGGAGTTAAAGGAGTTAAGACGTATGCCTTAGTTCCCATGAATCTCCTTGGGCTCCATGTTTTTTACTTCTTGTAGGCATTTGTGATTTCCACGACATAGACATCGTGGAAGCCGCCTTTCTCTCCATACCATTGCAGGAGGCTCTTATCGAGAAACTTCTCTGCGGTCATGGTATCCTTGAAGAGCTTGCGACACTCGAAGGTCATGCGAGCTTGTTCGAAGGCGACACTTCCGTTGTCGGTCTCCACAGGAGTCAAGCCAGTTTCCTTCGCCTTGTCGAAGTCACGACCACTCTTCGAGCCACAGAAATTATAAATCTTTCGTGCCTCCTCGCTCTTGCCGAGGAAAGAGAGGGTCATGCACTCATTCTCCTCTATCAGTCCGTGGGTATAACGCTCCGGACGGATGAAAATCACAGCCACAGGTTTGTTCCACAACCATCCGAGACATCCCCAAGAAGCTGTCATCATATTAAACTTGTCCTTGTTGCCGGCAGCCACAAGAATCCATTCCTTACCGATTGTCTCGAAGACATTATCATTGAGTTCTTTTACGTTGATCTTTTCCATTTTATATTCTTTTTCTTTATTTCTTGTTATTTATATACCTTTTATTTAAAATTTTTCTTTATTCCTTATTATATAAATATAGGGGATTTTTAGCAATTTCCATGCCATTCCCATAGAAGTTAATGCAAAGATAGCATTTTTATCCGAAAACCAAGTACTTTCATGTGAATATTTTCCATAATTATCAGTAAGTTAAAACTTTTCCTTTGTTTTTTACGCCAATACACTTGCAAATCTCATAAATAATGCTTAACTTTGTCGGCAATTAGAAAAGAGACAGACTATGGCAACAAAATTTTATCCTGTAGGCATTCAGACGTTCTCGGAAATTATCACCAAGAACTATCTCTACGTTGACAAGACCGAGTATATTTACCGCATGACTCATTATGGTAAGAAATACCTATTTCTAAGTCGTCCAAGACGATTCGGGAAATCACTTCTTACCTCCACCTTGCAGAGCTACTTCGAAGGAAAGAAAGAACTCTTCAAGGGATTGGCTATCGAAAGCCTGGAACAAGATTGGACGGAATATCCAGTTCTCCACTTTGACTTGTCTGGCGGTAAGCACATGGAAGCTGAAGCCTTGCAACGTTATCTTCTGTTCATACTTGAACAAAACGAAAAGAAATTTGGAGTTATCGCAGATAATCCTGACCCAAACATAAGATTATTAAGCCTTATCGATAAAATCTACGAACAAACAGGCAAGCAACTCATTATACTTATCGATGAGTATGATGCCCCATTACTTGATGTCGTACACGAAGAAACACAATTAAACATTCTCCGTGATATCATGCGTAACTTCTACAGTCCTATCAAGAAAAGCGACCCAAAGTTACACTTCGTCTTCCTCACGGGCATCACTAAGTTCTCCCAACTCAGCATCTTCAGCGAGTTGAACAATATCACCAACATCAGTATGCTCCCTGAGTATGCCGGCATCTGCGGCATCACCAAGGAGGAGTTGCTCACACAAATGAAAGAATACGTCCAGGAACTCTGCGATACTAAGAATTGGACGATGGAGCAAACCGTGTCCAAGTTGAAAGAATATTATGACGGCTATCATTTCGCAGGACAGTCGCCAGACATATTCAATCCGTTCAGTCTGCTCAGTTGCCTATCCCTCAAAAGAGTTGACCCATATTGGTTTGCCTCTGGCACACCCACTTATCTCGTCAACATGATGAAGAAGTTCGATGTCAATTTCACCGACTTTGCCGAGGGCATGGAGGCAGGAGTATCCGACTTCGATGCCCCAACAGAAACGATGACAACCCTCACCCCACTGCTATATCAGAGCGGTTATATCACCATCAAGGACTATGATGAGGATTACGACTCCTATTTCTTAGGCATCCCGAACAAGGAGGTGCGCTTGGGACTGACCAAGGCATTGATACCATACTATGTCACGCCAAACACACTGACAACCAACAACACGACTCGCAACATGGCTCGTGCGCTCGACAAGGAAGACTTGGAACTTGCCCTGCAACATCTCCAAACATTCCTGGGTACTATCCCTTATTGCACCAACACCGACTACGAGGGGCATTATCAGCAGATGTTCTACATCATCTTCTCCCTGCTCACCGCATGGATGGTGGACGTAGAGGTCCATACCCCGAATGGCAGAGTAGATATCGTCATCATGACAAAGACCCATCTCTACTTGATGGAATTGAAACTCAACAAGAGTGCCCAAGCTGCGATAAACCAAATCAATCTCAAGAATTATCGCCAGCGTTTCGCTCTCTCAGGCTTGCCTATCACCAAGGTAGGCATCAACTTCGATAGTGCGACACATAACATCACCGATTGGGTGATAGAATAAGGCTATATAACTATAGGAAGTCCTCGCAAATACCCTTGCGAGGATTTTTTATGCCGAAAAGTTTGGAAGTATAGAATATTTTTCTTAATTTTGCCGATGATAAGGGGCTTGCGGCACTTTCACAGAGAAAGGTGCAAAGCCCAAGTACAAACTAAAACAGGAAATAAGAAACAGAAAAGAAAGAATTACGACGCAACATCGGGTTTGCTACCCTATCCCAGCTACGCATGGTGCATCAGCCCATTGCCGCAACTATGGGATACAGATAACAAGAATATGAACCGAAGCGTCGCCGTTCGACATAACTTTTTAAGATATTGAGCTTTTAGCTCTTGTTCTCCAAACTTCGAATACCGCCAATTTTCGTACTACGAGAGCAAGCAGATGGAAGGTTCATGCCTATTTTGGCGTGAGCCGTTCTGTGCTTGTTGTAGTACGAGGTCACTTGGCGGTAACCTGAAGTTTGACAAGCCACGAACGGTTGCACGCCTTTTTTATTCATAGAAAATGAAACAATTATCTTACTTAAAAACGCTCGTAGGGCATAGGCTTCTTATGCTTGTCGGGTTTCTCATGCTATGGCAAGGGATAGGTTGGGCCGTAACAGAATTCACAATAGACGGTTTTACTTACCAAAACTATGATGGGAACACCGTTTTTATCACAGCTATTCCTAACCGACCAACGGTAAAGGTTTCTAATTCTGTTTCGTATAATGGAGTAACTTATGAAGTTTCTTCCCAAATATTTGGCAACATACAACAAACTGAAGAAGACTTGAAACTTGTCAAAGACTTGTATCTTTATGCACTTCCCAAAAGTCCTTATGGAGATTGGGTATTACTCCCCAATTGTCCTAAAGGAACAAGATTGCATATACCTTCTTCAGATTTTGACACTGCCAAAGACAAATGTTCGTCATCTTATATTATCACTGACGAAAGCCGTTGGTATCATTATCCTCTGGATCCTTTGGCGTTTACAAAAGATGGATTCACCTATTATCTATATTATATAGGAGATGAAACTCCGTATGCTCAGTTAAGAGAGTGTCCCAACGAAGAAACAGTAAAGATACCTCTCGAAGTTTCTGATGACAGATTAAGCTATCCAGTAAAAGAGTTCTCTCAAATAGAAGGAGATTTAATAAAAAACTTATATCTCCCAAGAGTTTATGCTTCTAGTTATGCCATATCTGGTCGTATAAATAATTGGAAAGACATAAATATTAGCAAACAGGCAACAGTACATGTTCCTACAGAAGCTTACACTTTAGCATTAGATGAAGCCTATGCTGCAAAACAATACTATTACTGGGTTTCAGACGAAAACAGGACTGCTCGTTATGTTTTAGGGAACAAAGAAAAACAGCTTTATGCTAAAGTTGATGGTTTCGTTGTAAAGCTAAACGACAATGACGGAAAATTGAGTGCAACCATCGCTGACTTCGAAGACCAGGGAAGCGTCCGTTTCCCTTCTGAGTTTGTATATGACAAACAAACATATCCTGTTACAGGATTCGGCTTTGGCACAAGTACAGCTAAGACAAAAATCAAAGAAATTCACTACTCCAACGTATTCTGTAATTCGTACTTTCCTATATCAAAGGATAGCTATGGTACCATTACCATTTATGTTCCAGATACTCTCTTCACAAAAGCCACTACAGAGAAACCATATAATTCGTACGCTTTCAAGAAAATAACAGATGGCAAGCGTTGGGCTTTAAACAAGACTTATCATCCTCTACGTAGTGGTTATAACAAAGATTATTATTACGATGTAAATGGGGATGGAAGTATGGAGTTATTTGGAGTAAACAAGATTGGAGGGAATTCCTACAATTCACTTTTCGTCTCTTCACTTGATGGAGATACTTTAAATTACATTCCACGATTTGCATACAACGACTTTGAGATGGGACTGTACAACAAGGAAGGGTTCCCTCTCTTAACAAACAGTTATGCAACCAGTACTTACCAACAAGAAATTAATATCTGGGACTATCAGAAGAACGACTGGACATTTAAGAGCAAAAAACTCTACAAACATACGTTAGCCGACATCAACGGCGACGGTCTGAAAGAAATCATCGACAAGCCTGTTGAAGGTTACACCGATTTCATCAAGATTCTTCAAGATGGCTCATTCTCCTATGACAAACTTTTAGTAACAACAGACACAACAGTTGTTCGCACCTCTTACCTAGACGACTTCTTGCCTAACTCAAGCAGCGTGTACCGTCCGTCAACAGGAATGGGAAGTGGTGTTGGTTCGTTGGCAGACGGTATGTTTGTCAAGTCCAAAGAAAATAAATGGAACTCCACATGGGATGACGAGGAGGGCGCTACCGGAAGTGCAAAGCGTCTTGCTTCCAATGGCATTTCCATGTATTCCTTGGATATTCCATCTGGTTACGCAACTGCTACCGACATGAATGGCGATGGTATGATTGACCTCTCTGATGGCAATAGCATCTACTATAATTTGGGCAATAGCACATTGTTCAAGAGTCCTCATGTTGGCACCATTTATTCTACCGACCTTACTGGCAATGGACTTCTTGACCATATAGATTTTGGCAACAAACAAGTTGACCTCTATCTTAACACGATAGATGGCAAGAACAGTACTGTCAAGACTTTACTCAAGAATACAGCGATCTCCAATGTTTTCTTTGGAGACTTTGACAAGGATGGCGATGTTGATATTCTCTTCATCATCCCTGGCAGCAACTATCTGTTGTTCCAATACTATCGCAATGACGATAATGGCGTTTTCAAAGCCAAAGATGCCGATATTGATGGAAATTTTGATGTTATTGCTTGCAACGACTACGACAACGACGGTTTGTATGAAGTCTTGGTGAAAACCAAGAATACCGAGGAGTATTCTTTCATCAAATGCAACAAGAACTACACAATTACCGAAGTAAAATTGCCAAACAACATCAGAACCATTGGTGATTTCAACAACGATGGCACCACAGAAGTTGCATCTTATGGCACTTACTATTCCATCTATGAACCACTGGCGAAAGCAAAGGCCAATACTCGACCAGAGAAAATGAACAAGCCTTCTGCCGTATTATTTGCAGATGCTGGTAAACTTAAGATTTCATGGGAACGAGGCAAGGATGCAGAAACCTCATCTTGCGACCTTACCTATGAGCTTCGCATCGGTAGCGAAAGAGGTAAAAGCGACATTTATTTTGCTAAATCAAATGCCGACGGAACACGTCGTGCCATTGAAGATGGCAATATGGGACGCTCTCTCAAATATCTATTCGACACTGGCAACTTATCTGAGGGCAGATATTATATAGCTATCCAAGCTATTGATGCCAACGGACTGGGTGGCGCATGGAGTGACGAGTTAGTGTATGACCACAAGCTTACAGCTCCTGTCATTGCCCAACTTCCAAATGGCTATTGCACGGCAGACACTTTGACTCTTAGCGTACAGAACCCACGTAATGCTTCTATTTACGATTGGAATCTTAGCAATGGCACTATCATTTCTCAAAACGCTAATGGAAGTATCATCACAGCATTGTTTGAGAAAGCTGGTCAGCAGGCAGTTAATCTCTGCATGAATACCAACGGGCAAACTTACAAAGCTGACACGAAGTATATTACATTGTCACCAGCCAACAATATGGGCATTACGACCGATGACAATAAGACTTATTACATGCTTAACGTATTGGATCTCAACCAAGATGGTAATGCAGAGTTTTCAAAATCAGATATAGACCCTTATAACTCCGGTGGAATTTTCTATGAGAATAAGAACGGCACATACTCACAACTTCGTAAAAGTTGGAATAGCGACCTAACATATGGCAAGTACTATCTTCCTGCCGATTTCAACCATGATGGCTACCCAGATTTCTATCTTTCTCACATCGACAAGGGAAATATGTTCATCAATAGCGGTGAAGAAGATAAGAACTTTGAGTATTCCTTAGAGACTTTCACTTTCCCATCTTATAACTTTAAAGCTATAGTTGATTTTAACAACAATGGCAAATTGGGCATAATCATGAAAGATGGATCTCTTTTCAACAGTGAAGACGAGCGTGCATTTACAAGATTAAGCACCAGCGACGTTTTTGAAGGTTGGAGCCATTCTATAAATGGTTTCTTGGATTTTGACCGAGACGGAGCTTTGGATATTTGGGAGAACAATACTTCAAATGACAAAGCCGTGACAAACGTCTATCTAAAGGTTGCAGGAGAGAACAACAAGTTTAATCAAACTGCAAAGGTTTTCTACGAAAATGCCAACCGTTATCAAATGAACGGCTTTGCCGACTTCAATAATGACGGATATGTTGATGGGTATTTCTTCGACAAAGCAAAGGATGGCAACTATAACAACTTAGTTATCATCAAGGGAAAGCCAATGAATGAGTGGCCTTGCACACAAACGGTAGTTATTCCTATCAAGGAATTGACATACATAAGTAGCAGTGACACCCCTATAACCTTACTTGATTTTGATAACAATGGGTATCTCGATATCTTGGTTCATGGAAACAATCCACGAATCTTGCTTATGGACAAAGACTTCAATTATACAGAAGTTTCAGATACAAAGAAACAGTTTGGTATCAATAGCAATAACATTGACGAATATCACTGGGTACCTCTCACTCGCAACGCCTATCCTAACGGCTACAAGTCGAACATCAAGAACGAGGCACCAAGTGCTCCTACGAACGTGACTGCCACATCCATCCCAGAGGGTTTGTTGCTGAAATGGGACGATGCGACCGACGACCACACCCCTTGGATGCAGATGCGCTACAACGTGAGCCTCAAAATCAAGGGGAAGACAGGCGAGAATGCTTTTGTACTCTCTCCTATGAATGGTTTGAGCGATGACGCAGCCATCTGTTCTGGAGTTTACTACCGCAAGGCTTCTCAACTCATCGTACCAAAGAGTGCGTTGGTGAATGGAACTACCTACGAGCTTCAGGTACAAGCCATCGACCTCATGGGCGAGCACTCTCCTATGACCAAGCCTGTGGAAGTGACATATAATGCAGAGAATGCTATTGTATTTTCCGAAAGCGACTTCTATCAATATGCCAATTATAGAGGTCAATACATAGGAAACGAGGCTTCGAAATACACTATTGATGGTGGAAAGGATAGCAAAGTTTACTACCAAGAAGGTAGTAATTTCAGTATTTACTGGACTACACCAGGCGAGAAGACAATAATGGTCAATGCTGATGGGTGCATCACAACTCGAACCATTATTGTCAAAGAATACTTAAATTTGGACATAGAACTACCAAAAAAGACAATGCTAAACACGCCTATCGAAGTCAAAGTTCCTCAGATATTCTATTCGGGCAAATTCTCGAATTACGGATTCTTAGAAAATGATGGTTACAAGGTTTCATACGAGAAAGGCGACAGCACTGCTTGGGTTACCTTCAAAGAAATAGGTTCACAAAAACTTGAATGCTTCGTGAAATTTACTTTCAACGAAAAGACAGGTGCATCAAAGACTACTGTCATCGACGAGACCATGCCAACAGCTGAAATCAAGAGTGTGGAATCTAATGGAAAGTACTATCAAGTAAACTGGAGCACAGCTGTTCCAAGCATGGTCGGCAAGGTGGAAATCAGCCGCGAGACCAATCGCTTGAATCAATTTGAGGTACTCGACATCGTACCTGTAAGCAATGGCTCGTTTGTTGACTTGACCAGCGACAACCGAGTACAGCCTCAGCGTTATCGCATCCGTCTCATCGCAGACAACGAGATGCAGATGAGCGACTACTCGACTCCTCATAATCCGCTCCACGTGATGATCAACAAGACTGCCGACAAGCAGGGCAACAACCTCATGTGGAACGCTTACGAAGGACTGGATGTACAGAGCTACACCATCTTGCGTGGTTCGTCAGAAAGCAACCTGAAAGCTATCGCAACTATCGCAGGTAGTCAACAGAACTATACGGATTACACTGCACCAGAAGGTGTATCTTATTATGCCGTGAAGTTTGAGACCATGCCTGTGGCCTTGGCAAAGGGCATCGGTACGTATGCAGCATCAGACGATGTCACCTCCAACGTCATCTCTTCCGAAGAGGCAATGCCTACCACTGCCGCCACAAACCTCTATGCGGGAACGGTGGAAAGCAATGCTAAGTTGACTACCGATCAGCAAGAGCTTCACATGGTAGCTACGATTCTCCCTACCTATGTTACTTATAATAAGGTAAGTTGGAGCATTGTCAGTGGAGGTGAATACGCATCCATTAGCCAAAGCGGTTTGTTGACAGCCAAGGGTGGCAAGGGTGATGTAGTCGTCAGAGTGGTAACACTTGATGGCTCCAACCTCAGCGACGAGATAACCATTCCTTGCGACGTTACCATCATGGCAAAGGACATTGATGTTCGTACAGCCAAGAAGAGCATTGCCGTAGGAGATTATCTGCTTCTCAATGCCGTTCTCACGCCAAAGAACACAACGATGAGTGAAGTGACTTGGAAGAGTGAGGACACAGACATTGCTACTGTAGATGAGAATGGTATCTTGAAGGCTATCACTCCTGGAGTTGTCAAGATTACCGCAACCACCAAGGATGGCAGCAACCTCAGTGCTTACATCAACATCATCGTGACTGAGCCTACTGGCATCAATGGTGTTATCGCAGATGACAAGGATGCAGATACTATCTACTACGACCTTGAAGGCAAAAAGATTCAGACCCCTACAAAAGGCAACATCTATATCACCAACAAGGGCAAGAAAGTAGTGTTCTAAAAATCACAAAAACATAGTCTTCGGACTATGCAATACAGTAAAAAGCCCTCCCAAGACTGACCTTCGGGTCATGATCTTGGGAGGGCTTTCTGTTTTTGCCGAAAGAATTTTTCCTTGAAGCAAGCTAAACTTTCCTTTCAACCGTATAAAATTGTTTACAGAACCCAATAGAATTTTCCGTTCCGTGTCACGGAATGGAGGGCAGATGCTTAATATTTAAACAAATCAGCTGCCACAACCTCACTATGCACGATACTATGATGTACACCATCTGCTACCCCATATGTCGTAACAAAAGTATTGACAAGCGAAAGCTTCGTCTTCGTAGATACTCGGAACAACTCCATACGTTCTCTCAACTGTTGCTCATGAGCCTCAGTAATACGATATTCCGCCTTGCTGAACTTCATCTCACAAAGATGGACGATGCGGTCGGCACGCTTAATCACCAAATCTATCTGGGCACCTCGTTTCCCATCGCTTGCCACCTTGCGCCAAGAAGAGACTTCAGTCGCCATACCTGAGATTCCAAGTGCCCTCTTAATGGCATCCGTATGCACCAAGCACACGATTTCAAAAGTCAAGCCCTGCCATGTAGATACCAACCGAGACTCAAAGTTGTGACTCCACCATAGCTCATCGTCCGATGTGTCTTGAGCGATAAACCTATAATAAAATAAGGTGTAGAAATCTATTAAGCGATAACTCGCTTCCCGTGTCTTGCATCCGAAGTTGTGGCTTCGAGCAATAAAGTCACATCGCTCCAGATTAGTCAACACTCACGAAAGCGTACCACCATTCACCCCAACTGCCTTGACAATCTCTGCCCTGGACATTCCGCCATGATGACTTGCCAAAGCCTTCACTACATTGATGTATAGCTCGGCATTGCTAAACAATGCATTATACAACTCTTCAAACTCACTCCTCATGATGCCGCTATGTGAAAAGAACAATCTATCCACATTTTGCACCAAGCTATCTTGTGGGTTGATAAGACTCAAATAAAAAGGTATTCCGCCAAACACCATGTAGCATTGCAATATCTGATACCTATCCCACTTGCAACGTCTTCTCTGCAAATATTCTTCTGTCTCTTTTAGCGTAAAAGAGCGGATATAGATATTGCTCGTGATTCGAGCATGCAGCCCCCCTTGGTTCTCTATCAGATTGTCCACCATCCAAGATGTGGCAGAGCCACTGGCTATAAACACGATAAAGCAAGAAAATGGGCGATTTTTTACAATTATTTACAAGAATTACTCTTCTGCTACAACACCGTCATACACTTGATATTCCAAACCTTTATAATTGTCGGGAAAATTACCCAGATTGCTCCAGGAGCTAAAGATGGTATTGGAATACTTAAACACACTTTTAAGGACGAATAAATGCAGCTTGCAACACTTTTAAGGACGTATTTTTGCGGTTTTACATACTTTTAAGGACGTATTTTTGTAGGAATCAATAATTTTCTGTAACTTTGCAACGCAGAATCATCAAAGAATCAAACAATTATGGAAAGAAATGCCATCAAGAGACTATACGAGTGGAAGAAGAGAAACGACAGAAAGCCTTTAATCCTGCTCGGCGCACGCCAAGTAGGAAAGACTTGGCTGATGCAAGAGTTTGCCAAAGAAGCATACTCGAAGTATGCCTATGTGAACTTTGAGGACAATGATACGCTAAGAGGGCTGTTTGAGCATGACTTTGACATTCCTCGCATCCTAACCAGCATAGAATGGGTTACAGGAGTGAGCATCGACGAGAACACACTCATCATACTCGATGAAATACAAGAAGCCTCAAGGGGCATTACTTCTCTCAAGTATTTTGCAGAGAAAGCTCCCCAATATCATGTGATGGCAGCTGGTTCCCTGCTAGGTATTGCCATGCACAAAAACGATTCATTCCCCGTGGGGAAAGTCGATTTCTTGCACCTTTATCCACTTTCATTCTTCGAGTTTTTGGAGGCTGTCGGAGAAAAGAGAATGGTCGATTCGCTCATAGCAAAGGAATGGGCAATGATTACGATGTTCAGGAACAAGTTTGAAGAACGCTTACGCCAATACTATTATGTGGGTGGTATGCCCGCGGCGGTATCATCTTTTGCCAACGATAATGACCTAACGAAAGTTAGGGACATACAAAAAGCAATACTTGAGGCATACGAACGAGACTTTTCAAAGCATGCCCCAGCCATCGAAGTGCCAAGAATCAGAATGGTATGGCACTCCATCCCTGCACAACTTGCCAAGGAAAACAAGAAGTTCATCTATGGGGTCGTAAAAGAAGGTGCCCGAGCAAAAGACTTTGAACTTGCCATCGAATGGTTGAAGGATGCAGGTCTTGTGTATAAAGTCAACAGATGCAAGAAGCCTCAACTGCCATTGGCTGCCTACGAAGATTTCTCTGCTTTCAAGATGTTTTTGTCAGACATCGGCTTGATGTGTGCCATGAGCAACGTTCCTGCCCAAAGCCTACTAAACGGAAATGTGCTTTTCTCGGATTTCAAAGGAGCCTTAACAGAGCAATATGTATTGCAACAGCTGAAGACAAATCCTTCATTATCCATATTTTATTGGTCTGCCGAGAACTCTCGTGGAGAAATCGACTTCTTGCTGCAACGAGAGGAGAAGATTCTCCCTATAGAAGTAAAGGCCGAGGAAAATCTCAAAGCCAAGAGCCTCCGCTCTTTCGTGGAAAAGAATTCTGGCTTACATGGCATCCGTTTATCCATGTCGCCTTATCGAGAGCAAGATTGGCTCACCAATTACCCCCTTTACTCCATATTGGCGGTATTAGGTTGATGATGGAGAACATTCATTGCAGAATTCCTTGGTGGGCTCAAATATTAATCGTAATTTTGCAGCAGATATAGAATCATATAAAGTTTATAATGAATGGAAATACAACTGAACGAATATCACAAGAAGGTCAATGCACAAATGCAAAAGAGCATGGCTTATTGGCGAGAGCATCCGCTTTCGCTGGAGGAGTGCTTAGCTCAATTCAAGCGCTTGCGGGAACTACGACTTGCAAGGGAGTCCAAATTGCAAGGCTAAAGGATTTCAAATCAAAAACAACTTAACAAATACAAATAATATGTTATATTTCATAACACCAACAGGATTATACAGTGAAACTTATCTCATTACAAAAGGTGGCATTAAAACAAATACCATCCAACCTTTTGTCAATATACCAATAACCTATAACAAAAATAGTATAGACATTAATTTAGAAATTGAGTATTTTGATTTTACAAAAGGAAAGTCCTACATTTGCCCTGTACAGATAAAGAACTTTGTATTACGAAAAATCACGATAGAAAAGATTATCAATTCATTGCATGCCAATACTATCTTTGACATAGAAATGGAACATTGCTGTTTAGGAGATCTAACATTTTCCTTTGATAAAGAAAATGTATCTCTTAAGTATTTTTTTTCCCATATTTTTCCATATTTAAATTCTATTAAAAACACAGAATATAAACTTTTACCACAAACCTTATTAATCATAGAATTGTTATCATCAAAATATCAGGCTTTTCAATTTATCGAAAAATTCAAAGGAACCAAGAGCAAAGATTACCTCTATTATGAAATAGTTGAAGGACGTAGTTTTTGCCAAGGATTTCAAAAAATATCTCTCAAAAGATATTATCGTTATGAAGTCAGAGTAGGAAGAGATGATTACGAATATGAAACGACATATATTACATTTAGCTGCAAAGACCAAGCTCTACGAGATTTGTTAGAACTTGCCATTAAAGAAGATGCAAAAGGTGAAATTACTATCACCAAAAACAAGAACTCTATTGAATATAGCTACTGTTCTTATCGAGATTCTTGCTTCGGTCCTGCTCCCAAGCCTAAAGAATTCGCATATTCTGAAGAACAATGTAACCAATACAAGGTAGAAATTATAGAAAAAATAAAAAATAAATATCAGAAAATCTTAATGCAATTCATTAATTCTTTCCAAACATTTATAGAAACAAACAACATCTATGAGCAAAGAAACGAATAACAAGGATTTCTCCTCCTTCGACGAGTATCTCCGCCAGGGAGAGCCTTCGCAGAAGGAATGTGCCGAGAACTGGAAAACGGCAATAGGATTGCAGGCTGTGGATGGCTTGCAACCTTCGGCGTATCTCATAGATGTTGCCAAGCGAAACATTGAGGGAGAGATATCTATCGAGGAAACCCGAAAACTTATCGACTCTTATTATCAGAGCAAGACTGCTCGTACTCCTAAAGAAGAGGAGGAAGAGGAAGCTGATAAGGTTTCTGCCAATATCGCCAAGATTCTCGCCAGCAAAACTTTCGCCTTCAACACCAATGGTTACGTTTCGCTTCATCGCCGTATCTTCGAGGGAGTTTTTAAGCACGCAGGGGAAATCCGTCCATACGATATTGCCAAGAAGGAATGGGTTCTTGAAGGGGATAGTGTGAATTATCTCAACTGGGAGGACTTGCGAAGAGCCCTTGACTGGGATATAGAGCAAGAAAAAAACTTCCGATACACAGGCCTATCTGATGATGAGAAGACAGAACATATCGCCAAGTTTATCTCTGGCATCTGGCAAATCCATGCTTTCAGAGAAGGAAACACTCGTACCACTGCCGTCTTCACCATCCAATATCTCCGCTCCTTAGGTTACAAAGTGAACAACGAGATGTTTGCCAAGCACTCTTGGTACTTCCGTAATGCTTTGGTTCGTGCCAACTACCGCAACATTCAAAAAGGAATAGAATACTCTCCTATTTATTTGGTTCGTTTCTTCAGAAACCTATTGTTAGGTGATGGTTGGGCTCTGAAGAACAGGTACTTGCACATTCATCCTACTGAGGATTGGAAGGAACAGCCAAACTTAAGGAATACTATGCCTACCAATAACCCACAAGAAAAGGTGGACAGAAAAGGTGGACAGAAAACTGATTTAGTAGCTAGAAAAGGTGGACAGAAAACAAAAGATGCAATACTTCAACTCATTGCCACAAATCCTTCCATCTCCTCTATCGAAATGGCGAAAGCAATTGGAATAAATCGCAGTGCCATATCCAAACATTTGAAAAAGCTAAAAGAAGAGGGAATCATCGAACGTCAAGGACCTGCAAAAGGAGGCAAATGGATAATTCTCAAATCATAAAATAACAAACGAGTTCGTACCAAACTTGCAATATTTTGCTAAGTTTGGTACGAACTCAACTCACATAATCTTTTGGCAATTACTACAATTTCCCCTATCATTCCCTCATAAAAGTGTATTCCCTTGCCTATCATTCCCTCATAAAAATGTTGTTACAATCCACAAACTAACAATTAATCCTTTGATTTATCGCTATTTAACGAATAATTGTGTACCTTTGCACCTTGAAAGGCAAAGTTGCATCGGCAACATCTGCCCTTCAGACACCAAGAATTCAGAATATAAACAAATAATTATCAATAAGAACAATGAAGAAAAAAGCAACCGTCCTCATCGCCTCCATCATGGCGCTCTGCGGCATCAACACCGCTCATGCCGACGAGGGTATGTGGACCATCTACAACTTGCCTAACGCTGTGTATGAGATGATGCAGCGCGAGGGTTTCTCGATGACTTACGACCAACTCTACAATGGCGAGAATGCCTTGAAGAACGCTGTGGTCAACTTTTCTGGCTATTGCTCAGGCGTGGTCGTTTCGCCTGATGGCCTGGTCTTCACCAACCACCACTGCGGCTATTCGGCCATCCAGTCACTCTCCACGCCCCAGGACGACATCCTCAGCAACGGATTCGTGGCGCGGAAGCACAGCGAGGAACGTCCTGTGGAGGGACTCTTCGTGAAGTTCCTGGTGCGCACCGAGGAGTGCACCGGCCGCGTGATGACTGCCCTCGACAGTCTCTACAGGGCCAATCCCCAGGAGAAGCCACGCCACATCGACCGCGACAAGGTGGACAGCATCTGCACCGCCATCGAGGCCGACTGCAGGAAGCACAACCCCGGCATGGACTGCCAGGTGAAGTCCTACTACGGCGGAAACGCCTATTATGTGAGTTACTACAAGGTGTACAGCGACATCCGGCTGGTGTTTACCGCCCCCGAGACCCTGGGAAAGTTCGGGGGTGACACCGACAACTGGATGTGGCCCAGGCAGACGTGCGACTTCAGCGTGTTCCGTATCTATGCCAACGCGGACGGAGAGCCTGCCGAGTATTCCCCCTCAAATGTGCCCCTGCAGCCCAAGCGATACGCGCGCGTGAGCCTCGACGGCTACCGGGCCGGTGACTACTGCATGACCGTGGGGTATCCCGGAAGCACCAGCCGCTACCTGAGCTCATGGGGCATCAGCGAGCGTGTGAACGACCGCAATGTGAGTGTCATACAGGTGCGCGGGCGCAAGCAGGAGGTGTGGAAGAAGTTTATGGACGCCGACCGTGCCGTGGCCATCAAGTATGCCAGCAAGTGGGCAAGCAGCAGCAACTACTGGAAGAACTCCATAGGGATGAACAAGGCCATCGCCGACCTGGGGGTGATAGGGCAGAAGCAGCAACTCGAGCAGCGCATACGTGACTGGTACTCGGAGGATGCCGACAGGCAGCGCAGGTTCGGCGACATGTTCGCACAGCTGGAGACGGCCTACCGGGCACGCCGCCAGATGGTGTACGCCACTGGATTCTTCAACGAGACCTTCATGCGCGGAATAGAGATCTACCGTGTGGCGAGCAAGCTCAACCGCCTGCCCCAAGATGCCGACAGTGCCCAGGTGGCGGCCACCAGGGAGAGCCTCACGCGCTTCTTCAAGGACTATGACGCGCGCCTGGACGAGGCCACCATGGCCGCCCTGCTCGACAACTACCGGCAGCAGGTGACCGACGCGAAGTGCCACCCCGCCTGCTACCAGGTGATCGACAGCCTCTACGGGGGCGACTGCGCCGCCTACGCGCGCGACCTCTTTGCCCGCACCATCTGCAAGGACACCAGTTGTGTGAGCCGTCTCCTGGCCGACAGCACCCTGCGCGAGACCGATCCCGCCCTGCTCTATGCCGATGCCCTGCCCGACAAGATCATGGAACTTGTGGGCGAGCAGAAGGAGCACAACAACATCATCCACTACAACGAGCGTCTGCTCACGCAGGCCCTGCTGGAGATGGAGCAGGACGAGCCTCACTACAGCGACGCCAACTTCACCATGCGCCTCTCCTATGGCTTCGTACAGGACTACACCTCGCACGGCACCCATTATGATTACTACACCAATGCGCAGAGTCTCCTGGCCAAGGCGGCACGGCAGGCGGAGGTGGAGGACTACCGCCTGCAGGACGATATCGTGGGCATGCTCAAGGAGGGGAAATGGGGACGCTATGCCGACAAGGAGACGGGAGACCTGCATCTGTGTTTCCTCTCAAACAACGACATCACGGGCGGCAATTCGGGAAGCCCCATGTTCAACGGGCGTGGCGAGCTCATCGGCCTGGCCTTTGACGGCAACTGGGACGCGATGTCGGGGGACATCAGCTTCGACAGGGACCTGCAGCGCTGCATAGGAGTGGATATCCGCTATGTGCTTTACATCATCGACCGCTGGGGGCATGCCGACAATCTGATGCGCGAGTTGGGGCTCAGATAGCAGCCTCCTTTCCGGACTTCTCCGGCATGGGGAGCCACATGGAGGCATCCGGTTCCCATTGGCGGGTCTGGATGCAGAGACACGCGGAACGCGTGGACATCATTCGCCGGGGCGAGAGAATGTCCGCGTGTCCCGCGTGTCTCGTGTCTTCCGGAAGCATCCGCGTCCACGGAAGGGGGCAAGCGGCCTTGCGGGCAGCCGGCACACCGCCTACAGGGGCAAGGTCGTACAAGGCGGTGCGGGCGCGTTCACCTACGGGAAGAGAAGCCTGTGGGATACTCCGTGCAATGGCTCCCGGGCTCTGGCTTTCTTGGGTCTTTCGGAGGTGCGGTTGCCTGGCGCGCGCGTTTGTGCCCCCTGGCCACTTCCCCATGCGGTTGTGGTGAAAGACACGCAGGCGGGAGTGTCGCTCTGGACACTCCCGCCTGCGCTGGGGGTGATGGCTCTGGCCTGCCGGGGCCGCGTGCCTGTGGCGCTTAGCCCAGGTAGGCGCGCAACTGGCTGTTGCGCTCTGTGCAGCGCAACTTGCGTATGGCCTTCTCGCGTATCTGGCGCACACGCTCGCGTGTGAGGCCGAATTTCTCGCCTATCTCCTCCAGGGTCATCTCCTGGTGGCAGATGCCGTAGCTCATCTCTATAATCTCCTTCTCGCGCCCGTTGAGGGTGTTCAGTGCCCGCTCAATCTCGGTCGAGAGGCTCTCGCTCATCATGGCACGGTCGGTAGAGGGGGCACTGGAGTCGCTCATCACGTCCAGCAGCGTGTTGTCCTCACCTGCCACAAAGGGCGCGTCCATGCTCACATGGCGGCCGCTGGCGCGCAGCGAGTCGTCAATCTTTCCGGGCATCTCGTTCACGATCTCTGCCAGTTCGTCGGTGCTGGGCTTGCGCTCGTGCTCCTGTTCAAACTTTGTGATGGCCTTTGATATCTTGTTCACCGCGCTTACCTGGTTGAGTGGCAGGCGCACCAGACGGCTCTGCTCGGCCAGGGCCTGCAGGATGGTCTGCCTGATCCACCACACCGCATAGGAGATAAACTTGAACCCGCGTGTCTCGTCAAACTTCTCGGCTGCCTTGATGAGCCCGATGTTGCCCTCGCTGATGAGGTCTGGCAATGTGAGCCCCTGGTTTTGGTATTGCTTGGCCACGCTGACCACAAAGCGCAGGTTGGCATTCACGAGTTTCGTGCGGGCAGCCTCGTCGCCCTTCTTGATGAGCCGGCTGAGCTCCACCTCCTCTTCCACAGTAATAAGCGGCTCGCGTCCGATCTCCTGAAGGTACTTCTCGAATGCTTCGCCGTCGCGGGCTGTGATGCTCTTGTTGATTTTAAGTTGTCTCATCTTCTCCCTGTATTATATGTAAAGGTATTCTTTCTCGTCTTGCGCATGATTAGACTCCCTGGCCCCCCAAGGGTTTAGTCTGTGGCAGAAAAAATGTGCGACCTCTTTGGCGGATGCCTTATCCCAGGTATTCCTGCAGCAGTCTTTTCTTGACCGAGTTCCGCAGTTTGTGCAGGGCTTTCTCCTTGATTTGCCTCACTCTCTCGCGGCTTAGTCCGAATTCCTCGCTCACCTCCTCCAGGGTCATCTCTCTGCCGTTGATGCCGAAGCACATCTCCACGATCTTCTTCTCGCGCTGGTCCAGTGTCCCCAGCATGCGCCCTATCTCGGTGGCGAGGCTCGCATCCATCATCTTTCCGTCGGTGGTGGGCGCGTTGGTGTCGCACATGACATCGAGCAGCGTGTTGCCCTCGCCTTCGGCCAGTGGCGTGTCCATGCTCATGGGGCGTCCGTTGGCGCGCATGGTGTCGGCGATTTTCTCGGGCATCTCTCCCGTCATCTCTGCCAACTCGTCGGGCGTAGGCTTTCGCCCGTGTTCCTGCTCAAACTTTGTTATGAGCTTGTTGATGCGGCTTATCGCGCTCACCTGGTTGAGCGGCAGGCGCACTATGCGGCTCTGTTCGGCCAGGGCCTGCAGGATGGTCTGCCTGATCCACCACACCGCGTATGAGATAAACTTGAAGCCACGGGTCTCGTCGAATTTCTTGGCCGCCTTTATCAGCCCCAAGTTGCCTTCGTTGATGAGGTCGGGCAGAGCCAGTCCTTGGTTCTGGTACTGCTTGGCCACACTGACCACGAAACGCAGGTTGGCGCGCACCAGTTTTTCCAGCGCTTCGCGGTCGCCTTTGTGTATGCGCTGGGCGAGTTCCACCTCTTCCTCGGGGCTCAGCAGGCTCTCCTTGCTTATGGTGACGAGGTACATGTCTATCGACTGGCTGTTGCGGATGGTGATGCTGGGGGCTATCTTAAGTTGTCTCATAGTTTTTGGAATCGTAGGCAAAGGCATGCAAAGTTAGTGCATTTTGCTGATATGGAGAGGACGAACGCGCAGAAAAAGACTCCATGGGGCGATGAATGCTGCATTTTAGGTTAAATAATGTGAAGCACTGGGCGTTTTGCGCGAAAAACCGCCTAATTTTGCACCACATGCCGTGCGGGGCAACCCGATGGCGGGACAGCCTCTCCCAGGAGCCTCTCCCGCACCGGACGGCTCCCGGCTGAAGATATGTAGAACAAAAAACAGAAGAGACTATGAGTACAGGAGCATGGGTGACGCTGGCCGTTGTGGCCGTCTTGGTCATATGGGTGGTGTCAATCTACAACAGGCTGGTGGCATTGAGGAACAACCGCGAGAACGCCTTCGCCAATATCGATGTGCAACTCAAGCAGCGTTACGATCTGGTGCCGCAGCTGGTGGAGACCGTAAAGGGCTATGCCAAGCACGAGCGCGAACTGCTGGAGAAGGTGACACAAGCGCGCACGGCCGCCATGTCGGCCACCACCGTCAACGGGAAGGTGGAGGCCGACAACGCGCTCTCCTCGGCCCTGGCCGGGCTCAGGGTGCAGCTGGAGGCTTACCCCGAGTTGAAAGCCAACCAGAACTTCCTGCAACTGCAGGGCGAGATTTCAGATGTGGAGAACAAGTTGGCAGCCACGCGGCGCTTCTTCAACAGCACGACCAAGGAACTCAACAATGGCGTGCAGGCGTTTCCGGCCCTGCTCTTCGCCGGCATGTTCGGTTTCCACCGCGAGCCCATGTTTGAGGTGCCGGCGGCCGACCGTGCCAGTTATGACAAGGCTCCCGAGGTGAAGTTCTAAGGCCGCGCACCATTCTGCAACGCTTTTTATAGCAAGAAGATGAAGTATGTGGGCATGCACACCCAGCAGGTGCGCAACAACCTCAAGTCCCTCCTGCTCCTGGCCATGTTCCCATGCATCCTGCTGGGAGTCGTGTATGTGTTCCTGGTAATTGCCAACTCGCTGGGAGTCTCGGATCCCGCCTATGGAGGGAAGACGGGGGTGGACTGGAATTATGTGAATTATGAGATGCGGCAGGTGCTTCCCTGGGTGGTGGGCATCGTGGGCGTGTGGTTTGTGGTGTCCTTCCTCCTCAACACCTCCATGATACGCCATGCCACGGGCGCGAGGCCGCTGGAGCGCAGGGAGAACCCCCGTGTGTATAACATCGTGGAGAACCTCACCATGGCATGCGGAATGCCCATGCCCAAGGTGAATGTCGTCGACGACCCCATGCTCAACGCTTTTGCCAGCGGCATCGACAGGAACAGTTACACGGTGACCGTCACCACGGGCATCTGTGACAAGCTCACCGATGCGGAGCTGGCCGGGGTGATAGGACATGAGCTCACGCACATACGCAACCGCGACACGCGCCTGCTCATCATCAGCATCATCTTTGTGGGCATCATGAGCACCATCATGAGCCTGGCCGTGAGGCTGCTCTGGAACAATATCGTGTTCGGTGGCGGGCGCCGCCGAAGCGACGACGGGCGCGAGGGCAGCGGGGCGGCGGGCATGGCGCTGCTGCTGGTGGCCATAGTGCTGTCGGCCATCGGCTACTTCTTCACCCTGCTCACCCGTTTTGCCATCAGCCGCAAGCGCGAGTATATGGCCGATGCGGGCGGGGCGGAGTTGTGCGGCGACCCGCTTGCCCTGGCATCTGCCTTGCGCAAGATAAGTGCGCACCCCGGACTGGGACAGGTGCAGCGCGAGGATGTGGCACAACTCTTCATCGTGCATCCCATGGGCTTTGGGGGCGGCGTCGCTGGCATGATGAGCTCCCTCTTCAGTACTCATCCGAGCACCGAGAGCCGCATCGCCTACCTGGAACAGTTCTGAGGCTGTACATCTCAGAGCAAGGCAAGCGTGGGGCAGCAAGCCTCTTTGCGCCGGCGCTCTCTGAGCCACATGGTATCCGTGAGCCGCCTTTCTTGTTGCAAGCAAGGCGGCTCGCGGATTTTTCCAAGGCGGCACTCGGAGCCACTTGGCCACTTGGTTCTTAGTGTTTTTTGCTTTCCCGAAGTGTTGCTTTCACCTTTCTCGTCCCGTTTCCCGGCACTCTGAACACCCATCCTTTGTCGCTCGTGAGTTCTGCCTCGATGATAAGTCCGGGAAGTATCTTCCATTCGGTGGTCCGGGTGTGCATAGTTGTGCGGGTGTGTTGGTGATGAATGTTGGGTGAAATGGCGCCTTTCCTTGTGTGCGGGCTACTCGCTGCGGTACTCCTCGCTGGTGGTCACCTGCTGGGTGGACGAGGGGTCGGCATCGGCCTCGCGGTACCAGTCGCTGTAGGCGATGTAGTGGCTCGCGTAGGTCTGGTTGAGCGTGGCGGCCTGCTCGGGGTCCACCTTCTTGATAAACTTGGCAGGCACTCCGCCCCACAGTTCGCCGTCGCCTATCTGTGTGTTGCTCAGTACCACCGCGCCTGCGGCCACAATGGCCCCGCGGCCCACCACGGCATGGTCGAGCACGGTTGCGCCCATGCCCACCAGCGCGCCGTCCTTCACCTCGCATCCATGCAGGGTCACGCTGTGCCCGATGGTCACGTCATTGCCCAGGATGCACGGCGCGTTGCCGTTGAGCGTGTGGATGCAGCTGTTGTCCTGCACGTTGGTGCGGTCGCCTATGCGGATGAAGTGCACGTCCCCGCGCAGGACGGCGTTGAACCATACCGTGCAGTCGTCTCCCATCTGCACGTCTCCCACGATCACGGCACCCTCGCTGAAGTAGCAGTGCTTGCCGAACCGGGGCGCGGGCATGCCCGCCAGTCTCTTGATGATAGCCATATTCTTGTTGGTGTTATGAGATTTTGGGTTTATGATGTTATGAGGTTTTCCTGGAGGGTGTGATGTTATGAGGCCCAGGGGTTATGAGGCTTTCCCGGAGGGGCGTGAAGTTACCGCGTTGTGAGCCTTTGGGGCTGTGTGGCAGCAAGCAGTGTCCCCTGCCAGTTCTGCCGCCTCATGCCTTATAAAGCCCCATGCCTTATAACCTCACTTGCGCAGTGGCCTCCTGGAGCCAGGCCAGGTCGTCTCCCTGGAGCAGGGGACTCAGTTCGCTGTACACGCGTGCGTGATAGTCGTTGAGGTACTGCACCTCGTCCGTGTCCATCATGTCCCACAGGATGGGCTCCATGTCGATGGGACAGAGCGTGAGGGGAGTGAGCTGCAGGAACTGCCCGAAGGTGCTCTCCATGTACTCCTCCACCATCATGGTGTTCTCGATGCGCACCCCGTGCCTGCCCTCGCGGTAGATGCCCGGCTCGTCGGTCATGGTCATTCCCGGCAGCAGGGGCGCGGGCATGTGGTTCATGCGTATCTGGTGAGGCCCCTCGTGCACGCACAGGTAACTGCCCACGCCGTGCCCCGTGCCATGCCCATAGTTGATGCCGTGCTGCCACATGGCATACCGTGCCAGCACGTCAAGCTGTGTGCCGCAGGTCCCCGTGGGGAACTTGGCCATGGCCAGGCGTATGTGCCCCTTGAGCACAAGGGTGTAGTCGGTGCGCTCCTCGCGCGTGAGCGGGCCCAAGGGGATGGTGCGTGTGATGTCGGTGGTGCCGTCCTGGTATTGCGCCCCGCTGTCAAGCAGCATCAGCCCCTTGGGCAGCAGGGGGGTGTCTGTCTCGTGGCTGGGCTCATAATGCACGATGGCGCCGTGCTGGGCATAGCCCGCTATGGTGTCAAAGGAGATGTCCCTGTACAGGGGCTGCTCGGCCCTGAGGGCTGTGAGCCGGTCGGCCACGCTCATCTCGGTCTGTCCGCCTGCCTGTACGGCGGGCTTGAGCCAGCGCAGAAATTTCGCCAGGGCCACCCCGTCACGCAGCATGGCCCGGTGGAAGCCCTCGCGCTCGGCCTCGTTCTTGATGGCCTTCATGGGTGCGATGAGCGAGTCGTGGTATATTACCTTCCAGCCCTTGCCTTGGGGCGGGACGGCATGGCAGTTGCACGACTGCGGGTCGATGAGCATGGCACTTGAGGGCATGGAGGCCAGGGCGCTTGCCAGAGCCTCGTAGGGACGGGTGCCTATGCCCTCACCACGCAGGTACGCCCGTACTTGGGCGCTCAGTTTCCTGGGGTCCACAAACAGGGTGGCCTCCTCCTGCGACACGAGCAGGTAACTCACAAATACCGGGTTGCAATGCACGTCGGTGCCCCGCAGGTTGCAAATCCATGCGATTTCATCGAGCGGGCAGATGACGGTCATCTGTGCTCCCGCTGCCTTTATCTGCTCGCGCAGGCGCGCCAGCTTGTGCACGGTTCTCTCGCCCGCGTACTCCAGCGGCTGTATCTCCACAGGGTGCAGGGGCATCTCGGGGCGGCCTTCCCACAGGGCGGCGGCGGGGTCCAGGCTCGTGTCCAGCAGGATGCCGCTGGCCTGCAGCTCCTGCCTCAGACTGCTGGCCGTGCTCACGCTGTTGACCCATCCGTCGATGCCCACGGTGTCGCCTTCCTGCAGCAGACGGCGCAGCCACTCGCTTATGCCGGGCGTGCCCGGCACCCGCTCACGCATGAGCTGGAAGGGGGTGCCGTCCAGTTGCTCCGCTGCAGCCAGGAAGTAGCGGCTGTCAGTCCACAGCGCGGCATCGGTCGTGGTCACTACCGCCGTGCCGGCACTGCCGTTGAATCCGCTTATCCACTGGCGTGTCATCCAGTGCCCGGGCACATACTCGCCATTGTGCGGGTCGGTACTGGGGAAGATGAACGCGGCCAGTCCGTGCTGGCGCATGTAGCCTCTCAGCTCATGCACGCGTCGTGTGATGTCCTGCTTGCTCATTTGTTGTCCTCGGTGTGGTTTCTGCCTGTCTTTGCCCTGGCCATGCTTCTT
>DKCU01000084.1 GCA_002451555.1 Candidatus Segatella albertsiae
CTAGGACATATAGGGAACCAAATGTACCTTTAATGGTCAGCATGCCATATAAGAGCATATTTTGCGGAAAAAAGTGTGGAAACATGGTTCGTTTTCGAGGAAAATGAGTATTTTTGCAGTGTCGTATGCAATTGCGACGGTGGATTCAACTAACAGACGGATGGATTCAACTAGCAATAGGCAATAACTATCAAAACACGAAACATAATAACAATCAAAATACAAAAACATAATAATCGACGAATTTATGGCATCTATTATTTCTATTATTCCCATCGTGTTGCTGTTTGTCTTGATGCTCGGCTTCAAGATGGCAGGACATAAGAGCGCACTTCTTACGCTCGTGGTAACTGTGTTGTTGGCGCTCTTCGTCGCCTCTCCGCTCGGTATGATTGCACCTGCCCATGCCGAGGATAGCATCATCGCCCTTACGGGATGGGCATTGGTGGAGGGACTCCTGAAGGCGGTGTTCCCGATTCTCATCATCATCCTGATGGCTATCTATAGCTACAATATCTTGGTGGAGAGCAAGCAGATTGAGGTCATCAAGAAACAATTCACTTCGATAACCGACGACAAGGGACTGCTCGTGCTGATGCTGGTCTGGGGATTCGGTGGATTGCTCGAAGGCATGGCTGGATTCGGAACGGCGGTGGCGATACCGGCGGCGATATTGATAGGACTGGGATTCAAACCGATGTTCTCAGCTTTGGTGTCGCTCATCGGTAATACAGTGGCAACGGGGTTTGGCGCGGTCGGCGTACCTGTCACTACGCTTTGCAATGAGGTGGCTGAGGGCGGCTCGGCTTCCGTGGCTCAGATTTGCGAGACTTCGGCTTTCGCCATTATCCAGTTGGCTCCTTTGTTTATTATTCTGCCTTTCATCATCTTGACGCTTACGGATAAGCACAATCTTATCAAAAACCTGATTGTCGCCCTTTGGGTGGGGGTGATTTCCGTGGTTGTGCAGTTTGTTTGTGGATATTACCTCGGTTCGGAGACTCCTGCCATTATCGGTTCGTTGGCGGCTATCATCGCCATCATTGCTTATGCCAAGGTATTTGCAAGAAAGAGCAAGGTGCAGGATAAGGAGACTTTCACGCTTGCCGAGAGCTTCAAGGCTTGGAGTGTTTACCTCTTTATATTAATCTTCATTTTGGTTTCGGGCGCACTCTGCCCTCCAGTCAATGCCTTCTTGAAGTCTCATCTCGTGAGCGAGGTTCATCTGCCTGTGCTCGACAGTACCTTTAAGTTTGGCTGGATTTCGAATGCAGGATTGATGCTCTTCCTAGGTGCCACCATTGGCGGACTCATTCAGGGCGTGAGCTTCAAGCGATTGATGGTGATTTTGGCTCGTACCACGGTGAACTTGCGCAAGACGGTGGTGACGATCTGTTCGCTGATAGCCTTGGCAAGCGTGATGAACTATTGCGGAATGATTACTGCCATCGCATCGGGTTTGGTGGCTGTGACGGGCGATTTCTATCCTTTGGTGGCTCCGATGATTGGAGCCATCGGAACTTTCGTAACAGGTTCCGATACTTCCTCGAACATCCTCTTTGCCAAACTCCAGGCACATGTTGCCAACCAGCTCGGCATGACGGGGCAGGGTACTTTCTTCGGTATGGAGGGAAGCCAGAGCAACTGGCTCGTTGCCGCCAATACCACAGGTGCTACGGGTGGAAAAATGATTAGTCCGCAGAGCATCGCCATCGCCACTGCCGCCTGCGATATGGAGGGCAAGGATGGAGATATTCTGAAATCTGCCATCCCTTACGCCGTGATGTATATCCTATTGGGAGGACTGATGGTTTACTTCGGTTGCTAAGAAAGTGTTTACTATAGTTGCTAAAGAAAATAAAACGAGCAGTACGGTTGAGTCGGGCTGAAAGCCCAAAAGCTCCAAGTCCAGGGCAACGCCCTGGGTAGAAGGCATGGATTTAATGCGCCCTGAAAGGGCAAAAGCATAAAAATAAAGAAACAACAAAAAGCTCGACAGGAGTTTAGCGTTAAGCTGCTCTTGTCGGGCTTTTTCGTTATCAGGAGTATAAACTTTTATCAGAAGTGCAAGCTTACATCCATTCCGCATTGGAATGGGTTGCCACGTTGCGCGAAGTATTGCTTGGTGCCAGTGGCTGAGTTATCCACTGCGAATACATGATAATAGGTATTTGTCAGGTTTCGTGTCCACAGGCTCAGCTTGGCGATGCCGAAGTTGAGGTCGGCGTGTGCGCCCGCCACGGCATAGAACTTCTGAGAATAGGTGTTGGCGTTGTCCCAGTAGGTCTTGCCTTGCGCATTGACGTTCATTCCGATGGTGATGTCGCGCAAGCCTTTCTCGGCGATATCGAAACGATAATCTACCATGGCTGAAAGAGTGTGGGTTGGAACGTATGGCACTTTCTTGCCCTTGTAATCCACGAGCTTGTCGCCCTCTCCATCCTTGTATTCATCGAATGAGGCATGGGTAAAGCCATAGTTCGCCATCCAGTCGAGATGACCGTTAGCCAGCTGTCCTCTCAGCGAAGCCTCGATGCCACAGCTATGACTCTTTCCGGCATTCACCATCATTCGTCCAAAACCGTAGGTACCCGCCATCACGGAGAGCTGCTGGTTGCGCACTTGCATGTAGAAGGCACTCAGGTCGAAGTGGAGACTGTTGTCGAAGAGGTTCAGATGAGTGCCCAACTCATAGTTCCACGAGGTCTCGGGCTTGTAGGAGATGGTGTGGTTCACGTTGTCGTAATCCTCGTCTGTATGAGGCACGTCGTAGTCGCCACGCATGGCTTGCTGGCGGTTGGCGTTCAACTCGGTTTGCAAGATGTCGCTGAACATCTGAATATTGTATCCGCCCGCTCTATAGCCCTTGCTCACGGTGGCATATACGTTGCTCTGGTTATCGTCCAGTGTCCAACTCAGTCCAAACTTTGGCAATAGCTGGTTATAGCTATTCTTGGTGCTGTTGTCGAGCATGGAGCGCAAGGTGTAGGTTGCCTCCTTGCCCATTACGTTGGCGGTCATCGCCATGAATGCCGAACTCTCATAGTGGACCTCGTTGTGAATAAAGTCATAGCGCAAGCCCAGCGTACCCTTCAATCGAGGAGTAATGTCGAAATTGCTCTCGTGATAGAAACCGAGATTGTATTGTGGGGTGTGATAGCGACCTGGCGCCCCCATTGCCACACTCATGCTGATGCCACCAGCCTTGGCGATGGCAGCCTCAGCAGCTATCTTTGCCGCCGCCTCGGGCATTCCTGCTTGCATCATCTTGGTGGTCATCGAACCGAGGATGGCGTTATACATCTGTGCCTGGACGGCATTTCCGATAGGAGCGGTCAAGGCTTCGTCGAAGAAAACAGGACCGTTGGTCTTCAACCACTCGTAGGAGAAGAATGCGCCTGTTGTCCAATGCCAGAAACCGCCCACAGGCTTGGTGCTCTTGAAGGTAAACTCTTGGGTGATGGCGTTGCTCAGTTGCTCCTGCAAGATGTGCATATAGTCGGCTGGCAGATAGTCTTGGTCCATCAACATACGGTCTTTGAGATACTGGTAGCTCGTAACCGAAGCGAAGTCGAAGTTCTCGCCGTGATGCCCGATGTTCAAGCCAGTTATCAAGTTGTTGCGGCGATAAGTGCCAGTGAAGGTGGTCGATGGCTGAGCGCTCTTGCCAGTCTCCAGGTCGAGCAAACCGTATGGGAAGGCATTCTGGTCAACATACTGATAGTTGGCGAGCCAGTCGATGCTCCAACCCTTGTTCAAGCGGAAGTTCAGCGACAACTTGCCACCCGCCTCATTGTATTTGTCGGCTCTATCGCCCGTGTTGGCATTGCGGAAGAAACCATTCTGTCCATCGTAGAAACCAGCCACGGAGAAACCGAAATGGTCGTTGATGCGCTGGTAATGCGCCACCTCGCCATTGCGATAATACTTGCTTCCATATCCGATGCGCACGTCGGTGCCCTCGTAAGAAAAAGGATTGCGAGAGTACATCTTGACCAGTCCACCCTCGGTGTTTTGACCATAGAGTGTGCCTTGCGGACCGCGGAGCATATCCACACGGCTCAGTTGATAATTGTGCAGGTTGAAAGCTGCTTTGTTCATCACTGGGATGCCGTCGAGGTAGATGCCCACGGCAGGACTGTTGACACGGCTTCCGATACCCCTGACGTACATGGCAGAGGAAAGGCGACTGCCGTAATTCGGCATCACAAAATTAGGGATGTATTGAGAGAGTTCACGCAAGTCGTGAACACCCAGTTTCTGTATCTGGAAACTTCCGAGCGAAGTACTGCTCAGAGCTTGCTGACGAAGGCGGAATGCCTCCTTAGGTTGCGATATAACCACCACCTCGTCGATGTCAAAAACCTTGCTGCTATCCGAAAGAACGCTCTCCGCACTCACAGGCAATGTGCCAAGGATGAGTGCGGAAGCCATCATCATTTTATAATTCATTTTAATTCTCTTGTTTTTATTTTCGGGTGCAAAGGTACGGAGAATCCCGAAAACTCACAATCCTTATTTATAATGAATTGGATTTGTTTTCCATAGAGAATATAAAAAGAACCCTCAGCTGATATGAATTCTTTCATCAGATGAGGGTTCTTTTGATGGAGATATGTGTGTTATGCGTGTCTCTTCTCGAACGACAAGCTGTGCTCGTGTGTCTCGATGTCTCTCTTCGACTTACTCTTCACAACGAGCCATACACCCGAGAATACCAGTACGGCGGCAATGGCTTGCGCGCCCTTGAACACGGCGAGACCTGCCAGTACGCTCACGGTTACGGAAACCAAAGGCTGCACATAGTTATAGACACTTACCACGGTAGGGCGAAGAGTCTTCTGACCGATCATCATGCAGATGTAGCCCAGGTAAGTGCCGAAGAAGATGACATAGCCAGATTCCCACCACGTGCTCATCGGAACGTTGGCGAAGTCGATGGCTGAGATATGGCTGATGGTAAACGGCCAAATCAAGACGGTAGCCCAGAGGAACATCCATTTGTTGATGGTGAAGAGCGAGTACTTCGACAGCAGATTCTTGAAGAGCGAGAGGTAAAGGGCGAAGGAGAGCTGAGCCGACATACAGAGCAGGTCGCCCCAGATGTTGCCCACTTTCGCATTGCCCGATGTGGCGCTCGTGGTGATGATGATGACGGCACCGGCGCATCCTATCAGCACGCCCAGGGCTTTCTTCC
Organism: Candidatus Segatella albertsiae; assembly: GCA_002451555.1. Taxonomy (GTDB): domain Bacteria; phylum Bacteroidota; class Bacteroidia; order Bacteroidales; family Bacteroidaceae; genus Prevotella; species Prevotella albertsiae. Next base: position 5,198 of record DKCU01000084.1, read on the forward strand.
AGGTGATAGGCTCCTTCAGGATGAGGAAGGAGAGAATCATGGCGAAGATAGGCATCGAGGTGGTCATGATGCTAGAGTTGCTTGGCGAGGTCATGTTCAGTCCGATGGTGTAAGAACACTGGTTGAACACGAGGGCGAAAATGCCTGCTGCGCCAAACAAGAAGATGTCTTTTACGGGTACGTGCTCCTTCTTGGTGAAGAGCGAGGTGAGCCAGAAGAGGATGGCTCCACCGAGCACACGGAAGCTCACGAGGTCGATGCCGTCGATGCCATGCAGCATTGCGTCTTTGCCTACGGGAGCCATCAATCCCCAGAATGAGCCTGAACAAAAGAGGCACAAGTGGGCGATGAGAGGTCGTTTGTTATCCATTTTTCCTTAATAATATTAATTTCGTCTATATTTATCGTTAAAATCGAGTGCAAAGGTACAAAA
>DKCU01000016.1:0-625 GCA_002451555.1 Candidatus Segatella albertsiae
GTGACGTATGCCTTGGCACCCAACTTGTATGCGTTCTCCTCGTTGGTCTTCAACTGCTCGGCAGAGAAACCACCTGTGTTGGCGCATGCTGCATAAACATCCCAGCCATCCTGAGTCAACTTCATTACTGTGTATGATGTATCGAGACCGCCGCTAAATGCGACTACTACTTTCTTATTTGCCATTTTTGTCTAATGTTTTAATTCCTAATAAAATAATTCTATGCTTCAAGCTCGCAGCTTGGACCGTCTATCTTGCGGATTCTTTCTATCACTTCCTTAGGAAGCTTGATAGGCAAGTGCTCCTCTGGGTCGAAGAGCATGGCGGTGCAGATGCAATACTTGCGGTTGGTGCGATGGAGAACATCCACGTTGATGCAACCCTCGCAACCACGCCAGAAGGACTCATCGTCGGTCAAGTCGGCGAAGGTGACAGGTAGATAACCCAACTGGGTGTTCATCTTCATCACAGCCGAACCGGATGTCAAAGAGAAGATCTTGGCATGAGGCCATCGCTGTCGGGCGAGCGTAAAGGTGAGGTTCTTGATGCGCTTTGCCAGTCCGATGCCTCGGAAGTCTGGGTGAACGATCAAACCTGATGTGGTGACATAGTGCTTGTTGCCCCA
>DKCU01000016.1:741-20778 GCA_002451555.1 Candidatus Segatella albertsiae
GCCTCGCGCATCTTGGTGGCAACATACTCAGGTGAACGCTTGGCGATACCTGAACCACGTTTCTTAGCTGCTTCTGCGATTGTAGTCAGAATGGTGTCGATATACTTAATGTGACTTTCGTCAGCCACCATTACTTTAACTTCTTCCATTTTTCTCTTTATTATTATAATGTTCTTGTTATTAGCTCAATTCAGGAATAATCTCGGAGAGCGAACTGATCAGCTCTTTCTCGCTTGCACCTTCTCTCTTCACCATGAAGATGGTGTCATCTCCAGCGATGGTTCCAAGAATTTCGGGGATGTCGCTGTTGTCTATGTTGTAGGCAATGCTGCTGGCATACCCCGGGCGAGTCTTGATGACAACCATGTTGCCAGAGAAGTTGATTGACAGAAATCCCGGACTCATCATCATCTCTCGGAGAGAACGAGGATTGGAGACACGCTTGTACATGGTTTCGTTGGGTAACACATATACGTATTTACCATTCATTGACGCAGCCTTGGCAACTTTCAGTTGCTTCAAGTCGCGACTCAATGTGGCTTGTGTAAGCTTGTAGCCTTCCTTTGCCAAAGCTTTCAAAACCTCTTCCTGAGAACTTAGCTCGTGGCTAGAGATAAGCATCTTCAGGGTCTCCATTCTACTGTTCTTTACCTTCATGACGATGTATTTTTATTCGTATTTCGCTTGCAAAAGTACAATATTATTCGCAAACTACCAAATAAATTGTTATAAAAATGCTGTTTTATGTGATAATATTACATATAGACTACATAATGCAAGTATATTTATGCAAGTATTAGGGAGCAGCTATGCACTTAAGGAAGGGTAGGTGGTGTAGGCTTCAAATGTTAAAAATGCGCCTTTCAAGCAAAAAACGTCCTCTAAAACTTGTCCTATATTTATAATTTTCTTATATTTGCAGAGCCTTAACTGAAAGCGTGGGTTTACATATAAAATAGTAATATAATGATAAGAAGAATAACTTTAAGCCTGATATTGCTGCTATTGATGCCTTTTGTTATGTTAGCAAAAAGCTATCTTGTGATGGATTATGGTGCCAAGGGTGATGGCATCTGTGATGATGCGACCGCTATCCAAAAGGCGATTGATGCTTGTTCGTATGCTGGAGGTGGCGATGTCATCTTCTCCTCTAGCCATACTTTCCTTTCTGGTCCTGTGCAGTTGAAGTCGAACGTCCATATCGTCTTGGAGACAAACTCTGTGTGGAAGGCGAACCCTGATGAAAGCATTTACCATAAGAGCGCCTTCGGCAAGAACGAAGGCGAGGGCATGATGTGGATTTGGGCGAAGGACATCGAGAACCTTTCTTTCTCTGGTCATGGCACGATTCATGGCAATGGCATCCAGTTTATGGGGACGGAGCTCTTCGACAGCTACGAATTGAAACCTGTCACCACCTTCGACCCTCGTCCGCATGTGCTCACGCTCATGGGAGTCAAGAATCTGAGCATCCGTGACATTACCATCAAAGAGGGAGCTTACTGGACGGTTCATCTCATCGGTTGCGATGGAGCTGTCATTGATGGCATCAATCTTCTTAACAATCTCAAGATACGCAATGGCGATGGCATCGACATCGATCATAGCAAGAACGTGCGTATCGCCAACTGTCATATCACGAGTGGCGATGATGCCATCTGTCTGAAAAACCGTAGAGAGTTTGAGGAGTATGGTTCTTGCCATGACATTGTGGTGACCAACTGTGTGATGGAGAGTCGTAGCTGCACGGTGAAGATAGGCAGCGAGAACATGGACTCCATCTATAATGTCGTCATTGACAATTGCGTGATTACAGGTAGCAATCGAGGCTTGGGTATCCAGAACCGAGACGAGGGAACAGTTACGAATGTGGTCTTCTCCAATATCATCATGGATTGCAAACTTTGGAGCGATGTGTGGTGGGGCAAGGCGGAACCAATCTATGTAACCTCTTATCCTCGTGCCAATGGCAACCACAAGGATGCCAACTGGCGATTCCCTAAAGGTCAGACGGTAGGTAAATGTGGCGAGGTGAGCCAGATTTACTTCAACAACATCTATGCGACATCCGAGAATGGGTGCTTTATCGGTGGCGATACTCCAGATAAAGTACATGACATCTATCTCAACAATGTACATCTTACTCTGAAGAAAATGACAAGCTATGACGGTGGCGTATATGACAAGCGCCCATGCCGTGGCGAGGGCTTTATATATAATAAGGTGTATGGAGTCTATGTCGAGCAAGCCAAGGATGTGGAGATAGAGGAGTTGGAAGTGAAGACTGAGCCAAAGGTCAACTATGGAGGGAAGGTCTTCGAAAAAGACAAAGACTAAAATTCTTAGAAGGCTTTTCTTAAACCATTAGAAGGCTTTTCTAATGTCATCCAATCGAAACGTGATTATAACCCCGGTGTAATAGGGTAGCAGTACCTTTGCGCCGAATAATTATAACTAAAATCTAATAAGTTATGCAAATAGTACAAAAGACTATTGGAAGCAGCATGAGACGTGTCTTGTTCTCTTCCGCCCTTTTATTGGTGAGTTCGCTCACATTTGCACAAAGTAAGGTCAGCGGTACCGTGAAGGATGCCAATGGCGAACCTCTTATCGGCGTGTCCATACAAGAGGTGGGTACTCAGAATGGGGCGGTTACCGACATCAACGGTAACTATTCCTTGAATGTGAAGCCAGGAGCCAAGTTGAAGATTTCCTACATCGGCTTCACGCCTCAGACGGTGAAGGCAGGTTCCAACAACCAGATTGTGTTGCAAGAGGACAACACAGCCTTGAACGAGGTGGTGGTTGTCGGTTATGGTACCATGCGCCGCAAGGATGTGACCTCTTCTATCACGACCGTTAAAGCAGAGGACTTGAATCAAGGTGTGTTCACAGACCCAGGTCAGATGTTGCAAGGTAAGGTGCCTGGTTTGGTCGTTTCATCCACTGCCGATCCTAATGGCTCTCCTACGATTACGCTTCGTGGTGCTTCTACTCTTCGTACTGGTGCTATGTCACCTTATTATGTAGTGGATGGAATCCCTGGAGTTGATATTTCTATGGTTTCTCCTGAAGATATAGAGTCTATAGATGTACTTCGTGATGCTACTGCTACGGCCATCTATGGTTCTAAGGCAGCAAATGGTGTTATCATCATCACCACAAAGAAAGGTGCTGAGGAGAAAACAAATGTGTATTATAATGGCTATGTCGCTTTTGATAATATTCTCAAGAAATACGAGATGTGTACTGCCGACGAACTGCGTCAGTATGCTAAAGATAATAATATTACGCTGAAGGATGGCGGTGCCAATACAGACTGGCAGGATGAAGTTCTTCGCACGGGTATTAGTCATAATCATAATGTGGGTATCAGTGGTGGTAATGGTTCCACTAATTATATGATTAGTGCTGACCTCAGAAAGCGTGAGGGTGTAATCAAGATGACTGGTTTTGATCGTTTCAACGTTCGTTCTCTTGTATCTGCCAAGACCCTCAAGGACCATCTTACTGTGTCTATTGGCGCAAACATGATGTATGGTAAGCATTTCGGTGTGCCTTCTGGTAATGAAGGCGCTTCTGTTCTCGATGCAATGAACTATTATTCTCCTACTAACGCTGTGAAGAATGCGGATGGCTCTTGGACTATAGGCTCTGGCTCCAAGAACTATAATCCACTCGCCTTGATGGAGGAAAATAAGTCTGAGACAGTTTGGAAGCGTAATCAGTTTGTGGGCAAGGCTGCGCTTGAACTTTGGAAGGGTTTCTCCTGGAATGTAAACTATTCTTGGAGCAACTACCAAAGCACTTATAGTGCATACAATACTCGTAATTCTCAGTTGGAGGGCATTGGCAACAAAAATGGTCAGGCAACTCGCAACACCTATTTCGGTCGTGAGCAGACTTTCGAGACCTATCTCAACTATGACTTTAAAGTAGGCAAGAGCAAGTGGGGCTTGATGGGAGGTTATTCTTGGGAGGAGAAGAAGAATAACGATGGCTTTGGTCTCAGTGTGGAAGGTTATTACAATGATGACCTCGGATGGTATAATATGTCATACGCTCAGACCATTTTGGGCGTTCAGAACTCTGTCCAAAGTGGCTATTTGGAGAAAGTTCGCAACATCTCTTTCTATGGTCGTGTAAACTACTCATTTGACAGCCGTTACATGCTTCAGGCGACTATTCGCCGTGATGGTTCTTCTGTTTTTGGTAAGAATAACCGTTGGGGAACTTTCCCTTCTGTGTCTGCTGCTTGGAATATCACAGAGGAGAAGTTTATGCAGAATCAGCATATCTTCGACAACTTGAAACTTCGTGCGGGGTATGGTATCTCTGGTAATGCCATGGGCTTCGATGTGTATTCTTCTTATAATACATATGGTGCTTCTGGTACGTTTGTTTATGATGGCAAGACCTATCGTACTTATGGTGCTACTAAAAATGCAAACCCTGATTTGAAATGGGAATCAACGGGTATGTTGAATATCGGTCTTGACTTCGCATTCCTCAAGGGACGTCTGAATGGAACGGTAGAAGTTTATCATAAGAAGACTAAGGACTTGATTTGGAGTTATCCAGTTTCAACAACTCAGTATATATATAGTTGGATGGATGCCAATGTGGGCGAGATGACTAATAAGGGTATCGAGTTTACATTGAATGCCGTGCCAGTTCGTACAAAGGACTTCATGTGGAGTTCAACCATCAACCTTTCTCATAACAAGAACTCTGTTGATAAGATGCAGAATGAGATATTCCATACCACCAATCTTACACAAGGTGATCCTATGGTATCTGGAGTTTCTGCAAATGGTTGGACACAAAGAATTATGGAAGGTCAACCTATAGGTACATTCTATACTTATCAATACGCAGGCATTGTAAATGGGCGTTCTGAGTATTATGTACTTGACGAAAATGGTAATCGTACTGGTAAGACAACAAATAATCCTAGCTTGAAAGACCGTTCTATCACAGGTTGTGCGCAACCAAAACTCAATGCAGGTTGGAATAATACGCTTACTTATAAGAATTGGAATTTGACAGCTTTCTTAACAGGTGTATTTGGTAATGATGTGTATAATAGTGCACGTGCTCATTATACTAGTGCTCAAATGTTCTCTGATGGTAAGAATGTATTGAAAGAATTCCTTTCTAACCCTGCAGGAGATGCATCTGGTTCTTTGCCATCAGACCGTTTCATAGAGAAAGGTTCGTATGTTCGTCTGCAGACTCTCTCCTTGAGCTATACATTCCGTAATTGCTTCAATGACTGGATACAGGATTTGACACTTTATGGAACTGCCAATAACCTCTTCACCATAACCAACTATAAGGGGCTTGACCCAGAGGTGAATATGGGTGGTATCGATCCGGGTATAGACTATCGTTGGAGCCGTTATCCACATACACGTACCTTTATGATTGGTGTGAAGATTAACTTCGGTGGCAGCAAGAAGAAAAAGTCTGCACTACAGTATATCGACCGAGAGGTTATCAAGGAAGTACCTGTAATCAAGGAAGTGGTGAAGGAAGTTCCTGGCAAGGTTAAGGAGGTCTTTGTACAGAGTACATACGTTGTAACATTCCCTGTCAATTCAGCAGAGATTGGTAACACGGCTGAACTCGATGCTATCAAGAGCGGTTCTAATGTAGAGATTGTCGCATACGCTTCTCCAGAGGGTAAGTCTTCTGCTAATCAGAAACTTTCACAGCAACGTGCAGATGCTGTCGCTAAGTATCTACGGAATAAGGGCGTGAATGTATCACGCACCATAGCTAAGGGTGCTGATACTAATTATGCAAACCGTATCGCTATCGTAACTGTAAAGTAATAACATTTAATCAGATTTCAATATGAAACTAAATAGATTGTTCCTTTCAGCTGGATTGGTTGCCATGACACTGACCAGCTGTACGGATTTGGATATGAGTCCAAATTCGCAATATACAGAAGACCCTAGTCAAAATTCAGGTGTTGATCCTATGATTGTAGTTGAGGCAAAGATGGCTGATGTGTATTTCCATTTGAAAGGTACGTTGGGGCGTCGCTATATGGAAGCGCAGTGCTTGGCTTCCGATGAGTTTACTGCTCTTGCTTTTGATGGTGGTTATGTCGATGATCATACTTATGCTCATCAAGCACTTCATTGTAGTTCTGCTGATGATGCTTCTATTGGTTGGTATGATGATGTGACGGCTGGTATAACGAAGGCTAACACCATCCTGGAGGAATTGGGTAGTGGTGCTTCTGCTCAGATGAAAGCCCCTGCTCGTGCCATACGTGCTTATTATACATGGATTTTGATGGACAATTTTGGTGACACTCCTATTCTCGATAAAGTTCAGTCTGAAGGTGCTGTAGTTCCTCGTTCTCCACGTAAGGAAGTTGCAGAATGGATAGAGAGTGAACTCAATGACATTATCCCTTCATTGACAGAAGATGTGACGGAAAATACATACGGTAAACCAACCAAGTGGATGGCAGAGGCTCTTCTCGCAAAACTCTATATCAACTGGTCAGTCTATACTGCTGAGTCTGTTGACCAATATGATGCTGCAACTGCAGCTAACCCAAAGTTGGATGCTTGTATTGCTGCTTGCGATGAGATTATCAATAGTGGAAAGTTCAACTTGGGTTCAGTTGACTATCTTCATAAGTTCTCTTATGACAATGGTTGGAAAGTTGAGGATTTTATCTATGCAATGCCATATAATGCTGTAGAAGATATCAGCGGCGGTAACCCTTATGGTATGCAGTATGCACGTCCTCGTTCTTTCAAGGATATGAAGAACTTGGTACCAAATGTTTATGGTTCAACTGATAAGTTTACGCAATCCTTTGGTGGAAATATGGTTGTGACACCTGAGTTTGCCAAGTTGTTCTGCCTTGATGGTGACATTCGCAATCTCAGTATACTTCGTGGTGATGTCTATATTCGTGACCCGAAGACTTTACGTCCGACAACGGAGCCATTTATGTATAATGGTCAACAAGTGCATTTTACAGAGGACATTACGCTTGCCAAGACAGATAACACTATCGATGTGGGCAATGATGCAAACGCTTATCAGCAAGGGTGTCATTCCATTAAATGGTTCGCAACTCCTAATGACTATAATAACAAGCGCAACCAGTCTAATGACCTACCTATTTTCCGTTATGCGGATATCCTTCTTATGAAGGCTGAGGCTCTTACTCGTCAGGGTGCTAGTGGGGCAAAAGACCTTTTTAACCAAATTCGCACATACGCTGGTGCTCCAACAATTGCTAATGAACCTACATTGCAGGAAATCTATGACGAACGAGGTCGTGAGTTCTTCGACGAAAACTGGCGTCGCAACGATATGATTCGTTTCGGTCATTATGAAGATGAGTTTTTCCCTCATTACAAGGATTTCCCAGATGCAAACTTCGACAAACATCATCGCATATTCCCAATTCCACAAAATACTATCAATCTGAATGGGTGGGAGCAGAATCTGGGATATTGATAAATAGTATGATTTGATAATAAAAGGGAGGGTGGTAGATTTCTGCTCTCCCTTTTTGATTGTTCCCATATTGGTGCTGAAACCGCGCCAAAATCGTGATATTTTTAATGTTATGGCGCATTATAACGGCTATAATGCGCCAAAATGTGATAAAATTAAACGTTTTGGCGCACTTTCAGCCTACTATTCCAATCTTTTTTCGTATATTTGCACCATGAATGAAATACTATAAAAGCTTATGGTACAGTTGATAGGAAGAAAAGAAGAGCAAGACTTGCTCAAAAAATACATAGATAGTGAACGCTCTGAGTTCATTGCTATTTATGGAAGACGACGTGTGGGCAAAACTTTTCTCGTGACGGAAACGTTTAAAGAGGCATTGGCTTTTGATATGACAGGTGTCATTGATGGAGACAAGGAAGACCAACTCGTGTCTTTTAACATAGCCTTGAAAGAAAGTGGTTATGAGGGAAAGCGGGTCGCTGATTGGTATGAGGCTTTTGAGGCTTTGAAGGAAGTGGTGAAAGTAAAGTTTGCTTCTTCCAAGAAACCTACTATCATCTTCATAGACGAACTTCCGTGTCTAGATACCCCTCGCTCGGGATTGGTCAAGGCGTTGGATTTGTTCTGGAATGGTTGGGCTAATAGACAAACTCATGTCAAGTTGATAGTTTGTGGTTCTGCTACGACATGGATTGTAGATAATATTATCGACAACCATGGTGGGCTGCATAATCGCATCACGCATGAGATGCACATTCACCCTTTTAACCTGCATGATACGGAAGAATACTTAACGGCAAATGGCTTTAAGTGGAATCGGTTGGCTATGGCTCAGGCATATATGGTATTGGGCGGAATACCTTATTATTTGAGCTTGCTGGATAATGCTTTGAGTCTTCCTGCCAATATCGACCGATTGTTTTTCTCTCGTGATGCTGAATTGAAGAAGGAATTTGACCGATTGTTTAAATCTCTTTTCAAAAGTCCGCAGTCGTATGTGGATATTATCCAATTGTTGGCTAACCATAAGAAAGGATTGACTCGTAAGGAAATCAGTGAGAAACTGAAGAGGGAAACGGGGGGACATCTATCTAAACTCTTGACGAATTTGGAGAACTGTGATTTTATCCGTAAGTATAACGTCAGGGAGCGTAAGATAAACAGTAATAATGGTATCTATCAACTCACGGATTTCTATATTCACTTTTACCACGACTTCTGTACCAAACATACTACTGACGAACATTTTTGGGAGAACTCCATCAACTCTCCAAAGCAGAATACATGGTATGGATTAGCTTATGAGCGATTGTGTATGGCGCATATTCCTCAAATTAAGATGGCATTGGGCATCCAACGCATCCGAACGGAATATTACTCTTGGCGAAGTAAGGAGAGTGTGCCGGCGGCTCAGGTGGATTTGCTCATTGAGCGTGCAGACCAAATCATCAGTCTGTGTGAGATAAAGTATAGCAAAGGCATCTATTCTCTGGATGCGAAGGAAGAGGAACGTTTGCGCAATCGAATGACGGATTTTGCAGATGAAACCAAAGTAAAAGAGGCTATACAGCTTGTCCTGGTAACAACGTATGGCTTGAAAGATAATGCCCATTCTACCGAGGTTAATGATAGAGTGGTACTCGATGACTTATTTCAGTCCTAAAAACATAAGATAAATCATGAAAAGATTCCTTGTTTTAGTATTGTGTTGTACTTTTGAGCTCTCCTCGTTGATAGCCCAAGATTATGCCCAATACGTTGACCCACGTATTGGCAGTGAGGGATTGGGCAGAACTTTCCCTGGTCCTTGTATGCCGTATGGTATGGCGAAACCAGGACCGGATGCCGTGAGCATGCCGAATGCAGGATGGGCACCGATGCCTGAGCCTGTCAAGGGATTCTCGCAGATGCATGTCAGTGGTACTGGCGGCGGACAAAAATATGGAAATGTCCTTGTACAACCTTTCTTGAGCAAGAAGGATGGACTTTATCGCTTTACGGCAGTGGATGGAAAAGGCGCTGTTTGCCATGTGCTGGCTCCTCATGGAGAAATCATTGAGATACCTCTAATAGAACAAAAGCGAACTTCTGAGAAAATCTCGCTTGGATATTATGCTTGCTCCTATGAGGATGGTATCCAAACGGAGATTACATCTTCGGAGCGTTGTGCCTTCTATCGAATCACTTATCAAAAGGAAAAAGAAAAGTATTCTAAGAGTAATCTGAAGACACAAAAGGAGTCTCTTTATCAAGAGCCTTGTTTGCTAATAGATGCGGTCTCGTTTTTGGGAATGGATACGATTGCAAACAAGCGAGAGACTCAGCAATTGGTGGATGCTCATGTAGAGCAAGTGGATGGAAGAACTATACAGGGCTGGACCACGGTGAGAGGTGGCTGGAATAATGGCGGACCTTATACCGTGTTTTTCTATATAGAGGGAGATGGAATGAAAACGAGGGAAAAACGGCCTCATATTGATGCTCCTTTCGGAAAAGGTGCAGGCGAGGCTTCTCGTTGGCTGACGATTCCCGTTAAGTCGGAAGTCCTCAATCTGAAAGTCGGCATATCTCATGTTAGTATTGAGCAAGCGAAGCAAAATATCCCTTCTTGCAAGTTCGATGTACAAGTTGCAAAAGTCAGGAAGACTTGGAACGAGAAGTTGAAGAAGATAGACATCGTAGGTACCGAGAAACAGAAGCGAATGTTCTATACGGGCATCTATCATACGATGCTCATGCCTGTGGATAAGTCTGGGGAAAATCCGCATTTCTCAGCCACACCTTATTACGATGACTACTATGCCATCTGGGATACTTATCGTACCTCCATGCCTTTGCTGACCTTGATAGATGAAGACCGACAGAGGGACATGGTCAATTCGCTCTTGAATATCTATAAGCATGATGGTTATATGCCTGATGCCCGAAGTGGCAACTGGAACGGTAGAACGCAAGGGGGAAGCAACGCAGAAATCGTAATCGCCGATGCTTTTGCCAAGGGAATGAAAGGCATCGACTACCAACTTGCCCTGAAGGCCATGGTCAAGGATGCGGAAGTTCCGCCCACGGAAGTGGATAACTGGGATGGTTCTTCCCTGGATGAGGTTCAACGTGAACGGCTTGCCGCTGAGAAACAGGGTAGAGGTGGCTTGCGAGAATATAATGCCTTAGGCTATATCCCCTACGGTATTGACCGTGCTGGCAATCGAACCGTGGAGTATAGTTATGATGACTGGTGTATCGCCCAAGTGGCTAAGGGCTTGGGGCATCAAGACCTTTATGAGAAATACCTAAAACGTTCTGGTAATTGGCGAAACCTTTGGCGCAGCGACTATGAATGGCAGGGGATGCGTGGCTTCATCATGCCTCGTGATGAGCATGGAAGATGGCTCGATTCTGTGCCTTGGGGCAAGTCGAAAGCCTATCATCCTATGATTCCTTATAAGCCTGATACCAAGGTGGCACCCTGGTATTTGCCTTGGTGGAGTACTTTCTTTTATGAGGCTTTGTCGGCTGAGTATAGTTTAAGTATTCCGCATGATGTGCCAGGATTGATAGAGGCTTGCGGAGGCAAGGGTGCTTTCGTAAAGCGGCTCGACACATTCTTTGCCAATGGTCATTATAATGTGGCTAACGAACCAAGTTTCATGACACCTTATCTTTATCACTGGGCAGGGCGACCTGATTTGAGCGTTAAGCGCATCCGCCAAATCGTTAACAACAATTATGATGATACGCCAAACGGCTTGCCTGGTAATGATGATAGTGGGGCGATGTCTTCTTGGCTCGTATTCAATATGATGGGACTCTATCCTGTGGCAGGACAGAGTCTTTATCTCGTCGGCTCGCCGATGATTCCTGAATATACGATGCATCTGGCAAATGGTAAGAAGTTGAAGGTGGTGAGAGGTAAGCCAGGGGAGAAGGAGACAGTGGGTAATCTATGTGCTGACGAGGTGAATAGGGGATTTATGAGCCACGAGGTGTTGATAAATGGTGGAAAACTCATTCTTCCCAACTATCCCACTGTTGATACAAGTGTGGATAAACGTTGTAAAGTGTTGATAGATAAAGATAAGCAGACGCAGATAGAAGGTGAACGAACTGTGGGTAACTTGGTGGACAACTTGTTGAAAACTATTCCGACGGAATATGTCTGCAAGTTTGTTCTCAACTGTCAATACCGCAATTGGGAAGTCGGAGTGGATAGTGTTGCCAGCCCCGATACCTTGCGCTTGAAATGCAATCAGTCGGTCTATCTGATACCTCGAAAAGAGGTGGATGAGGCTGATGGCTTTTGTTGGGACAGTCCGCAGAAGGGAAAGAATCTGTATGTTTGCAACCGTCAAGACAATCATGGGATGAGCGACGGAACATTCTTGTTCATTTCTCGAAAGGCATTACAACAATTGCAGCAAACTGGCGTTTTCATATATAATGGCATCACTTGGCGAAAGACTGCTATTGATGAGCATACGATTTCTGTCAAAGCCGACTTGGATGGTACTATCATGAAGATTGCCACCAAGCAGTTCCTGCCTTGGGTGTTGGAGATGAAGAACAATCCTTTAGGCATAGACTGGACTTTAGAACCCTATTATAATACTGTTAGAAATTAATTATAAGAACATGAGAAAAACGATTATCTTCATATTGACTTTTGCTTGTGCTCTGTTGAGCCAAGCACAGACGCGTCGGCAAATGGGAGGAGTATATTGTGCTTATCCATCTCCCGATGTGGAAAATGGTAAAACTCAGTCTGTGGTAACTGCTGATGAGGTGAATCCTTTTGCTGCTCCAGAAGGATATGCTTCTTTTTACATCAGTCATTATGGTCGCCATGGTTCTCGGTGGATGCCTAATGATAGTCGATATGTTTGGGTAAACCAACATTTCGCAGATAATTCCAATCTTACTCCTCTCGGTAAGAAGGTGAAGAAACTCTTGATGAGAGTGTGGGATAATGCACGAGGCAATGGGGGAAAACTGTCAAGACTCGGCGAACTCCAGCATCGAGGCATCGCCGATCGTATGTTTCATAGTTTTCCACAAATATTTGCCCCAGGCAATCATGTGCAGGCTCGTTCCAGTGTGGTAGATAGATGCGCCAAGAGTATGTTGGCTTTCACTGATGAGTTGCGCCAACTGCAACCTGGACTTGATTTGGAGGTGAAGACGGATTCTGCCGACATGGATTGGATTGCTTATACCTCGCCTGAGGTGAAAGCTTTGGAAAATCGAACGAAGGTGACCGCCAAGGTATCGACGGATAGATTCATGCACCAACTTTTCAAGGACATCTCTAAGGTGGATGACCCGATGAAGTTGATGGGGGAACTTCAAACTGTCGCCTCTTCCATCCAGGACGTGGGCTTGAACTTCAAGCGTTATCCGAAGGACATCGAGGAGGGCTTGAACGCTCTTTTCACCGATGAGGAGTTTCGTGCCTTTTATGAAGCCAACAATCTCCGTATGACGATTTGTAATGGCAACTATCCAACGAATGAAGACATACCGGCTCGTTCTGCCATCTCGCTCTGGGATAACTTTGTGGCTGAGGCTGACAAAGCTTTGGCTTCCAACAAGCCTTCCGCTACCTTGCGATTCGGGCATGACACGAGTTTGTATCGTCTCTTGTCTTTGTTCAACTTTGTGAAACCCCTATATCAGGTTGGGGATAGTATTCCAGAAAAGGAAATCGTCCTTGTTGACAACGTTGACTTGATGGATAGAGTCGTGCCGATGGCATCCAATCTTCAAGTTGTGTTCTATAAGAGTGAGTCTTATTTGGATTCAATCCTGGTAAAATTCATACTGAATGGGCAACTTATGTGTTTGGATCTGTCAGGAGATGCCTCCGATGGTTGTTCGGATGCTTGCTATTCTTGGGCTCATGTCAAGGCATATATGGCTAATCGCATTCACTATCTAGAACATGAACGCCAGCTCAATGCTCTCAACACGATGGTGGGTACGGCGCAAGCTAATACCCAGACTGCGGGTAAGTTTGGTAAGGGCAGCGAGGAACATGGACAGACGCTTCCTGCCGTACTCGTGCCCAATGGACAGAACTTCTGGACACCTCAGACGCAAGATACGGAGAAAAAGTGCATTGCACCTTATTATTATAAGGACACAGAACTACAGGGTTTCCGCAACAGTCATTGGATTGTGGGTGGTTGTACCCAGGACTATGGTTCGTTCACCGTGGCGACTTTGGGTGGAAAGTTGAGGCTCCAGCCCGAGGAACGTGCTACCCCTTTCTCGCATCTGGATGAAATATCTCACCCTCATTACTATGCGGTAGATTTGAAGGCAGAGCATCTCAAGACTGAACTTACCGCTTTGAGCCATGCGGCTGTATTGCGTGTTACCCCACAGCAAGATGAGAACATTCATATCGTCATCAATCCGAATAGCGACGAAGGGGAAGGATATATAGAGATAGACACCATAAACCATAGAGTTTATGGTTACAATCCTGTGCATCGCATCTACCAAGGTTGGGGAGAACCCGCTGGTTTCAGTGGACATTTCGTATTGCAATATCCCGACAATAGCAAGTTGGTGGACTTTGGTGTGTTCTCGAAAGAAACGAAGAACGAACATGGCACTGTAGCAAAGGGTGGGCGTATCGGTGTCTGGCTTACTTTCGCTGGAAAATCAAATGAGCAAATCGAGTTGCATACCGCCAGTTCCTTTACTTCCAAGGAAAATGTCATGAACAATATGGAAGTCGAACTTGCTGGTGGAGACTTTGGTGCGGTGATGGCGAGTGCGCAGGATTTGTGGTGTGAGCGATTGCATACTATAGATGTGGAAAGCAAGGACACCGCCAAGGTCAACCAATTCTATGGTGCCCTTTATCGTGCCTCGTTTCTTCCGCGTGAAATGAGTGACTGCAATGGCGATCATCCATCGTTCGCCAAGGGAAAAGTCGTGCAGAGGGATAGCATTCGTTCGCAAGAAGAAAGACAAATGGATTCTTCACTCTTCACTCTTCACTCTTCACTTTCTAAGGTGTACGGAGATTTCTCCATGTGGGACATCTATCGTGCAGAACTACCGCTTTACAATATCATCACGCCTGAGATGTCGGGCGACATGATGCAATCGCTTGTCAATATGTATCAGGAGGGCGGTTGGTTGCCTATCTTCCCATGTTGGAACAGTTATACGGCGGCGATGATTGGCGACCATGCCAGTGTTGCTTTGGCGGATGCCTATGTGAAGGGGAATCGTAATTTCGATGCCAAGACGGCATACGAGGGAATGCGTAAGAATGCTTTCGAGAGTCCCAAGACTTTCGAGGAATATAAAAATGGTATGGGACGTAGAGCCTTGAAGGCATACTTGAAATACGGTTATATCCCAATGGAGGATAGTGTCAAGGAGGCGTTCCATCAGAATGAGCAGACTTCCCGAACGTTGGAATATGCCTTCGATGATTTCGCTGTGGCACAAATGGCCAGGGCTTTATCGGAATCTATTCCAATAGCGAAAAGGGAGAATCAGGACGTTGCGCTTTATAGAAAGGCATTGCTTTCTGATTACTCCAAACTGATGCGCCGTTCCGAGAATTGGCGCAATGTCATCAATCCGAAGACAGGATGGGCGGATGGCAGACATCAAAATGGCAAATGGGAAGGCAACCTTGATTTGGTCCATCGCAAGAGCTATATTACGGAAGGTGCTACTTGTCACTATACGTGGTATGTGCCACAGAACGTAGAGGGACTTTTCCGCACCATGGATGGAAATGTGATAGCTCGACTGGACAAGATGTTTGATGAAGGCTTATACTGGCATGGCAACGAACCTTGTCACCAAGTGGCTTACCTCTATGATGCGGCAGGTGCGCCTTGGAAGACCCAGGAGCGTGTACATCATATCTTGACCACGGAGTATAATGATACGCCTGGCGGACTGTCGGGCAATGATGATGCAGGACAGATGTCGGCATGGTACATATTCTCTGCCATCGGATTCTATCCCGTTTGTCCTGCTACACCTTATTATTATATAGGTGCGCCAAGTTTTGATAAGGTGACTTTCAATTTGGAGAATGGGGAGAAGTTTGAGATTACAGCCGAAGGTGTGAGCGATGAGGCTTTTTACGTACAGAAAGCGGTGCTTAATGGTATGCCGTTATTGAAAGTTGGAAAGCGTTCCGATGATGAGGGATGTAAGGACTACCTGTTGTCGAATGGGGATATATTCCTGGGCGGAAAGCTTCATTTTGTGATGGATACTCAGCCTGTCGTGGAAAAATAGTTGAATATAGTCGCAATTGTTGAAAGAAGTAGCTGCAATTGTTGTAAATTTAAAGGAAAAGAAAATGTTGATAGATTCTGTAGGATATTTTATATATGGCATGTGCGTCATGTTTTATTCCATGATGGCGTGGCTCTTCTGGCGCAAGGGCGCTGATGTGTTGTCACGTCTCATCATGACTATCATGCTGATCTGTGTAGTGGAATGCCTTAAAGACCTAGCCATTTATTATTTTGTGGATGACATGACGAATAGGTGGTGGGCTGTGATGACCGCTACCGACATCGTTATCATTCCTTTTTACATCTTTGTGCTAATGGAACTGGTGAAACCAGGCTGGCTCACTTGGCGGAAGGGTGTCTTGCATGAAGTGCCTTTTGTCGTACTTCCGTTGCTTTATGTTGTCACAGGCAATGTTATCTGGTATTATGCCATGGCGGTATGGTCTGTGATATATGGTAGTGCTACGATGGTATTGACATTCTTCTTTATTTCCCAATACCATCGCGTGTTGAAGGAGCGATTCTCATACGAGGAGAATATCAACTTGCATTGGCTGAGGGCGATTTTGGTCAGTTTCTTCTTCATCCTTCTCGTATGGACCTGTAGCTCCGTGATGATTGACATCAATTTTGATAATCTCTATATGGTCTTGTCGTTGGCTGCTTGGATGTTTATCGGTTATTTCATCTATAAGCATGAATCAGTTATAGACGAACTTTCTGATGATGATACTCATCAGATGGCTGAGGTTTCTACGCATGAGGGAGGACAAACGGGCGATTATATCTTGCAACCTCAGCTTTGCGAAGTGGTGAGAGTACTGTTTGAGGAACAAAAACTTTATCTCAATCCGAAGCTTAAACTGTCTGATGTCGCTCAAAAGGTGGGTACCAATCGTACCTATCTCAGCCGTTTCTTCAATCAAAAAAACGGCAAGACATTCTATGACTATGTGAATCATTATCGTGTGAAATATGCCGAGCAACTCCTTCTTTCCACTAATGATCCGTTGTTGTTTATAGCGGAGAAGGCAGGGTTCAACTCTCAATCTACTTTCCGACGGGTCTTTTCTTCCGTGTATGGTTGTTCTCCGATGGAGTATCGTAAGCGAAAGGGAGTGAAGTGATGACGCAGGCTTGTAAAAAGGTGTCAAATGGCGATATGTACCATTTGGCACCTTTTTTTGATGTTATAAGCGTTCGTTTGTCTCATTGAACGATATATTTTACGCATTGCTCCGCCGGCTTCTGCTATTTTCCCTAACTTTGCACCCATCATTTCATTAATAACTAAAAGTGTAAAAGTAATATGGATGAGCAGAAAAACTTGGCTGCTTGGGAATGTTTGGACCAAGCTTTGTTTACCTCTTCTCATGTCAAGGCTAAGGACATAGAGAAAGGCAGTACTAACTGGGATAATGTTTATCCCGTATCTAAAAAAGAGACGGAACGAATGGAAGCATTGGTGAATGAGGCTGAGAATATCGCTGATGCACCTGCTGAACAGAATTTTAGAGATCGTGTCAATGATTTACGCGATGTTATTTCTTATTCTTATGCCAAGCATCGTACCTGGAAATGGTCACTGATTTTCGGTTCCATTATTGCGGCTTGTATTTTTTGGTATTTTGGTAATCAAGACCAGGAAACGGCGGCGAAGTATGCCCAAGACGTGGAAATTGTTAAAAAATGGGCGGAAATGGATACAACAATTACTTATGAGAAGCTTAATGCAAACAGTGAGTTGAGTGGTGAGTATTATAATCGGCGTCTTCGTTCTGCCAATGCATATAAGCTATATAAGTTGCATTATCTGAAGATGCAGGCTGAGTCTAATCTAAAAATGATGAAAGATGCAAAACTAAGAGCGGATACGATTCAAAATCAAGAGAAAAAAGAGGCTACGAAGAAGTATGCTTCAGAATGTGAGGAAAAGGCAGAAAAGTATCAAGATGAATTTGATGAGATTGCTGAGATGGACTTCGAAGAGATGAAAAAGTTAGCTTTGAAGAATACGCAAGAGTATGTGGATTCCATCAAAAGTTCTGCTTCTACGAAACGAGGATGGACTATTTATTTGATAATCTTGATACCTTTATATATTATTTCTGGTTATCCGAGGGGCTATATGATTACAGCTCATCGTCGCCAGCATGGTTTTATGCGTGGGTTGAGAAAGGTGGGATTTGCCATTGCCTCGTTTTTCTTTGGAAGTGGGCTGCTTATGTCGTTGCTTCCTGATGATATTGTGGAATATCGTTATGCAAGTGGACGAACAGAGACGCGGCAGGAAGTCAATCCTACTAACTTTGTTGTCTTGGCAATGAAGTTTGGACTCATGGTAGTAGGTATCCTTATCTTCTGCTTTGTATCAGTGTTGATTATGACGGTTGAGACGATTACGGGACTCAAACGCAATTTTAATTGGATATCCATGATAGGTAAGGCGAAGAGTAAAGGTAATTCTATGGTTGCGAGTGTATGATAAAAATCCTATGTAGGTTAAAATAATGATAATTAAAACTCTATAGATTAAATACTAATAAATAAGACAAAGTGCGATTTTTAAGTTAATGTAAAAAGGCGGTTGGTGTGAACCAATCGCCTTTTTGCATATTTTTTTTAAACTCTTTAGTAGGTTTGTTTAATCTCTATTGTTTCCTCCAAAGATACGGAGTAAGTAGAGGAAGAGATTGATGAAGTCAAGATATAGGGTGAGGGCACCGAGTAGCGCCAACTTCTGTGCGCCTTCGCTCATGTCGTATTGTACTTGCAACATCTGCTTGATTTTCTGAGAGTCCCATGCTGTCAAACCAATGAATATTGCCACTCCTATGTAGCTCAGTATATAGTCGAAGCTTGGACTCTTCAAGAACATATTGACAAGGGTGGCGATAATCAAGCCTATCAATGCCATGAAGAGTATCTTGCCGATGGAGGTTAAGTCTTTCTTGGTGGTATATCCGTAGAAAGCCATTGCTCCAAATGTACCTGCTGTGATGAAGAATACTTTGGCGATAACCATTGGCTCATAGATGACGAATATGGACGAGAGCGTTGCTCCATTGACCACCGAGTAGATGATGAAGAGCAATGTCGCCGTGCTTAGGGATAGTTTGTTGATGGCACCACTGATGGCGAATACCAACACAAATTCTGCAATGATGAGTCCCCACATTAAGCCGCTATTGTAGATAGTGGTCAATAGCGTAGGACTGCTGGCTACTCCATAGGCGGTCACACCTGTGATAACGAGAGCTAAAGTCATCCAAGTATATACCTTGCGCATCAATGCGGAGAACACATTGGTCAGGCCTCGCTCTTTTTCATTAACGACAAAGCCTGATTGCTGGTTTTGCTCATTTATGAAATTGTACATTTCTTTTTCTGTCATAATCGTATTCTTTTTATTGTTAATAATCTGTTATAATTTTGTTGATAGTCTATTATGATATTGCTGACAGTCAACTTGATGCTGATGAATAATCAGCACTTTTCATCAGCTTATTGATTGCAAAGATAATGCCATTTCGTGAAATTGCTATGAAAAGGTTCAAATATTAACAAATATTCTCTACTTATGCCAATATTTAATTTTTCATGTCATAGTACTGGGGTATTTGATGTTCTTGCACAACATCAAGTTTGGGTATTGCCTCTCTCATTGTATGATAATGATTTTGTGCATTTTTGTTTACAAAACGTGCTTTTGGGAAGCCTTGGTCATAACCACCCCCTAGTACTACTTTCATTTTTACCTGGGCAGAGAAAAATTTTTTCCTGCGCAGGTAGTAATTTTTCCCTGCGCAGGGAGCGATTATTCCCTAGGCGGGGATTCTATGATGCGTGGTTAATTTCTTTTACATTTAATATGGAACAGGCATGGGTGTGTGCGCTCGGACGTGTGCGGGTACGTGTGTATGTATATAATATTGTGTGCTGTCTCTTTTTGCTCACTAAAGTGTAACAGAATGTTAAAATCTGAACTTTTTTGAAACTTTTTTCTTGAAATATTTGGTGGAATGGGAAAATGGTTGTACTTTTGCACTCGCTTTTGAGAAATACACTTTCTCCTAGCGACAAAAGAAAGAGTTCTTTGAAAGATTTTACATAAACAGACAAGTAGTACAAGAAGCGGTTTGGTTACACCTATATTATATATAGGGAGTGAGCAAACTGGGTAAAAGAAACGAACCGTCAAGCAATTGACAATTCAGGTTTACTAAACTTCAATAAACTTAAAGGATATTCGTCCTAAGTA
>DKCU01000072.1 GCA_002451555.1 Candidatus Segatella albertsiae
ATCGACGGAATACTTCGTCAATTTGTTCACTCGCAAGACTTTGCTGTTTTTGCATCTCCAACTGATGATACTCTATCGTTTCCAATCTCTTACAAATAGCAGTGTTATCTACTATAAAATGACGCATGGAATTGAATGCTCGCATGATACGGATATTTACTTCAATTGCCGTTTTGGAACGAAGAACACTACTAAGCATAGCAACTCCATTCTCCGTAAAGGCATAAGGTAGATATTTTATGTTACTGCCACGTCCTTCGTTCAAGGTCACAATTTGTGACCTTGAACATTCAGCCTTTGTCAATTGAAATCTAAAATCCTCAGGAAAACGCTCAACATTGCGCTTTACTGCCTGATTTAAGACTTTTGTCTCCACCCCATACAGCTCAGCCAAGTCACGGTCGAGCATCACTTGTTGCCCCCTGATAACTCGTATCAGAGAACTAACATTCAACTGGTCGTCATTTACTTCAGTTTCATTCACTTCAGAAGTTAAGGGAAGAGTAGTCTTCGCTTTACTTGGATTGTTTTCTGCCATAATTTCTTTATTTTGTTAATTGTGTCTGCAAATGTACGACTTTCCTCCGAGAACACCAAGGAATTTTGGAAGTATTTTGTTGGAATGTCGCAAATCTTACCTCTCAAAGGCAACCATCATTATCAAAATAAAAATGTGCATTTTTCGTAAATGTGTGCATTTTCCCCAAGCAATACATAAGAAGAGTTATAAAACAAGGTTCGAAAGAGGAAAAGTTTGCAATCTTCAAAATCTTGCCTTATCTTTGCGTCAGCTCTTGAAAACAAAAGGGCTATCTATTTTAAAGCATGGTAGATTCAGGCCTTACTACCATAAAGAAAAAGGCAGACTAAAATATGTGCGAAAACTCTAGGGAGGAGGCACAATAGCTTCCCCCTAGTATTTTTTGAATCTACTTCTTTAAACTTATACTAAACCTCCTCATTGATTCTTCCTACCAATTCTTCTGGCTTGAAATCTTCCATCTTGGAAAAAGCAAACCACTTCTTCCCTAGGTCCTTGATGGATGCACCTACATGATAAACTGTATCATCAATGCAAAGGAAGCGGTCGTGGGAACGACGGAAAACGAAAACTTCTATTGTTGGATATTGGCTGTTATGGCGATCGATGTCTAAGCGAAGTTGTCTGCTTATCTGTTGGGTATAAATCGTAGCAGATACATTCTCACCTCGCTTATCCAACAAGGTCAAGACAGACTCGTCCACATAAATTATCAATAAGGACAATACGCAGTTTTGCACTTTTGATCAACTCCGACACGAAAGAATAAGCATCATAGATTTGGTTGTCAAAGAAGATGCCTTGCTTCGGCTTATACATCCCCTCGTCCAATCGACGGAATACTTCGTCAATACGATTGTCCTGTTCCTCTTGATGCTTTAAAATCTTTGCTTGCGCCTTATTTGACTCCAACTGATTGAACTCTATTGTTTCTATACGTTGAAAAACATCAGCATTATTTATCATGAAATGGCGCATGGAAGTAAAGGCTCGCATGATTTGAATATTTGCTTCTATCGCCGTTTTCGAACGAAGGACACTACTCAGCATTGCAACACCATTCTCAGTGAAAGCATAAGGTAAATATTTGATGTTACTACCACGTCCCTCGTTCAAGGTGCCAAATTGGAACCTTGAACATTCCTCTTTTGTTAGTTGGAACATGAAGTCATCAGGGAAGCGTTCTTGATTGCGCTTTACCTGCTTATTCAAATACTTAGTTTCCACTCCATACAGCTCTGCCAAGTCACGGTCGAGCATTACTTGTTGCCCCCTGATAACTCGTATCAGAGAACTAACATTCAACTGGTCGTTATTTACGACTGGTTCATTCACTTCAGACATCAAGGGAAGAGTTGTCTTCGCTTTACTTGGATTGTTTTCTGCCATAATTTCTTTATTTTGCTAATTTGTGTCCGCAAAAGTACGACTTTCTTTCGAGAACACCAAGGATTTTTGGAAGTATTTTATTGGGATGTCGCAAATCTTACCTCTCAAAGGCAACCATCTTTATCCAAATAAAAATGTGCATTTTTCGTAAAAGTGTGCATTTTCCCCAAGCAATACATAAGAAGAGTTATAAAACAAGGTTCGAAAGAGGAAAAGTTTGCAAACTTCAAAATCTTGCCTTATCTTTGCGTCAGCTCTTGAAAACAAAAGGGCTATCTATTTTAAAGCATGGTAGATTCAGGCCTTACTACCATAAAGAAAAAGGCAGACTAAATATATGCGAAAACTCTAGGGAAGGGATGTGGCAAATCAATGTCACATCCCCTCATTTGTTTTCATACAAGACTTTGCGCCGTATTTTACATTTTTCCTAATTCTTCTCTGACTCCTCTTTTCATCATTCTCCAAAACAAGCCGTAATCTGAGAAAGAATACTTATGCCCTTTGAAGAAATTAAAGGTAATGGCTGCATACATACGCAACAAGAAAGGTACAGCCGCATAGTTTCTCACCCAAATATTTTTGCCGTATCTATGGCCAAAATAAGCTGTGTTGCGGATATGATAAGCCAATTTCCACTTGTTCTTCAGCTTGTCCTCACGATAGCTGGTCTTGGACTGAAAGTCGTATTTGTCCATGAGCGCATCCCTAGCGACAAGAACTCGATAACCAGCTAATACTACACGATAGCTATAGTCTGTATCATCATAAAGTATAAACAAGTCCTTGTTGGGCAAGCCAATCTCTGCGACAACCTCCTTGCGAATCAGCGGTCCTTCAAAAGCCATACCCACGATAGGAACCACCACGTGATTCTCCACATCCGAAGCCAGAAGCATATCATTATGCATATCCTTTAAAGGATTGGAGAGATTCAAAGTCTTTGCCTCGCCCACGAATGTCTTGCCACTCATTAAGCGGTGGGGACAAACGATTCCGAGGCTCTCTTGTTTCTCGGCAACTGACAACAATGTTTCCAAGCATCTCTCCCTTGGAAACACATCATCGTCCATACACCAAATCCAACCGCAATCCTCCTTGGATGCCTCCTGGATTCCCCGATAAAATCCACCAGAACCTCCCACATTCCCCTGATGGATAACCGTCAAGCCAGACTGCTCATCCAGCCACTCCTTGGTTCCATCAGTAGAACCATTATTGACAATCAAGATCTTGCCGAGTGCATAGCTCTGATTTCTTAGAGACTCCACAACTCTTTGCAAAAGCTTTAACCGGTTGTAAGTTACAACTACCGCAACAACTTTATTCATAAATAAAACTTCTCCTATTTTTTAATTTGTGCCTTGCCTAACATCCAAGAATATCTAGAAACTTCCAATAACCGACCAACAATTGCCGGAATTACCAAACAAGAAACACACATGATTATAAATACCACAGAATTTGATATTTCCCATCGTTCCCATGGAATCGTAGTCACCACCCCCAATACCAACATATGCATGACATAAAAATCCATAGACTTTCTACCGATATAATTGATGATTGGGATAGCGGCAAGATGCTTGAATACATAATTGATAGACACACAACCAGCCATGGAAAACAAAAGAGCTAAGACGTAATAGCCACCATCATTCAATGCGTTTGTCCTCAAATCAATATGCGAAGGACAAAATAACATAATCAATACATAAACTGCAAAAGTCATAAAGAAAGTCTTCCTCTTATACTGCAACTCTCTCAATAAATACCCCAAAGAATATAGAGCCATACCGAGAGAGACATTTGCCAAATATTCTGGTTTAGAAATGCCTAACACATGACAAGTAATGGCTATCGTCAATGGCACCACTACCATGAACCAAGGCTTCACGTCTCTTTTTATCAACTCATTATAAAGCACTTGAACCATAAACAACGAAGTCAAGAACCAAAGGACATCATTACCTCCAATGCTACCCGCTAGAACAAGTTCCTTCATTGGCGTCAGAATATAATGCACCCAGTTGGTATCGCAGGAAGTCCATAAATAATAAGCACTCAGTATATATCCAAGGATTGAAAATACGACAAATGGTACAAGAAGTTTCTTTGCCCCCCCCAATTATCTTATCCTTAGTAGGTTTTAACTTAAAAAACATACCCGACTTAAAGAAGAACCAAAACATGAAGAACTTTAATGGCTCTAACCAAATACTATCATTTGTCAATGGTATCTTTTTCCATAACAAAATATGCATCAGCATCATATAACAAATCATCAATCCGCTGATATTATCGAGATGCACTTGTCTCTTTTTCATAATTTTTTAAATTTTATACCCAAGACTTACAAGCCACTCCATAACCTTTTTCATTCTAATCTCCCAAGGAGCCATTTTCAAGGCAGTCTCTCGGTTCTTACCAACTAGTTCTTGATAATCGGAAATGCGACTCACAATCTCCCTAACTTGCTGGTCGGGGTTGTTTCTATCCAAATCAATGACAGGATTGTAACCTATCAAATCTATCAACTCCTTAGGAGCACGTCCCAATAAAACTGTACGAGAAAGCATACATTCCCAAAAACGCTGCGTCAAGGTTTCTATATCACCTGTCAACTCTGGAGCTGTATCACATCGCGGAAGAGCTATCGTAACCTTTGCATGAGACATCGTATCTGTCAATTGTTCAAAAGAGTCCATACAACCATCAGCATTGTTACGATTGACATGATTGATTCCTGGCACCAACTCACGGAAGAAATTACGTTCCATGCTCCCATACTCCAACAAGTCGATACTTCTATCCACCAAAAACTCTCCTGCATGATAAAATTGGGTGTTGATGCCTTCTGTCACTGCCAATATATTCATGTCAGGAAACTCCTTCCTCATTCGCTCAGCCGTTTGCGAAGAAGTAAATATCACCGTCCGAACATGATATTTGCGAAGCCAATCCACTACCTTGTCAAAAAACATCGGCCAACAATCCCATATCATCGGTATGATTTCATACCTCATGTAATCCGGGAAAGTGTCAAAAGACATCGAAACTGGCTCTACAAAACGCAAGCGAGCCTCTTTTCTATTTTGTCCAAGAGCCATAAGACTATGTTTATATACGAGCCCATGCAAAAATCTAGGGGGATAATGAGCATCAACTGTCAATCCGCCCATAACCACCCAAGCATCGTAAGGCTGTTGCTTAAAGCTCGGTTTGCCGCTAAAGGCGTATGGTTTTACTGCTTTTACTTTTTTCTTTGAAAGTATCATCTATTTAGGATTTCAATATTTCGGTTTGTTTTCAATCACAAGTTTTCCCAAATCTCTGCCAATGGCTTGAAACCAATCTGGGGTAACAACACACGATTTACCCACAAGCGATAATTCACTTCTGTCCAATCAGCAGAATATTGTGGTTCTTGGTGCAAAAGTTCTTTAAGTTTACTAAACCTAACAACTTTTCCTGACGGATTAAGCCAACGATACCATTTACAAAGCCTATGATAGGCCTTTCGACTATCATCAATTACGAGGACATGGATAGCACTGGCATGAGACAATATCATGCTCCATGCCTTGAACGGATTAGCAGAGAGATATTGGCAATTACCATCCAACTCATCGGCCATATACCGAGGCATTTGCAGCAAATTGCTTGACAATGGATTTTGAGAAGTTTGAGGACAGAAAGCCACAACATTTATCTTATCTATCATAGGCTTAATTCTATTACATTGTCATTTAAGCCTTAGTTCCCTCATCAGGCAAATCATAAAATAGTAAGATAGATACGAACAAAAATAAAAAAGCGTGGGAACCTACCTGTTGCCCATTCCACGCTCCGAGGCCTTCGCATTGCCCTGTACAGTTGAACGAGCAACGTCGAAGCCCACGCCGATATGGATACACTTCTCCCTATACGGATACAAGACACCTCACTTTCGTAATGTGCCATACCCATAAAGGGATGTGAATATACACATCCCGTAGGCATCTACCGTTGCAATGCTCGTGACTGTACATGAAAGTTGCGAAGTTTCGGAACGTCAAGAACAAAGCGTCAAGTAAACGCCTTTATATTATGTCGTGATACCTTTTATCCCACTTACCTTTACTTCTTCCCATCTTGGCAAAAGAAATGCGTTAAAACACCTCTACATACCTCGATACGGCGTGAGCGAGAGCGGTATCGGGTGCAAAGATAGTGAAAATAATGATAAGTTGTATGTTTTTCGTGGATTATTTTTCTAAAAAGAAAAGAAATAGAATTTTTACTCCGAGTTCTATGAAATTCTACCCGAGAGATACAAATCTGCGTGCCGAAGTAACGAAGACTGTCTGCCCAAGACAGTCAGCCTATCTCGCGAGGACAGTCAAACTATCTGCCTTGACAGTCTCTCGAACATCAGGATGCTTGAGAAAAGAGAGTTGAGTGAGTGAATTAATTCAAGAGATAAGGATATAAAAAAGACAGGTGGCAAACGTAAAAGTGCGGTCTCCGTGCGAAGGAAAGCCCCGCACCACACGCCATAAACAGCTAGACCTCAGCACCTTACGCTAAAAACGTGCGGTGTGAGGTCTAATTCAATATATTCTTCCTATCCGACAGAAGCCATCAGATATTCGACAGAGTTTATCGGATAAGAGTCAACGATCTTCTCCAGAGATTAGTCAGCCAACTTAGCCTTCAAGAACTCACGGTTCAAGCGAGCGATGTTAGCGATAGTCTCGTTCTTAGGACAAACTGCCTCGCAAGCGCGAGTGTTAGTACAGTTACCGAAACCAAGCTCGTCCATACGTGCAATCATCTTCTTAGCACGGCTAGCAGCCTCTACACGACCCTGTGGGAGAAGTGCCAACTGGCTAACCTTTGAGCTGACGAAGAGCATGGCAGAACCATTCTTACATGCTGCAACACAAGCACCGCAACCGATACATGTAGCGCAGTCCATAGCCTCGTCTGCATTCTCCTTAGGAATCAAGATAGCGTTAGCATCCTGAGCCTGACCGGTACGGATGCTGGTGTAACCACCTGCCTGGATAATCTTATCAAAGGCTGAACGGTCAACCATACAGTCTTTGATGATAGGGAAACCAGCTGAACGCCATGGCTCCACGGTGATAACGTCGCCATCGTTGAAACGACGCATGTAGAGCTGACATGTAGTAGCACCACGCTCTGTCTTACCGTGTGGAGTACCATTGATGTAGAGAGAGCACATACCGCAGATACCCTCGCGGCAGTCGTGGTCGAAGACGAAAGGCTCCTGACCTGCCTCGATGAGCTCCTCGTTCAAGATGTCGAGCATCTCGAGGAATGAGGTATCGTCAGGGATGTTCTTCATCTCGTGTGTATCGAAGTGACCCTGAGCAGTAGGGCCGTCCTGCTTCCAATACTTAATTGTGAAACTTATATTTCTTGCCATTTTCTTGTACGCTTTTTAGTTCTTGTAATTTCTTGTCTGTACCTTAATTGCCTCGTACTCAAGAGGCTCCTTGATAAGCTCTGGTGCCTTGGTGTCGTCACCCTGGTACTCCCAGCAGCCTACGTAGAAGAAGTTCTCATCGTCACGCTTTGCCTCACCCTCTGGAGTCTGGTACTCCTCGCGGAAGTGACCACCACAGCTCTCGTTGCGGTGCAATGCGTCGTAAGCGATCAACTCGCCCATCACGATGAAGTCACGCAAGTGGATAGCCTTGTCCAACTCTACGTTCAAACCTTCCTTCTTGCCTGGGATGAAGAGGTTCTTGTTGAATTCCTCGCGGAGAGCCTTCATCTTCTTCAAGCCTTCCTCAAGACCTTCCTTGGTACGACCCATACCTACGTGTTCCCAAAGGATGTGACCCAACTCCTTGTGGATGGAATCTACAGAGCGCTTGCCCTGGATGCCCATCAAGCGGTCGATTTCCTTCTGAACACCTGCCTCTGCCTCTGCGAACTCTGGGAGATCGGTAGAGAGCTTTGGCCAGAGTGCCTGGTCTGCCAAGTAGTTCTGGATGGTGTATGGCAATACGAAGTAACCATCAGCCAAACCCTGCATCAAGGCAGAAGCACCAAGGCGGTTGGCACCGTGGTCAGAGAAGTTACACTCACCGATAGCGAAGAGACCTGGGATAGTGGTCATCAACTCGTAGTCAACCCAGATACCACCCATTGTATAGTGGATAGCAGGGAAGATCATCATTGGGTTGTAGTACTTCACACCGTTGATCTCGTTAGCAAGCTCGCCTGGGTTAACGTCTGTAATCTCCTCGTACATATCGAAGAGGTTGCCATAACGCTGGAGGATAACGTCGATGCCGAGACGGTTGATAGACTCAGAGAAGTCGAGGAATACGGCGAGACCTGTGTTGTTCACACCATAGCCCTTGTCACAACGCTCCTTGGCTGCACGAGAAGCCACGTCACGAGGAACCAAGTTACCGAATGCAGGGTAACGACGCTCCAAGTAGTAATCGCGGTCTTCCTCTGGAATATCAGAACCCTTCTTGGTACCTGCCTGCAATGCCTTGGCATCTTCCAACTTCTTAGGAACCCAGATACGACCATCGTTACGAAGTGACTCTGACATCAAAGTCAACTTACTCTGGTTTGTACCGTGTACTGGGATACAAGTAGGGTGAATCTGAACGTAAGATGGGTTAGCGAAGTCAGCACCCTTGCGGTAGCACTGAACGGCTGCTGTACAGTTACAACCCATAGCGTTGGTAGAGAGGAAGTAAGCGTTACCATAACCACCAGTAGCGATAACTACGGCGTTGGCAGAGAAGCGCTCCAACTTACCTGTAATCAAGTTCTTGGCGATGATACCACGAGCGTGACCGTCAACGATTACGAGGTCTTCCATCTCATAACGTGTATAGAGCTTAACCTTGCCAGCCTCTACCTGGCGGCTCAATGAAGAGTAAGCACCAAGGAGGAGCTGCTGACCAGTCTGACCCTTGGCATAGAATGTACGAGATACCTGTGCACCACCGAATGAACGGTTAGCCAACATACCACCATACTCACGAGCGAAAGGAACGCCCTGTGCCACGCACTGGTCGATGATGTCGTTGCTCACCTCAGCCAAACGATAAACGTTAGCCTCACGAGCACGGTAGTCACCACCCTTCACTGTATCGTAGAAAAGACGGTAAACAGAGTCACCATCGTTCTGATAATTCTTAGCTGCATTGATACCACCCTGTGCTGCGATGGAGTGAGCACGACGTGGAGAGTCCTGGATGCAGAAGTTCAAGATATTGAAACCCATCTCGCCGAGAGAAGCGGCTGCAGAAGCACCTGCCAAACCTGTACCTACGACGATGATGTCGAGCTTTAACTTATTCTTAGGGTTAACCAAACGCTGGTGAGCCTTGTAGTTGGTCCACTTCTCAGCAACTGGTCCTTCAGGTATTCTAGAATTTAATGTTTTTGCCATAATCTTTTTTAATACTTAAATGATTACATGAATTATGCGCAGCACAAAGATGGAGCGCAACCAATAGCGAATGCCAAAACGGTAATGATGAAGAGTGCAATCAAGATGGTAGTATATACCATGCCGATTACCTTCCAACGGCAGAACCAGATCTTACCGCTCCAACCGAGAGTCTGAAGGGCACTCCAGAAACCGTGAGTCAAGTGGAACCAGAGAGCTACCAACCAGATGATGTAGAGTACTACGAATACTGGGTTAGCGAATGTGTCCTGGATGAAAGCGAAACCATCTGCTGGGTCGTGAGCCACTGTCATGCCTGTCAACTCAGCGAACATCATGTTGAACCAGAAGTTGAACAAGTGAAGCAACAAACCGAGAACGATGATGATACCGAGCACCAACATGTTCTGGCTAGCCCACTCTACCTTCTCTGGCTTAGCAGTTACCTCGTAACGCTGGTTACCACGAGCACGACGGTTCTGTGCTGTCAGGATGAAAGCGTAAACGATGTGAATCACTGCCAATGCTGCCAAACCCAAGGTTGCAACTACGGCGTACCAGTTAGCACCCAACAACTCGCAAATCATGTTGTAAGCCTCTCCAGAGAAGAGTGCAGCAACATTCATGCAGCAGTGGAATGTCAAGAATAGAATAAGCGCGATACCAGTTACAGACATCACTACCTTTCTACCAATAGATGAATTGATTAACCACATAAATGATTGAAATTTAAATATTTAACTGTTTGAAACTAATTATTATTCTTCTTTTCGTCCAACATCTATTTGTCAAGTGCGATAAGGAAACATTTGGTTCCCACAATCCCCATTTTTAGGTATATTCTCGCAACTCTGCTGCAAAATTACTATAATTTAATGATTTATCAAAAGATTTTTGCTAAAATTTCAATTAAAAATAGTACTTTTGCCGAAAATTAGAAAAAGTATAATTAAATATCGTTAGGAAAAAGAAGAGATAAAAATAGATAAAATAGAATAAGAAATCGTTTTAAAATAAGAAATCATTTTATGAGATTCAATTATGACGTACTCGTTATCGGTGGCGGTCACGCCGGATGCGAGGCTGCCGCAGCCTCTGCCAACATGGGTGCCAAGACCTGCTTGATAACGATGGACATGAACAAGATTGGCCAGATGAGTTGCAACCCTGCTGTCGGCGGCATCGCCAAGGGGCAAATCGTAAGAGAGATCGATGCGCTCGGTGGCCAGATGGGCATCGTAACCGACAAGACTGCCATCCAATTCCGAATGCTCAACATCGGCAAGGGTCCTGCTGTATGGAGTCCCCGTGCCCAGTGCGACCGTGGAAAGTTTATCTGGGAGTGGAGAACCATCCTCGATCACACCGACAACCTCGACATCTGGCAAGACCAAGCCGACGAACTGCTCGTGGACAATGGCGAGGCTATCGGCGTACGCACCATCTGGGGCGCAGAGTTCTATGCCAAGAGCATCATCATCACCGCAGGCACTTTCCTCAACGGCTTGATGCACGTGGGCAGAAAGATGGTGGAAGGCGGAAGATGCGCCGAACCTGCCGTGCATCATTTCACGGAGAGCATCACTCGATGGGGTATCACCTCGGCGAGAATGAAAACAGGAACGCCTGTTCGCATCGACAAGCGAAGCGTACATTTCGAGGACATGGAGGAGCAACCTGGCGACAGCGACTTCCACCAGTTCTCTTACATGGGCGAGCATCGTGTGCTGAAGCAACTGCCTTGCTGGACTTGCTACACCAACAAGAAGGTTCACGACACGCTGAAGAGCGGTCTCGCCGACTCACCTTTATATAATGGGCAAATCCAGAGCACGGGGCCTCGCTACTGTCCGAGCATCGAGACCAAGCTCGTCACCTTCCCAGACAAGGACCAGCATCCACTCTTTCTGGAGCCAGAAGGCGAAGACACCAACGAGATGTACCTGAATGGTTTCTCATCGAGCATGCCGATGGACATCCAGTTGAAAGCCCTTCACGAAATCCCGGCTTTGAGAGATGCGAAGATTTATCGTCCGGGGTACGCCATCGAGTACGATTACTTCGACCCTACCCAACTCAAGCATTCGCTGGAGTCGAAAATCATCAAGGGTCTCTTCTTCGCCGGACAGGTGAACGGCACCACCGGTTATGAGGAAGCAGGAGGTCAAGGTACCGTTGCCGGAATCAACGCCGCCCTCCATTGCGTCGGTGACAAGACATTCGAGATGAAGCGAGACGAGAGTTACATCGGCGTACTCATCGACGACCTCACCACGAAGGGTGTGGATGAACCTTACCGAATGTTCACCTCCAGAGCCGAGTATCGCATCTTACTTCGACAAGACGACGCTGACGCACGTCTCACAGAGAAAGCATACGAGTTGGGCATCGCCAAACGCGACCGATACGACTGGTGGATGGAGAAGAAAGAAGCCATCGAAAGAATCATCGACTTCTGCGCCAACTATCCTATCAAGAAGGATGAAATCAATCCAAAATTGGAAGCACTCGGCACCACTCCACTTCGCGCTGGTTGCAAGCTCATCGACCTCGTGGCTCGTCCACATTTGAACCTCGAAAACTTGTCGGAGATTATTCCTGACTTGAAAGCAACGATGAATGCGCCAGCCAATCGTAAGGAAGAGATTTGCGAAGCTGCGGAAATCAAGATGAAGTACAAAGGTTACATTGATCGAGAAAGGCTCATTGCCGACAAGATGCACCGTTTGGAAAACATCAAAATCAAGGGGCGTTTCAACTACGCCGAGTTGCATGAGATTTCGACCGAAGGCCGCCAGAAGCTCGAGCGCATCGACCCTGAGACTTTGGCACAGGCAAGTCGCATTCCAGGTGTATCTCCAAGCGACATCAATGTAATGCTCGTCTTGCTGGGCAGATAACCCCAGCAAGACGGAAAAACACGAGAAACAAAAGAATGTTTCACGTGAAACGTAGTATAAGTAAAATATTTGACTTTCAAATGTTTAGATGTAGTTACATCAAGTGTTTTTATAGTTAAAGTAAAACTTCAACCGCACGTGAAACAAGCTCGATGTTCCCCGATAAAAACGAAGAAATCGCACAATATTTTACAAGAGAAAAGTATTAATATAAACAATAAAAAAGCAATGAACAACCAGCTATTATTAGACAATCTGAGAAGCATTCCAGATTGGCCTATCAAGGGGGTAAACTTCCGTGACGTAACCACCCTATTCAAGAATCCAGCGGCCCTAAAAGAGATCAACGACGAGATGTATGAGCTGTACAAAGACAAGGGAATCACTAAGATTGTAGGTATCGAATCCCGTGGTTTCGTCATGTCTTCCGCCCTCGCCATCCGCCTCGGAGCAGGTGTCGTTTTGTGCCGTAAGCCAGGGAAACTTCCATGCAAAACGGTACAGGAAAGTTACGCTAAAGAGTATGGTATCGACACCATCGAAATCCATGAGGATGCCATCAATGAGAACGACGTGGTACTCCTCCACGACGACCTTCTCGCCACTGGCGGAACCATGAAAGCAGCCTGCGATTTGGTCAAGAAATTCCACCCAAAGAAGGTATATGCCAACTTTATCATCGAACTCGTGAACGAGAATTTCGAGGGTAGAAAGATATTTGATCCAGACGTAGAAGTCTCTACTCTCATGCAACTATAACACTGCTTTTACGCACGTACGTGAACCTTTTGACGCACGTACGTGCGTAGCCTATCGGACGTACGTGCGACTGCGAACAGACGTACGTGCAGCCACAGACGAACGTACGTGGAAACACAAATGGAAGCATACGCTAAAGTTTCACGTGAAACTTTTCTTCATAAATTCCCTCAAAACAAAGGAGTTATATATATATGACTAGACAAGAAAACGAAGAAAGAATTGCTAGACTCAAGAACATCGTACTAAGTATGCCCGAGAAGCCAGGTAGCTACCAATATTACGATGAAAATCATACGATTATCTATGTAGGAAAGGCGAAAAACCTGAAACGAAGAGTATCTTCATACTTCCATAAAGAGGTAGATAGATACAAAACGAAAGTGCTCGTTTCTAAGATTTTCGATATTTCTTACACCGTTGTAAACACAGAAGAAGATGCTCTTTTGCTTGAAAACAGCCTTATCAAGAAGTACAATCCAAGGTACAATGTACTGCTGAAAGACGGCAAAACATACCCTTCTATTTGCGTAACAAACGAGTATTTCCCTCGCATTTTCAAAACTCGCCATATCAACAAAAAGGTGGGAACTTTCTTCGGTCCTTACCCTCATATTGGCAGCATGTACGCCGTCTTGGAGGTCATCAAGAAGCTCTACAAGCCCCGTACTTGCAGGTTTCCGATTACCAAGGAAGGCGTGGCTGATGGCAAATACAAGCCCTGTTTGGAGTACCATATCCATAACTGCGGAGCACCTTGTATCAACAAACAAAGCTACGAGGAATACCAAGAAAATATGCGCCAAGCACGTGAAATTCTCAAAGGGAACACACGCGAAGTAAGTAAATATCTCTATGATTTGATGATGAAAAATGCCGAGCTCTTGCGCTTTGAGATAGCAGAAGAGTACAAGAAAAAGTACCAATTACTGGACGAATTCGAGGCAAAAAGCGAGGTCGTGAGTCATACAATTACAGATGTCGATGTCTTCACCATCGTCAACGATGATGCCAACAAGAACGCTTTCATCAACTATATTCACGTGAAGAATGGCACCATCAACCAGAGCTTCACTTACGAATACAAGCGCAAATTGGACGAAAGCGACGAGGAACTTCTAATTACCGCCATCCCTGAGATTCGGGAGCGTTTTCACTCTACCTCGAAAGAAATTATCGTGCCTTTCGAGATGGGGTGGAAATTGAAAGATGCCACCTTCTTCGTGCCTCAGAGAGGCGACAAGAAGCATCTTCTGGAGCTATCGGAAATGAACTGCAAGCAGTATAAGTTCGACCGTCTGAAACAAGCGGAAAAGCTAAATCCTGAACAAAAACAGACTCGACTGATGAAGGAACTACAGATGAAACTAAAGCTTCCGAAGCTACCTTACCAAATAGAATGTTTCGACAACTCCAACATTTCGGGGACGGATGCCGTAGCTGGCTGCATCGTATATAAAGGTATGAAACCATCTCGCAAGGATTACCGAAAATACAACATCAAAACGGTAGTGGGACCAGATGATTACGCCTCCATGCAAGAGGTTGTAAGACGGAGATATAGCCGTATGATAGAGGAAAACGCGCCTCTACCGGACCTCATCATAACCGATGGCGGAAAGGGGCAAATGGACGTGGTTCACGAAGTGGTAGTAGGTGAATTGCACCTTGACATACCTATCGCAGGTCTTGCCAAGGACGACCGTCACCGCACCAACGAACTCCTCTATGGCTTTCCCCCACAAACCGTTGCCCTGCCTCCTGAAAGCGAACTTTTCAAGGTCCTCACGCAGATACAGGACGAGGTACATAGATACGCCATCACTTTCCACAGAGACAAACGAAGCAAGCACGCCCTACACTCAGAACTGGACGACATCAAGGGCATCGGTCCTAAGGCAAAAGAGGCTCTTCTAAGCAAGTTTAAGAGCGTCAAGAAGATGAAAGAAGCCAACCTGGAAGAGCTTACAGAGGTGCTTGGACCACATAAAGCAGAGATTTTAAAGACCTATTTTGAGCAAAAAGAAGGAAATACCGCATTATCAGCAGAAAATAATCCTTCAGAATGATGGGAATACGAAATAAAAATCGTATATTTGCAGAAAAAAGATAATGAGAATCGTAATACAGCGTGTAAGCCACGCATCCGTTACCATAGAAGGCAAGGTGAAATCAGCCATCAAACAAGGCTACCTCATCCTCTTCGGAGCAGAAGAAAGCGACACCTCGGAAGACGTAGATTGGCTCGTCAAGAAGGTTATCGGTCTCCGTGTTTTCGATGATGAGAACCATGTAATGAACCGTTCCATCATGGATGTCAGCGGCGAAATATTGGTTGTCAGCCAGTTCACCCTATTCGCCAGCTACAAGAAGGGCAATCGCCCAAGTTGGTATCGTGCCGCTAAACATGAAATCAGCATTCCACTCTACGAGGAGTTCTGCAAGAAGCTATCCGAAGCCCTAGGTAAACCTGTAGGGACAGGCGAATTTGGAGCCGACATGAAGGTGGAATTGCTCAA
This sequence comes from Candidatus Segatella albertsiae, assembly GCA_002451555.1. GTDB lineage: Bacteria > Bacteroidota > Bacteroidia > Bacteroidales > Bacteroidaceae > Prevotella > Prevotella albertsiae. Next base: position 15,541 of record DKCU01000072.1, read on the forward strand.
TGATGGTCCTGTCACCATTATGATGGACACCCACAACAAGGAATAAATCCCCCTGTTTTTTAAGCGACTATACGTATAAAACAAGAAAATCATGACGATAAAAGAAGCACAAGAGGCCGTAGATAAATGGATCAAGACATACGGCGTAAGATATTTCAGCGAGCTAACCAATATGGCTTGCCTCACTGAGGAAGTAGGTGAACTGGCTCGTGTCATCGCACGTACATACGGCGACCAAAGCTTCAAGAAGGGCGAAAAGCCTAACCTCGGCGAGGAAATGGCAGATGTCCTCTGGGTACTCATCTGCCTCGCCAACCAAACAGGCATCGACCTTACCGCAGAACTCCAAAAAAGCTTCGACAAGAAGACGAAAAGAGATGCAGAAAGGCATAAAAACAACCCTAAGTTAAGTGAAGAGTGAAAGAATAACATCTTGATACTCTAAAGAAGCGCATCATTAACATTCGTAGAAACAATCAAATAAACACATAAATTATGAGCAGTATTAAAGACCAAGTCCTTGCACAACAGCATCAGCAGGGGCTGTATAGCGAGGCTGATGACAGATACTTGTCAGTTCTCAAACAGTATAAAACAGACCTCGATGATGAGGAAGTAGCAGCGGAAGTCAAGAAGATTCTGGACGAAAAAGTTGCAGAGAACGAGACCTTGGAGGTCAAGAAATTCCTCTTGGGTAGCGTAGAGTTGACTTCTCTTCATACAGAAGATACAGAGGAAAGCATCCTAAAGATGATCGAAAAGGTGAACCAGTTTGCCAAGGATTATCCAGACCTCCCTCATGTCGCAACAGTATGCACCTACCCTAACTTCGCTGGTCTCATCAGCCAAAGTTTGGAAGTAGATGGCGTCGAAATCGCCGTTGTAAGCGGCAATTTCCCATCCTCCCAGACCTTTATCGAGGTAAAGGTAGCAGAGACTGCCTTAGCCATCAAAGACGGAGCAACAGAGGTAGATATCGTGATGCCAGTAGGTAAGTTCTTCAGCGAGGATTACGAGGGTATGTGCGACGATATTCAGCAATTGAAGGAAGTTTGTGGAGAGCACAAGATGAAGTGCATCTTGGAAACAGGCGACTTGAAGAACTGTAGCAACATCATGAAGGCCTCTATTCTCGCCATGTACTCAGGAGCCGACTACATCAAGACCTCTACTGGCAAGGAGAAGATTTCAGCCACCCCAGAGGCTGCTTATGTAATGTGCCAAGCCATCAAGGCTTACTACGAGAAGACTGGCATCCAGATTGGTTTCAAACCAGCGGGCGGCATCAATACGGTTCACGACGCTGTGGTTTACTACACCATTGTAAAAGAAATTCTTGGTGAGAAATGGTTGACTAACGAGTGGTTGCGTTTGGGTACATCCCGTCTTACCAACCTCCTCTTGAGCGATATTCTGGGCAAGGAAATCAAGTATTTCTAAGAAAGTAAAACAAATAACAGAAAAATAAACAAGAACAGAAAAAAAGGATTCATAGATAAAACTCAATTATACATAGACGAAGTATAAGGATCCATAGATAAAAAGAGAGGTCTTTCAACAGGAAAAACAACCTGTTGAAAGACCTCTTTTTATGACCTTCTATAGTCGTACGACTATAGTACCTATAAACGTACGACATGACCTTGCATAGTCGTACAACATGAACCTGCATAGTCGTACAACTATAAAAACTATAAAAAATGAGGGTTACGCTTTGCGCTCAATCACGAAATCCAAGTACGCTTTCAAGGCAGTACGAATCTCCCTATCCTCCACATAAGTGTCAAGAAAATTCAAACACTCTGCATGAAAATCCCACATACGTTTATCAGCATACTCAATACCTCCATTGTCCTTTGTAAAAGCTACCAGACGGGCGATTTCCTCAGGTTGAACCTCATGAGATTTCACTTTGCGGGCAAGTTTCATCATCTCCTCATCACCAGTCGATTTCAAAGCATAGATAACAGGCAAAGTCAATTTACCTTCAGTCATGTCATTCCCTGTAGGCTTGCCAATCTCCTTGGAATCATAATAGTCGAAAATATCATCCCTAATCTGGAAGATAATTCCTAAGTTCTGTCCGAACCTCTTTGCTTCTTCTATTTCTACCATAGAAGCACCAGCCGACATGGCACCAATGCCTGCACAAGCCTCAAAGAGAGCCGCAGTTTTCTGCTTAATTACCTGATAATAAACATCTTCCGAGATTTCAGCATTACTGATGCTATTCAACTGTAAAATCTCTCCATTCGACAAAACCCTTCCTAACTCTGCCAAATATCTCACGATTTCCTCGGAGTGAGAATAAGAGACATGAAGCAAGGCCGTAGAGAGAATGTAATCACCTACCAACACAGCGACCTTGTTATTATAGGTCGCGTTGACACTGGCCTGTCCACGGCGCTCCCCACTCTCATCGACCACGTCGTCATGGACAAGAGAAGCCGTATGAAGCAACTCCAAACCAACAGCAGAATGTTGTGTCACCTCGGTCACCTTACCGAAATTCTTTGCCATCAAAAGGATGAGCATAGGACGCATACGCTTACCCGCACGCTGACGAATATGATCGAGAGCTTGCGAAAGAAGTCCATCGCTGTGCATCAAAGACTTATTAAACAAATCTATGAAATCTGCCAATTCTGCCTCAATAGGCTGCTTGATAAGTGATAAATAATCCATTATATGATCGTAAAACTACTTAAATTCCGAAATTTGTTACAAAATTAATCAATTCTTCTTGAAATATGGCAATTTTTTAGTAATTTTACACCATAAATATGAATATTATGGATAAATTGTTCCTTTTAGATGCGTATGCGCTCATTTATCGCTCGTATTACGCCTTTATGAAAGCCCCTCGTATCAACTCGAAAGGGCTCAACACGTCATGTATCATGGGCTTCTGCAATACCCTCAACGAGATACTCACAAAGGAGAAGCCTACTCACATCGCAGTGGCTTTCGACCATGGCAAGACCTTCCGTCACGAGGCTTTTCCAGCTTATAAAGCACAAAGAGAGGAGACTCCCGAGGACATCAAACTCTCCGTGCCTATCATCAAGCGAATCCTGGAAGCTTATCATATACCTATTCTTCAGGTAGATGGATTCGAGGCGGACGACATCATCGGTACCGTAGCAACTCAAGCTGGCGAAAAGGGTATCGAAACCTATATGCTCACACCTGACAAGGACTATGGGCAGTTGGTCAGGGAAAATGTTTATATGTACCGACCACGCCATGGTGGAGGCTATGAGACTTTAGGTGAAAAAGAAATCGAGGAAAAGTATGGCATCTCTTCCCCACTCCAAGTCATCGACCTCTTGGCTCTGATGGGAGACTCTGCAGACAACTTCCCAGGATGTCCTGGCGTCGGAGAAAAAACTGCCGTGAAACTCATCAACGAATTTGGCAGTGTCGAGGGCTTGATTGAAAATTCCGCAAAAGTAAAAGGTAAACTTCGTGAGAAAGTGGAAGCTGCTGTCGAAGACATCAAGATGTCGAAGTTCTTGGCTACCATCCGAACCGACGTGCCTGTCTCTCAAAAATTCGAAGACTTAAAGTTGGTTGAACCCGATAAGGAGAAATTGGACGAAATCTTTACCGAATTAGAGTTCAAGTCGTTTGCCAGCCGTGTTCTTAAAAAACCTCAACAAAAGCAAACGAAGCCTACAGGAGAGCTCGATTTATTTGGCGCACAGCAAGCAGATGGTCAAGAAGAGCAAAAAAACACGAGTTTTGACACCATTAAAACGGTAGCACATAAATACAAACTCATTGAGACAAAAGAAGATGCGAAAAGACTTTATGACTTTTTAATTACAAAGCAAACTCTCTGTCTAGACACAGAGACCACTTCAACCGCTGCTATTGACGCAGAATTAGTAGGATTGAGCTTCGCTGTTGAAGAGAAGGAGGCATTTTATGTGGCAATCCCTGCCAATCGTGAAGAAGCATTAAAATTCGTAAAGATCTTCAAACCACTCTATGAGAACCCAGAAATTCTTAAAGTGGGGCAAAACATCAAGTACGATTATGAGGTCTTGATGAACTACGGCGTGGAGATCCAAGGCAAGATGTTTGACACGATGATTGCCCACTATCTCATCCAACCCGAGTTGTATCACAACATGGATTACTTGGCTGAAGTCTTCCTCCATTATCAAACAGTTCACATCGAGGAATTAATTGGTCCGAAGGGAAAGAATCAAAAATCTATGCGTGACCTCGCTCCATCAGAAGTTTACGAATATGCAGCCGAAGATGCCGACATCACGCTACGCCTGAAAAATGTGCTCGAACCAAAGCTCAAAGAAATTGATTGCGAGGATTTGTTCTGGAATGTAGAGATGCCACTCGTTCCTGTACTCGCCCACATGGAGATGAATGGCGTGTGCATAGACACCAATACACTAAAGGAGACATCCATGAATCTGACAAATCGCTTGTCGGACATCGAGCACCATATCTACGAGTTGGCAGGAGAATCCTTCAACATCGCCTCCCCACGTCAAGTAGGAGAAATCCTCTTCGGGAAGATGAAGATTGTGGAGAAGCCTAAGAAGACAAAGACTGGACAATACGTAACCAGCGAGGAAGTACTGCAACAGTTGAGAAGCAAGAGCCCTATCATCGATGAGATACTGAACTACAGAGGATTGAAGAAACTGCTGAGCACCTACGTCGATGCCCTTCCAAAACTCATCAACCCTCGTACAGGTCATATTCATGCCCAGTTTAACCAAGCCGTGACAGCTACAGGTCGCCTCTCGTCAAGCGATCCAAACCTTCAGAATATCCCTGTAAGAGATGACGATGGTAAAGAGATAAGAAGATGCTTCATACCAGAACCAGGTTGCCTTTTCTTCTCTGCCGACTACTCGCAGATAGAACTTCGCATCATGGCACACTTGAGCGAAGACAAGAACATGGTGGAAGCTTTCCGTGAAGGCAGCGATATCCATGCTGCCACTGCTGCCAAGATATGGCATGAGGACATCTCAGAAGTATCTGATGCTCAACGCAAAAAGGCAAAGACTGCCAACTTCGGCATCATCTATGGCATCACAACTTTCGGTCTTGCACAGCGCATGAATATCGAGAACAAGGAGGCGAAGCAAATCATCGAGGATTACTTCCGCACCTTCCCTGGCGTAAAAGCATACATGGAGAAATCCAAGGAAATCGCTCGTGAGAAAGGCTATGCCGAGACCATCTTCCACCGCCGTCGTTACTTGCCGGACATCAATAGCCGAAACGGAACGGTAAGAGGTTTCGCTGAGCGCAATGCCATCAATGCCCCTATTCAAGGCTCGGAGGCCGACATCATCAAAGTGGCGATGGTTCGCATCTTCAACCGATTCAAGGCAGAAGGCATCAAGAGCAAGATGATTATACAAGTGCACGATGAACTCAACTTCTCCGTTTATCCTGAGGAAAAGGAAAAGGTGGAGAAAATTGTAGTCGAGGAAATGCAGAACGCATATCACCTGAGCGTGCCTTTGATAGCTGATGCTGGCTGGGGAAAGAACTGGTTAGAAGCACATTAACGAGAATGAATATGTTTTAATATCAAATAGATTTGATTTTGACAAAAGAATAAAGGCTTCCGATGTTTCACATGAAACAATCGGAAGCCTTTATTCATACAAACTTACATGAGGTTGAAGAATACTACAACTTCTTAATTATCGTCTCCAACTGTTCACCCAATCCTATCGTATATCCTTGAGAAACATAAACGACCCTGTTGAATGTATCAGAAATCGTGAATATCGGAAGAAGATTGGCATTTGTAAGTTTCATATTATCAACGAGTTGTTTGCGAATAACCCCATCCTTGTCTATACCAAAGATGATATTATTTGGCAAACCAGGGAACTCATTGATACGGAACTTATGAGCAGAAGCCTCATCCTCAAAGAGAAGCACTATCGGACGATTCCATCTTTCAAACACCTGTGCAACCTTGGCAATGTCCTTCAAGGCATGATTGGTCGGTTCCTGCCCCACACCTATCAAGCCAGTGATGAAATAGCCACGACCAGTTTGGCTCAAAAGACTTACCTCCTTCAAGTTTTCCCCCTTGTCAGAAGCAGACTCAGACAAACCTTCAGAATTAGGAAGTTGATTCAACAACAAGAATTTCGATTCAGAATCGAAGTTGCCCTTTACAGTAACTTCCGTCTGAGAAGTACGCAAATGTATTGTAACAGGGAGAGTTTCTCCTGAAATTACATGCAACAACTGCATTTCCGACAATACCCCACCATTAGCAAGGCGAGTACCCGACACAAGTGCATAATCCCCTTCATCCAATTCTATTCCATTCTTAAAAGTATAGCTCCAAGTGCAACCCTCCTCTGGATATTCCAAGAGAGAGGTAGAACCATCGGTATTGATACGTGTAAGCGTAAAATGACTATAATATTTCGGGTCATCTACCGCACCATTGACTTGATAATCAAGCTTTAGAATTCCTTTTCGAGACACAATTGATGAAGTTTTATCAAAATCGACATCTATCCAGCCATTCTTCTCTGATTGTTTATCCTCCTTGCTTTCCATTCGATATTGCAACTTCTTGGTCACTGCATCCACCCTTGCCTCGATGCCAAGGCTTCTTGCCACATCGACGAAGAATATCTTGCGAGAACGCTCATCAGTCAAGCGAGATTTCCATACACCGACTGGGGTTTGAGCGATTTGTAGCGCCTTCTTGTCTGGGTTCAAGTGAATGTTTTGCTTCACCCACTCCACCAAGAGACGAGGATCATTTTTAAAAGACTGTGCCAAAGATTGTTTTACGTTTACAGAATGAGAGAAAGCACCTGCAGCATCCGTCTTGAGCGTAGATTTCATCTTGCCAAATTCTTGCTCGAAAAACTGTTTGAAAGGCGAGATAATCATTTCATCCTCTACACGAGGCGATAATTGGTCGCTACTTGCCAAGAAACTATCCTCCAAAATATTCACTTGCATATCTCGCAAGTCCTTGGCACTCAAAGTACTAAGCAAGCTGATAGTTCTATCAAGTTGATCTTGATGCTGCACCAAGAAATCAAGGACAACAGCATGATTTCCCCAAGAAGCTACCAAGAAATCCACCATCTTTTGCGCCTTTGCAGAGATTCTTTGAGTCCCAATATCCTGTTTGTCTTTTAGCGTTTCCGTGGAATTAATTCCACAAGCCACAGAAGTTTCCACTTGATTCATATCTGGAATTATCTTGTCTTTTTCAGAAATAGGACAAGGCGAAACAGGAGTCGAAACAGCAAGTTCCTCTCCCTTGGCAACCCAAGTGGCAATACCATTTCTCGTCAGATATTTCTCCACAATCAGTCCCTTCTCTCGCAAAGCTCTGAATGCGGTCTCTTGATTAAAGAAGGTAGCAAGATAAGCATGACGGATAGAATCCTCGTAAGCAAAACGCTCCAAGTTTTTGGTTCTCGCCTCTGCCGATACCAAAGGGATATTCGCCTTCTCTGGAGGAGGTACAATATCAAAGGAATCACGATAGAAAACTTGTCCTTCTTTTCCTACCTCATGATTCAAACAAACCGTAATGGTCTTGTCCTTACCAAAGGAAGCCTTGGCGAAGCCATATTTGCCAGCCTTCGAAGCCCAAACCATCATGTCGCCTTTACCAGCCGATAGAAAAGTCTTACCATCCGAAGACGTATATTTAGTCACTACCGAGCAAAACTCTGCATAATTATAAATCTTGAAATCCACTCTCGCTCCATCCACAGGCTTACCATTGGTATCTACCACCGAGAAATCGATTCGAGCAGAAGAGCCATAGTTGTCAATAAGGTTAATTTCCGTATAATTGGACGTGCGCAACATCACTTCCTCGGGGCCATTGTAATCACCGAATGCCTTGGTATGCATCAACATAGCTCGTGATGCCGGGGCATTAAACCAAGCTAGGTTGAGCACAGCTTCTGGCTCACAAGCACCGAGGAAGTACCATTTTCCATCAGCCCAAGCCTCCACCCAGGCATGATTGTCATCGGTATGCGCCCAGCGAGGAGTATAAACCTGTCGCGCAGGAATACCTATCGCTCTCAAGGCAGCGACCGTGAAAGTACTCTCCTCGCCACATCTGCCGTATGCAGAACGGATTGTGGAAAGGGGTGCGGAAGTACGAGCATCAGAAGGTTGATAAGTCACTCTCTCATGACACCAATGGTTCACCTCCAAAATGGCATTCTTCATACTCATCCCCTTCACACGTTCCTTCAACTCCTTGTAGAACACCTGTCTAGAATCATCGAGATTCTCATTATTCACACGGATAGGAAGTACGAAATGACGGAATAGCAATTCAGGAATCTCCTGTCCCCAAGGCATTTCCCGACGAGCCTCGAAGCTTGTGCGAACATTCTGGAGAAAGAATGACGTAGGATAGTCGGTGACATCTGCCACAGGCATATAAGCATAGAGAAACTGCAATGCCTCCTGCTCCGCATTCGTCAGTTTCTTCTTCACCAAATCCTTACAGATGTTCTTAGTCTTAGCGTCTGTTATAAGCTTTTGTCTCTTCACTTGATAAAACTGCTTGCCAACAAGATTCATCTTCTTCTCGAAGGTATTCTCCACCTTGGAGCGATAAGCATCGTCTGTGATAAAATGCTGTTTGCCTTGTGCAGCAACAGCCCTTTCGCCTGCCATCACCACCTGCCAGAAAGCCAAGAAGAGAATGGCAATAGATACTATACTTTTTCTCATATTTATGATAAGATTAATTTGCGTAAATAAACCATGCAAATAGCAACATGAAAGTTTGGTTTCAAATGCCAAATGCAGCTTAACAACCGCAAAGATAAATAATAAAAACGAAGTTCACAAGTTTGTGGTTCACAAACTTGTGAACTTTAGTATTCTTTTATAAATCAAACAAATACTTCTTTTCTGCCTCATTTTCGATTTATCTGCCTCATTTTTGCATCAAATGAGGCAGATAAATTAATTTTTGGGCAGATAATTGAGAAAATAATCGTAATTTTGCAGACGATTTGCGACGTGAAGTCGTACAAG
>DKCU01000058.1:0-18479 GCA_002451555.1 Candidatus Segatella albertsiae
CATTTTGATGCGTCCGCCCTGTAAGATTGTTCTTTTGTTTTTGGAATTCATTAGCATCGCATAAGATAAGTCTAAGAGGTTCTTTTCTTGCGTTCCACTCATCCACAGCCTGTTGATTGAATATCATCATGCCAGACTTGGACACCGTTGCCTTTCCCAATCGGTCACCCAGCTTGATGCCTTTCAGCTTCAAAGTAAAAGCACCACTTGCATTGTCACTTACAACTCCATTTGGCGATGTCACTGTTTTGACATACACACCCCCAAAAGGTATTCGTGGATTCTTGCCATTATAGCGATAAGCCACTCCTTTTTGTTCCAAGAGTTGAGCATTGGCTACGTTCCAGCAAACCAGTGCCAATAATATAAATATGATTTTTCTCATACGCTATTAATCTAAAAATGGATTCTTTCCTCAAATGAAAAGGAAAGAATCCATATCTATCATTTATTCATACTTAAATCTCCAAATCTGATAGTTGCCCGCATCATTACCTCGATCGGAAACGAAGTAAATGTAGCCATCCGTTGTCCAATATGGCTGTCCATCGTATGACTTGTTGATAGTCAACTGTATCAGGTTGTTGCCATCTACATCAATCACGTAAAGGTCTGCGTCCTTTTTGTCCTTCTTGGATGCCTGGAAAATGAGGCGTTTGCCATCAGGACTCCAACGTGGCGTGAGCGCATAACCTTTCTTGGCATCGGTAACCTGAACTTGGTCACTTCCGTCAACGTTCATCACCCAAATACTGGTACTCTTGGCATCACTTGAATACTTCACGTATGCTATCTTCTTTCCGTCTGGCGAGAAACATGGCTGATACCCATTGCCTAGCAAAGTTGTCTCACCCGTCTTGAGATTCTTCATCCAAATCTCACTGTTCTCAACGACAACTGTCGTACCGCCGAAGCCAAAGAAGAATGTTGCCCAATTCGCTTTGCGGAAATAGCTAAGTTGAGTCCTGGCATATACCAAGAGGGTTCCATCCTTGCTGAAACTAGGATACTCTTCGTATGCATCGCTACTCTCCGTGATTTGCGACAAGGCTTTTCCTTTGCTGTCAAACATGGTGTAGATGTCTGAAGTTCCAGCACCATCCTGCTGACAACTGAAAGCAATCTTGCCTGTTACAGGATTGAAATTAGGCTGTCTGTTATTGTTCTTGCCACTTGTCTTCTGAGACATAGCAGCAGAAAATGGATTTTCCTTCTTGTAAATATTATAGTACCTTTTGTTCTCTCTTACAGAAAAATACAATGGACCTCCATTGTCTCCACCAAAAGGATCAAGGCATGGTTCCTGGTTATCAGTCACTTGGGTTAACGTAGCGAGATTCTCACCTGTCATCGTGATGGCTAATTTCTTCTTGGCAGAAGAAGAAATAGCGATACTTGCCAATAGGGCTACAAACAATACTTTTTTCATATCTTTACTTTTAAATGATTAGTCTAGTACTCAGTCTTAGGACTCATTTACTTCCGACAAAAATAGCAAAAAATATGATACGCTCAAAATCATGTTTTTGGTAATTTGGTCATAAAAGGGAATAAATAGATTTATGCGGTCGAAAATATAGTTTATGTGGCTTCACTTTTTTCAAATGGCATCCAAAAGAATAAACGTTGCCCAGTACTTGGCATCCTTATATCCCTTTTGTCGAATCGCCTGCTGTGCCTTCACCAAAGCCTCACGCTTGCTCATCCCAAGCATCAAATTTTTATAGAAAGCTATCATCAGCTCTGCCGTCGAAACATCATAGACATTCTTCAAACTCATCAGTAGCGTATGCACACCAGCATTTTTGAATCCACGTTGAAGGCCGAACACACCATCCGAACTTAATTTTCCGAGACCAGTCTCACAAGCCGAAAGAGCCACGAGGTCGCAATGTGAAGGATATTCAACTTCTTGTCGGTTAAATCAAGAAAGGCTTGCTTGCTCGCCTTTTGGTCGGAGAGCGAAACGACATCTTTGAAGCTTCCACCTTGATTACTCATCATTATGATATTGCTCGAATATCATTTACTTTCAGACAACAAATTTAACAAAAAAAGCTAAAACTCACAAATAGCTTTTTTACCAATTTGGCATAAGAGGTCGCTAAACATGCTTATCAGGCATAAAATCATGTCTATCTGTTTATTTTTCTTTCCTCACTACACTTTACCTACTGACGACTTTAGAGGGTGTGTCATAAATTGGGCTGAAAGCTAAAAAGCAAAAATCCCGACTCGTCCATCACGGATTAGTCGGGACATAAAATTTATTAGTAAATCATAAAGGGTAATTGTTCTTATATCATATTTTGATTTTATATTCTCTCCAAAAAAGCTGTCGGGATATATGCCGTCGCTATCAAGCAGATGCCTTCTACTTCCACCACCACTCTTTGCTGTCCAGAAACTCTTGCCACCTTTCCTTCCACCCCAACAAACTCACCATCTGTAATTCGCACGACATCGCCACTTTTGTAGTGGCATTGGTCGGGATGGACAAGTTTGACATGTTCATTGTCAACGCTGGTCAAGCGGATGAAGTTCCGCATCGCTAAATCCGACACAACAAGAGGGGGATTCTTGCCTTGCTCATCTTTCTTGAAATGATTATAATAATAGGTAAGGAAAGACAAGTCCGGCGTATCCTCCACCCAATGCTTCACTTGCTCTGCCGTGGCATAGACAAATAATAGTTGAGGAAGATATGGCACCAAGACTCTTTTCCTTTTGCCATTAATTATTTTCAACACATGATGTGTCGGTAGATATGCCTCAACATCAGCCTGTTTTCCATCATTGACAATATAGTCGTATGCTTTTTTCTGCCTACTATACGTAGCCCTCAACACAAACCATTGCTTTTGTGAATCAGGAATAGAATTCGTACTATTCATATTACCTACAAGCTATGGAACCTTTCTACAAGCTTTCGGCGATAGACACGGCTCACCTTCACATAATCTATCGAGTCGAAAGGCGGATAGAAGTGACACACGTTGTCCACCACCTCTATCAAGTAATCCATATTGATGATATACCGTTGGTTGACTTGCACGAATTGGTCGCAGAGATTCATCAGAGCCTCACTTTTCAGATTGCGTTTCAAACGAACGTTCTGCTTGCAACCAGCCACCACGAGTTCCCAGCAACGTTGTATGTGGTCATATTTGAACAAACCGATGTCGCGCTTATCCACCAACTTGAAGTCAAGGGTGTTCGTATAGAAGAGGAACTTGGAGGCTTGTTTTTTGCAGGAGCCATCATCTGTGCGTAGCACCAGGATATCCTCATGCAACAGTCTTTGGATGATAGAGTCCAAATCCTTGTCATCTATAGGTTTGAGCAATACATCAAACGCTTTCTTGCGAAAGGCAGGAAGAATATACTCATCGTAAGCCGTAAACATCACGACACGTGTCGCATCATGGGTGAGATTGGCCAATTGGTCGAGGAACTCTAAGCCAGAGAGGTCTGGCAATTGAACATCCAGGAATATCACGTCAGGATGTACCTGGCTAACCATCGTCAAGCCATCCAAGCCATTATAAGCGATACCCCCGACCTCGATATCCTCGAAAGCCTCCAGGCGGTTTGCCAAGTCTTGCGCAGCCGCCTTGCTATCATCTACTATTATCGTTACCATATTCCTCTTATTTTATTCCGATAAATCTCTTTACTACGACAGATTGTTATGTCAGACATTGCTTATTATGATAGATATTGCACCTTCTGCGGTATCACCAGTACCGACTCACATCCAGAAATCGTTCCGTCGGAATTTGTACGATTATGCATCTGAAAACTCATCTTGCATTTGTTGCGCTCATTGATAACAGACATCGTCTGTCCAATGATGTTCAATCCGATGCGCCGCTTGGTCATCATGGTCCTTGCATCAAAACCTGGTCCATTATCCAACACACTGATGCGAACCACGTCTTTTTCCATTCGTTCTACATCAATGGTCAAGCACTTAGTACCTTCCCACCCACGAAGTCCATGTACCAAGGCGTTCTCCGTGAGAATCTGAACCAACATGGACGGCAACTTCACACATTCTTCGTCTATGCCCTCTGCTATATTCACCTCAAACTTCAGTTCATCGTCCATCAGCTGAGATTCCACCGCCACATACTGTCTTACGAAATCAAGTTCCTCCTTGAGCGAAACCGCCATTTTGCAAGACATATCCAAATTAGCTCGAATCAGTTTGGAGAGACCCAACAATTCTGAAGCTTCTTTCTTATCGGAATTGACAATCTTGTTGTTGAGCACATTGAAGACAAAATGGGGAGATATGCGGTTTCTCACGCCATCAAGTTTCAACTGCATGATGCTGAGTTTGTCTTTTTCCACCTTTTTCCTGGCAATGATAATCAACAAAGCTATCACCAAAGAAAGGATAACCAACAGACCGACGACAGACAGGATTACAGCACGAGACTCCTGAATTTCGGCGTTTTTATGTTCGATGGCAATCTGATGATGGAGCAAAAGCGTATCTTGCGCAAATCGTTGCATCACGTCGGTCGATCGCATATTGGCACGGTTGTGTTCCAGCGAGTCGTTCATCCGATTGTCTTCCACCAAGTTGAGGTAAGCCTTCCGATAGTCACCTTTTCTCTCGTCATATTCCCGAAGATAGCGATTGCGTATCTTACGAAGCGAGAAGTCCATGTCGTCATGAGGGCCTTCCTTTGCAAGCAATGTTTCCACATGGGCGAGATTTCCCCTCTTGACAGAGATGCCGATGCGAATGGTATTGCAATAATACAAGGCAACCACATCTTTGTTCTTCTGCATATAAGGCTCCACCATATCCAGATATTTCTCAGCCAAGTCTATCTCGCCGAGATTCAGATAAAGATCAGCCAGATTGAGCTTGCAGAGGTACATGCTATAGGTTTCTCCCTTGTCATACTTTTCCAATAATGACTTCAACTGCAGAAATTTCTTCAAGGATGTAGCATAGTCCTTGCTATAATAGTAATAATTGCCATAATTGGTCAAGAAATAAGCCTTCAAATTGAGCGACATCCCTTTGAAGTATGGTTCCGTGTTGCGATAACACTTCAGCGAAGCGTCAAAGTCATCCAATAGCAAATAGATTCTTCCCAAGCCCATGTACAGCGAGGCATTGCGCTCCTTGGGCAGTTGAAGGGAATCAACCAAGAACAAAGCCTTGCGATAGCATGACGCAGCTTTTGGCAAGTCATTTTCAAAGACATAAGCATCGCCTAGGTTGGCACTGATATCAGGCATCAGCTCTGGGGTGTCGCTCTCGCGCAACAAGTCGTAAGCTTTCTGATAGAGCTTTACCACATCATCTGGTTTCTTATGGAAGAGATGAGAGTTGACGGCCTGACAATTGTAGGCATAAGCCAACAAGCTGTTGCGGCGAGGAGTTCGAGGCTGACGAGAGGCGAAACCAATGACACGATTGATATACAGGCTCATAGAATCGGGAGTTGCAGACAAGCAATAGAACTTTCCCAACCGTGACATATACTCATAATAAGTAAGACTATCCTTTGCGTTCTTCATGCCGACATCAAGTAATTTTCGGGCATACGAAGGGTTGAGCTCCATAGAATCCTCTATGGAAACTAAATTGTCTGAATCGCATTTCTGTCGTTCTTGCACTGTATGGTGACAAGCAACGAACAGCAAGGCGACACAAAAGATTCCTATCATTTGCTTTACTATCATAGGCACTACAAACAGCTATATTGGTAAGACAGTCGTTCTCTCATGATGCAAAAATACTCATAATTATTGATTTAACCAACTTTTTTGGCAAAATAGTGTACGCTTTTCCGACAGTTGCCCTAGCTATTTAGGACAGATAATCGCAACATAATCCATAATAGCGACCACATAAGCACGATTTTGGTATTATAAATATCTTTTTCTACAATAGAAGAAACATACAGCACCTGCCAAAACTTATACCATAGCAAAAGCCCTGCCAGTTGTCACAACCAGCAGGGCACGAAACATTCTTTCTAACCTTAAATAGAAAACCTTCTAACCTTAACAGAAAACTTTCTAACCTTAACAGAAAACTATTTAGAATCGGTAAACAGCGAAACTGTTTGCCTTCATCTTAACACTCAACACATTGCCGTTAGCCTGTACATCTGATGTAACAGGTACAACGGCGTTTTTCTTGTCTATCTTGTTCTCTGCCTGAATATCATCAGCATGGAGAACAGTCACCTTACCTGCATTCAACTTCTTCAAGCCATTGAAGGTAACGTTGATTTCCTTCTCCTCATTAGAGGTATTGGCTATCTTGACGATATAGCTCTTGGTGTTCTTGTCGTAGCAAGCGGTCGCATAAAGACCATTCTCGCCCTCCACGGCCTTGCCATTCTCTGTGAGCGAGAGCACGTTGGTACCCTTGTTCAAGCCATAGAGCTGCTGCACATAGTAGTTGGCAGAGCGAACAGAAGTCAAATTATCGAACCAGATGAGGTCCGGACGCCATTGCCATCCCTCTACATGAGCGAAGAGAGGAGCATAGGTAGCCTGATAAACCACATCGGCATTGCGCTCCAAGCCTGTCATGAAAGCTGCCTCCGAGAGAGCTGCCTCCCATGAGTTAGGGTCGTGCTTGGCATGAGCGGCATATTCACCGGCGAAAACCTTAGGACCCTTGCGGTCGTATTTATCATAACGATTTGCATTAGAGCGGAACCACTCTGGGCTCTTATAGTAATGCTCATCCACCAAGTCAACACCCAGCTTGCGCATTTCCTGCCAACCATAATCAAAGTCCTTGCCATCGGCTGATGGACCAGAAGAACCACATATCTTAATCTTAGGATACTTGGCACGAATCTGCTCGACAAACTTCTTCAAACGCTCAGGATAAAGAGGTCCCCACTGCTCGTTTCCGATACCGATTTGCTTCAAGTTGAATGGAGCTGGATGCCCCATGTCTGCACGCACCTTGCCCCACTTGGAGGTAACAGGGCCATTGGCGAACTCTATCAAGTCGAGCGCATCGTCGATATAGCTCTGCAAGTCATCCACTGCCACATGGGCATTCTTGTCATTATCGCTGTTCTGGTATTGGCAAGCCAAACCGACAGAGAGGATAGGTAATGGGTCTGCTCCTATCTTTTCGGAAAGGAGGAAGTACTCATAGAATCCCAAGCCGTATGTCTGATAATAATTAGGATAGAGACGGTGAGGGAAGGTATAGTTCCAGCGATTCTCATTCAAAGGACGATTCTCTGGTGCTCCCACCGTATTCTTCCACTCATAACGAGTATCCAAGTCGGTACCCTCTACGATACATCCACCAGGGAAACGGAACACGCCTGGATGCAAGTCTGCCAAATCCTGTACAAGGTCGGCACGAAGTCCCTTCCAGTTATCTTCTGGGAAGAGAGAGATGTGATCGAGGTCAACGCTCTCGGCACCTTTCTCCAGATAGACTCTCATCAAGCCCTTGGCATCAGTCTGTGGGGAAGTCAGCGTAGCTGTATATTTCTGCCACTTGTTATTGGTGATAGTAATACTCTGCTTGGCGATGACATTGTTGTTGGAGTTGACAAGTTCGACACGAATCTTGGTCTGCTTACCATCCACAAGATGAAGGCGAGCATATACGGTGAAGTCATACTTCATGTCTTTCTTCAAGCCCATGCCGAAGAAACCACGGTTCTCCAGGCCCGTTTGCTTCTCCTTGGCACCTGCAGACTCCAATGTCACATAATGAGGATTGCGATCGAAGGCAGGCTTTACATCACCGACGGTCACATTGCCGAAAGTATTCCATCCCATCAATCTCTGTGGAAACTCAAAGGAGCGATTCTCCACCATCTCGGCATAGAGGCCACCATCTGCACCAAAGTTGATATCCTCGAAGAAGATACCATACATGGTAGGCTGGATTTCCACACCAGGTTTGTTTGCCTGTACAGCAAACTGATGCTGTGCCGAAGCACTGAGCGAAGTCATGGCTGCCATCAAAAGGGCAGCAAAGATGTTCGTTTTTCTCATGTTTACGTTATATGCTTTTTTAGGTTTATTACTATTCGGTGCAAAGATACGAAAAATCCACCCACATAGGGGTGGACTTTTCGTTCAAATATATTGGATTATCAACATAATCCATTTGATTTTGTCTATAAATCCTCTTGATTCCTTCATTCTCTATCGTTTCTCATTATTTTTATGACGAAGAACTCTGAATATCAAGAACAGATATAACTTTACTTCTTCAATGGGACAATCGCAAAGCTGAAGCTCTTGTCGCCATAGTGGATGCGATATTTCTCCAAAGGCCATGCGCCCCAAGAGTTCTCGCCACCTACACCCATGTGCTCGCCATCGAGGAAGAGATTGGTATATTTAGACTTCTTCAAGTCAAAGCTATGACGCTGTTCCTTGTTGTCGCCATCATCCAATGTCTCTGTATCAAAGTGGATGGCACTTGCATAGAATGGCTTGCAGTCCTTCACCAGGAATCCGAAACCTGAGGCATCGGTCTGTTTCCACCAACGGATGTCACCCTTCGTACCACTTTCCTGAGGACGGATGTATGGGAAATATTGATTATCTGCATCATCCTGGTAGATGCCAATGCGCATGCAATCCTCACGATCCGAGTAGTTCTCTATAGGACCACGACCATAGTACTGACTCTTGTCCATATCGTATGGCAACTGCATCAACATACCAAAACGGAAGAGGTCGCTTACTTTCTCGCCTTCTGCAGCGTGTAAGTTCTCTGTCACCTTGACAACACCAGAGTTTGCCATCACGAGATAATGAATTTCCAACTCGCTCTTTACCTCTGGCATATCGTATGTAGCACATATATTATAGGTGTTCGCCTTCTTGTCTTTCTCTACAGCCACACCCTTGATGTTCATCTGAGGATTCTTCCATACCTTGAACTTCTTTTGCAACTGGGCACCCATATCGTTGTCGGTAGGAGCACGCCAGAAGTTTGGCTTCAAGGTACCACCCTCGCCGAGGAGTGACTTGCCTTGGAAGTTGTATTCAGAGATAAGACCTGTATTGCGATTTACCTTGAATATCAAATCAGATGTAGAAACGGTGATGTCTTGCTCGCCCTTCTTGTCGATGAACTTAGTCTTGACGTTCTTGCCATCCTTAGTCTGCGCCATCTTGTCGGTGCAATGACCGCAACATTGCTTTTCCTTTACGACGAGTTGGTTGTAAGCCACTACCTGACCAGCCTCCATCAAAGGTTCAGCCTTCTTTAGACGGAAGTCGATGTTGAGGAATACTTCCTTGCCTTTGATTTGAGCAGGGTCGTAAGGCACTGCCCATACCATCGTCTTCTGAGGAGCGACGTTCAGGTTGACCAAAGTGCCATGCTGTGTCTTCTTGCCATTCTCTATCAAGCTCCACTCCAAATCATAGTTGCTCAAGTCGCGAAAGAAGTTCTCGTTGTAAATCTTGATGGTTCTCTTCTCCAC
This sequence comes from Candidatus Segatella albertsiae, assembly GCA_002451555.1. Taxonomy (GTDB): domain Bacteria; phylum Bacteroidota; class Bacteroidia; order Bacteroidales; family Bacteroidaceae; genus Prevotella; species Prevotella albertsiae. The sequence continues at coordinate 9,462 of DKCU01000058.1, forward strand.
GTTATCCCAGCTCGCCCAGATGTTCTGGTACTGATAAGCCACCTCGTAAGCATGAGGATTGAGTTGTCGGTCTGGACCGATGATACCATTGCAGTTGAAGTTGTTGTCGCTTGGGTCATAGTTGTTATAGTCGCCACCATATGTATATTCTATCTTGCGAAGCTGTTCATTGCTCATCTTCTCAGGATTGATGCTCATTGGCTTCACGATATGGCGATGCAAACCTTGGTCAACGAAGTCCCAGTCGAAACCACCTTGGAAGATAGGGTACTTGCGTACCAAGTCCCAATAATCCTTCAAGTTACCACCCGAGTTACCCATGGTGTGATTGTACTCACACTGGATAAGTGGCATCTTGCTGTTAGGATTCTTGGAATATTTCTCACAAGCATCTACCGTGTAGTACATCGGACAGAAAATATCCGTACCCTCACCTTGGTGAGCCTGCTCATACTGTACAGGGCGGCTCGTATCCTGGCTCTTGATCCACTTGTAAGCATTGAGGAAGTTGTCACCCATCACGGTCTCGTTACCCAAGCTCCAAGTCACGATGGAAGGATGGTTGTAGAAGTTGGATACATTATGCTGATTGCGCTCCAATATCTGCTTGGCGAACATCGGCTTCTTGGCAGCCGCATCGTTTCCGTAACCGAAGCCGTGGCTCTCTTGGTTGGCCTCAGCCACTACATAGAGACCATACTCATCGCAAAGGTCATACCAACGAGGGTCGTCAGGATAGTGACAGGTACGAACAGCATTGATGTTCAAGCGTTTCATAATCTTGATATCCTGTATCATGCGCTCCACACTGACATTGTAACCCGCATCAGGATCCATCTCATGACGGTCTGCACCCTTGATGAGCACAGGCTGACCATTGACCAAGAACTGCTTGTTCTTGATTTCCACCTTGCGGAAACCTACCTTGATAGGAGTAGCGGTAGCCGCCACCATCTCGGTCTTCTTCTGAGCACCCATCAAAGAAACTTGCAAGGTATATAAATAAGGTGTCTCAGCCGACCACTTATGAGGGTTATCCAACTTCAAGGTAGCATTCACGATACCGTTCTTCACCAAGACATTGTTGACGGTAGCCACCTGCTTTCTGTCCTTGTCAAACAAGATGAGATTGACCTTTCCGTTGCCCTTCACCTTGGCAGATACGTTGAGCACGCCATCCTTGTAGTCATTCACCAAGTCAGGAGTCACACGAATATCCTCCAAGTGCAACTTGGCATCACGAGCATAGAGGTAGTTCTCACGAACAGGACCGCTCAAACGCCAGAAGTCCTGGTCCTCGTCCCAAGAGCCATCACACCAACGGAACGTTTGGAAGGCGATGAGATTCTTGCCCTTCTTCAGATAAGGTGTAATGTCAAACTCGGCTGCAATCTTGCTATCCTCGGCATATCCCACGAACTTGCCGTTCACGTAGAGATAGATATTGGAAGTGACACTTCCGAAGTGAGCTATCACTTGCTTGCCATCCCAATTGGCAGGAATATCAATAATACGACGATAAGAGCCCACGTGGTTATCCTTGGTAGGAACTGCAGGTGGTTGTTGGTCAAAATGCCCACGCCATGCAAAACCAGAATTGACATATTCAGGTTGGCCATAACCCAACATTTCCCAGTTGCCTGGCACCTGTATATTCTTCCATTGGGAATCATCGAGGTCAGTCTTGAAGAAATCAGTAGGACGCTGGTCAGCATTCTCCACCCAATTGAACTTCCAGGTACCATCGAGCGAGAGATAAGACTTGCTCAGGGTTTTGTCCATGTGCAAGATGTCTCGGCTGTGCAGGCCTTCTTTTGTCTCATAAACCCAATCTTCCACTGGATAGCTAAAGAAATGGGTATGCAAAGGAAAACGATTGATGGCATTCACCTGGAGGTCATGCCACTCGGTGTAGGTAGGCTGCTGGATAGTCGTCGATTTAGACAACTTAATGGCAGCCTTCGGTTTCTGTACTCCGAAGGTTGCCATTGCCAGACCTGCCATACTTAATGTAAGGAACAGTCTTTGTTTCATTTTTGTCAGTTGTTATTATTATATGAGATGTATATACCTTATTTATTATATGGATATTACTTAGTCTCAAGATACTTATCGTACTCGCAAGCAGCGAGGAGCACGGCACCTACGCCGAAGTTAGCCTGTGAGTTGGCATCTACCGTTTGGCCTGGGATAGCACGCTCACCGATAGGTTGTACATAACCTACCTTGCCATCTTCCTGAACGGCAGTCTCCGTGAGGTAAGTCCAAGCACGGTCGATAGTCTTCTTGTATTCCTTCTTTGGCAAGAAACCATTGTTCACACCCCAAAGCATACCGTATGTGAAGAAAGCTGTACCGCTGGTCTCTGGTCCAGGCGCATGGTCAGGATCCATCATCGAACGAGTCCAGTAACCCTCTGGCTGCTGAATCTCTGCCACGGCTTTTGCCAACTTCTGGAACTTGTCCACGAAGAACTGATAGTGTGCATAGTCCTTAGGCATATCCTGGAGCACCTTTGCCAAGCCTGCGAGCACCCATCCGTCGCCACGAGCCCAGAAATCCTTCTTGCCGTTGGCACTCTTATGCTTAGGATACACGTATTTGCCATCACGGAAATAGAGATTGGTCTCCTTGTCAAGCATAATCTCATCAGTGGTGAGAAGGTTGGCGTAAAGTTTGTCGAGATACTTCACGTCACCTGTGAGCTTATACATCTTGGTCATCACCGGCATCACCATGTAGAGCGCATCGCTCCACCACCAATAGTCGGTTGGTTCGGAGTAAGCCTCATAGTGCATCACCTCCTTGGCACGCTTCACCATGTATTCGGATGCAGCGGCATTTCCCTTGGCAGCCTCAATGTTATAGAGGTCAATGTAGGTTTGGAAACAAATCTGCCAATCGCCGAAGAGCACATGGTCTTTTCCCTCTCCGTATGGCTTGTACTTCCACTTGGCAGGGTTAGCCTCGGTAGCACCTGTCCAGTCGTTGTGCTCAGCCCAACGGATAGTGTAGTCGAGCATCTTTTGATCCTTGAGCATCTTATACACCTCCATATTGCCGGTATGGTAAGCGGCATTATCCCAGAAGGCACGAACCTCAGGCTTGTTGTTGGCTTGCCAATAGTTGTTCACCTTGGTTATCAACTCCACCACTTGCTCGTGGTTCCACTTCTTGGAAGCCTTCACTTCCTTCTTAGCCACCTTTTTCTTAGCGGCTTTATTGTTTGGCTGTGCTGCCATCATTGGCAAAGCCAAGGCTGCTGCGAGCAGCGACATCATTATCTTTTTCATCATTCTTATCGTTATTAGTACCTTTTTGATGTGATAGGGTTATAAAACTTTAATCATACGGTTGCGTAACTAGCATCATACGATAGCATAACCCGACTCATCAGGCTGTATAGCATAAAATCCAACTTATATTTGATGGAATCCAACTTATATTTCATTAAATCTAACTTGTATTTATAGAAATCTAAGTTAGATTTTATAGTAGGCAGCCTAATATATGAGCTTTATCCCTAGGGAGACGAACGGTTGTCTTCCTAGTCTTGAGGATTATATATCTATAAGATTGGCATCATCCTGCTAGTAGTATGAAATATTACCACTTATCCTTGGTTGTAATCTCATCCTTCCATTGGTGATCCTTCGGGAACTGTTGGTTGTTCCACGCCTTTACCTGAGTCCAAGGCTGTGCTGCGTCTGTCCAGAAAGGATGGTTGGCAGGCAAGCCAAGAGGCATGAAGGCGAGGGTCGTCATATAGAGTGAACCATTATTGGTGTACCAGTCGGCAACATTTTTCTGTGATGTACCACAGAAACCTATACTCAAGTATCCTTTCTCATTGAAGTTGTTCTCCTGGTCGAACATACGATGGAGCACCTTGGTGAGGGCTGCACGTACCTGTCCGTTGGATAAGTCGCTAGGCAACTTCTGATACCAAGCCATGAGGGCAAGGGGTTGCATGGTAGCCATGCGGTAAGGGATGCTTCGACCGAAGACAGGGAACGTTCCCTCTGGAGAAATGAATCTTTCCAAGACAAGACTATACTTCTGGCAACGTTTCAACTCTCTGTCATAGTACTTCTGATAGTCGAGACGAGTATTGGCCTTGGCATCAATCATCGCCTGGAGAGTCTCCAAGTACATCGGATGGAAGACATAACTGCTGTAGTAATCGAATGCGAAGACCGGGCCATCGGAATACCAGCCATCCCCTACGTACCACTCCTCCATCTTGCGGCAAGCCGAGTTGACACGATACTGGTCGTAGTCGCCACCCGCCTTCGCCATGAAACTCTCGATGGTAGAAGAGAAAAGCAACCAGTTGGTATAAGGAGGGTCGATGTGACGGAGCTTGGCAAACTCTGCCAGGTAACGTTTCTTGGTTACCTCGTCCAATGGTTTCCACAAAGTATCGTAAGCACGGAGGAAGCTCTCGGCGATGTAAGCGGCATCCACCAAGTTCTGTCCACCGATACCCCAGCAGAGGTAATCAGGGCTCTGAGGGTCAACGGCATTCTTGTAAGAAGCCAAAGCCCACTCACGGAGTTGCTTGCGCTGTTTTCCTTCAGTTGTCTCATCGTCCGGAAGGGTGAGCCAAGGGGCGATACCAGCCATCAAGCGACCGAAGCACTCCATATAGAGCACCTTCTTGTTGCGGTTGTCAAAGCTCGGGCTGAACTCAGTCTGCATATTCTTCTGCAACTCTCCCTTCGCCATATTCTCCAACACAGGTTGGGACATTTTGTAAGCCAAGGAGCACCAATAAGCACGGTCGCTCTGCTGTTGTACTTTCTTCTTGGCAGCACCAGCTCCAATGAAAGGAACGAGAGCCAAGAGGATGGTCATCACGATATTCTTATATATATAATTCATAGATAGTTGTAATTTGTAAGTTTGTATTGTTTGATGTTATTACGTTTTATTGCAGTATTACACTTAGCGTTATGCCACTGCAAATATATGAAATTTTAGCTAGAAACAAGCAGAGCGACCGGTATTTTTATTGTTTTTTCAGTATTGGCATACCATTTTCCCATGAAATAGGCACCCAAAGGTGGCGGCTATCGCTCAAATGCTTTGGATTCCACATATCCGCCATGAACACATAATCGGCGCCATGGAACATCTTCTTCTGTGCTGCGGTCTCCACCTTATATATATAGGTACCCTGTGCACCGAAAGTCTTGTTAGCCCCCTCACCACGGCAAGGGTTAGGCAACTCTTCCCAAGGACCGAAGATGTTCTTCGCCCTGAACATACGGGCAGCATTTGGTGCCCATCCTGTACATCCACTGGTAATCATCCAATAGGTGCCATCCTGCTTGAAGATAGTTGGAGCTTCGTTCTGCCCGCCGGCAGCCACTCTCACATAGCAGCCATTGTGCTGCATGTAGTCATCCGTCAATTGTGCGATTTGGAGCGTTAAGTTATCCTCTGAAGAATAGATGTGGTATGCCTTACCATCATCATCAATAAATATAGTCATGTCTCGTGCCATCTGACCTCCCTTGAAGTCACGCATCCAGAACATACCTCGTTCTATCTGCGATCTCCATTCAGGGGTCCACCACTTCTTCATCTCAGGGAAGAGAAGCTGGTGCTTGAGGTCGGTGGTGTCAGGCTTGGCGAAGCCGATAGGATAAACACCTGGATTCACTCTGCCCGAGCGAACGAACTTGAAGGGTCCGAAAGGTGTGTCGCTTGTAGCCAAGGCATATCTTGCGGCAGCATATCCCTTGCCTTTCAACTCCAAGTGCATCCACATCACGAACTTTTTGGTCTTTGCATTATAAAGTACCTTAGGACGCTCGATGATGCAACCGCCCTCAATGTCGCTTCCTGGCTCGGTGGAAACAGGGAGCACCAAGCCATGGTTGGTCCAGTTTTTGAGGTCTTTGGAAGTAAAACAGCTCACACCGAGCGAACTATAAGGCTTGCCATCCTCCGAGCGGCTCTCACCATACCAATAGTAAGTGCCTTTGTAGTTGAAGATGTTTCCACCATGTGCATTGATATGCTTGCCGGTATTGTCCTTCCACACGCCTCCGTCCATCGGAGCTTGTGCCTTGGCAGCAGGCATCCATGCCAGGTTGGCCATCAACAACAATGTCAGTAATTTATTCATCAGTTGTGTTATTTTTATTAAGTTAGTAATCTCGTTATGGGTCTTCGACGGCATTCTTGCCGTTTGACGAGTGCAAATTTACAAATAGAATACCGATTGATACGTCCATAAATCGGTAAAAAAGGGCTATTTATCGTGAAATCTTACCCTATTGAACGATTTTAGGCATAGTCTTCACGATATTTGGAAGGTTGGAGATAAAAAAATGGGCAATATTTCAAGAAGAGATTTGGCATATCCCTAAATGTATGCCGATGATACGCATAAGGCAGGACGAACTACACTTGACCAGAAATTGTAATCTTGAGGGACTCCTTGTCGAAAGCGAGTCCCTTGCCATCCAAGAATCGGGATAGCGCACCATTCGCCGCCAATTCCCTGGGAGTGCCGATGCTTAGTTGTGTACAACGCTCTTCCTTTCGGTTCAACGGGTCTTGCGAAGTGAACTTTTCCATGAGCCATATTCTATCTGCCAACTGCAAGACCATCTCTACATCGTGGGTAGATACCAATATGGCTTTTCGGTGCTGATGAGCCAAACGTTTTAGCATGAACAAGACATCCACCTTGCTGGGATAGTCGAGAAAGGCTGTCGGCTCATCCAAGAAGATGATAGGCGTTTGTTGCGCCAAGGCTTTGGCTATCATAACTTTTTGACGTTCACCGTCACTGAGCGTACAGAGTTTTCTTCCTTTCAGATGCAAAATACCGACATCTTGGAGAGCATCCACTACGATACGCTCATCCTCTGAGGAAAGTTGCCCCCAGAAATTGGTGTAGGGCGAACGCCCCATACCCACCGTCTCCCCTACCGTTAGGTTTACACTGTCGGAAGATGATGTCAGCACCACACTGAGAGCCAATGCCAATTGTTTTTGAGAAAGCTGTGACACGGACTGCAAGTTGCCTTGTTCGGAAGGCATTGCCAAAAGAACCTTGCCTGACAAAGGCGACTGGAAACCCGATAAGGTACGGAGCAAAGTCGATTTACCAGTACCATTTGCCCCAATGAGACAGGTGAGTTCGCCACTTAGCAATGAGGCATTGAGCCCTTGGGCTACCACCCTGTTTTTTTTCTTGGAGTGATAGCCGATAACTGCATTCTGTAAGATGATGGTCTCTTTCATGCCACAAAAGTACGAAAACTTTTGCAACCTAGGTAGAAAAACGCAAGATTCTTGTACCTTAAAGCTACAGTTCTGCATTTTTTATGATATTTTCAGTAGTATGTATAATGCTTATTCCAAGAAAAAGTCTTAATTTTGCAACCGAATAGGGCAGTAGATTACTGCATACAAAAACAGAAGTGAATCAGAACTATCTGAATAGTTTTATCAAGAAATTAGAATAAGTTTATCAAGGATTATGCTAAGAAAGATAAGAACAACATTAGCAATCGTTTTCTTTGGGTTGATTACGTTGCTGTTCCTCGACTTTACGGGGACGTTGCATGATTGGCTCTCTTGGATGGCTTTCATCCAGTTCTTGCCAGCCGTATTGGCACTCCATGTCGTAGTGGTCATCGCTTGGATCGCCGTCACCCTACTACTAGGGCGCATCTACTGCTCCATCATCTGTCCGCTGGGCGTGATGCAGGATGGTGTCTCATGGTTCAGCGGACTGCGAAACAAGAAACGCAAACGCCGTCGCTTTTCGTACTCGCCAGCCAAGAGTTGGCTGAGATATGGCGTACTCGTGGTTTTCATCGTAGCGTTGGTGGCTGGTGTAGGCTCACTTGCCGCCTTGTTGGCTCCTTACAGCAGTTATGGTCGCATCGCACAGAATCTCTTCCAACCTCTCTATTTGTGGGGCAACAACGCCTTGGCTTTTGCCGCCGAGCGCATGGACAACTATGCTTTCTATAGCCGAGAGGTATGGATTAGGAGTCTGCCCACCTTCCTCATTGCCCTTTCCACCTTTATTATATTAATGGTCTTGGCTTGGCGAAATGGTCGCACTTATTGCAACACCATTTGTCCTGTGGGCACGATACTGAGTCTCTTCGCTCGTTTCTCTTGGTTCAAGATACGCATCGACGAGGACAAGTGCATCGGTTGCGGCCTCTGTGCCAAGGGCTGCAAGGCTTCTTGCATCGACTTCAAGAATCACAAGATAGATTATTCGAGATGCGTAGTCTGTGGAGATTGTCTAGACAACTGCCATAAGGGGGCGTTGAGTTATGGACACGGTTTAAGTGAAGAACGAAGAGTGAAGAGTGAAGAATTCGATAGCAATGCTACTTCCAATTTCTCCCAAACACCCGATACAAGCCGCCGCTCTTTTTTACTTGCAACCGCATTGGCTACAACAACTGCCGCATTGGCTCAGGAGAAGAAGAAGGTGGATGGCGGTCTTGCCGCTGTCACCCAGAAGGAACCTTTCAAGCGTCATACGCCCATCACACCTCCAGGTTCACTGTCAGCCCAGAACATGGCACAACATTGCACGGCTTGCCAACTCTGTGTATCGCAGTGTCCTAACGACGTGCTTCGTCCTAGCACCGACCTGATGCATTTGATGCAGCCAACGATGTCGTACGAGCGAGGCTATTGCCGACCAGAGTGCCACCGATGCAGCGAGGTGTGTCCTGCCGGTGCCATCAAACCTATCAAGAAGGAAGACAAGTCGAGCATACAGATTGGTCATGCGGTGTGGTCTAAGAAGAATTGCATCGTCTTCACCGATGGGGTGGAATGTGGCAACTGTGCCCGTCACTGTCCATCGGGAGCCATCATGATGATTCCGACAGACCCGAACGACGAGACTTCTCCAAAGTTCCCTGCCGTCAACCTGAGCCGTTGCATCGGATGCGGAGCGTGCGAGAACCTCTGTCCTGCGAAACCATTCAGTGCCATCCACGTGGAGGGGCACGAAGTACATAA
>DKCU01000058.1:18561-22081 GCA_002451555.1 Candidatus Segatella albertsiae
ATGGGAAAAGAACTAAATAGACGAGACTTTTTGAAAGTCTTAGGTGCTGGAGCTGTAGCCAGCTCCGCCCTCCTCTCTGCCTGCAAGAGCAAGAACAGCGAGTTGAAGGCGGAAGGCAACTATCAGGAACCTCCTGTGGGCAAGATGACGTATCGCATCAACCCCAACACAAAAGATAAGGTCAGCATCTTGGGCTACGGCATGATGCGCCTCCCGGTAAAGGGTGGCGGTACAGGTCGTGAGAACCCAGATGCCGAACTCGACCAAGAGATGATCAACAAGCAGATAGACTATGCCTTGGAGCATGGCGTCAACTATTTCGACACCTCTCCTGCCTATTGCCAAGGCAAGTCGGAGCAAGCCACTGGCATCGCCCTCCATCGCCACAAGCGTTCGGAGTATTACGTAGCCACCAAACTCTCCAACTTCGACCCTGCCACTTGGACCACCGCAGCCTCAAAGGAGATGTTTGAGAACTCCTTGAAGTATCTGCAAACCGACTATGTGGATTATCTCCTGCTCCATGCCATCGGCACAGGCAATGATGGTATGAAAGATTTCTATGGTAGATACATCGACAACGGCATTCTCGACTGGCTTGTAGAACAAAAGAAGAAAGGACGCATCCGCAACCTCGGATTCTCTTATCACGGTGATGTAAAAGTCTTCGACCTTGCCCTGAAATGGCACGACGAGGGGAAATATCACTGGGATTTCGTTCAGATAGAACTAAACTATCTCGACTGGAATTATGCCAACGAAATCAATGAGGCAAACACCGATGCCGTCTATCTCTATAATGAATTGAAGAAACGAGGCATCCCAGCCATCATCATGGAACCATTGTTGGGTGGTCGCTTGGCGAATGTGCCAGATGCCATCATAGCGAAGATGAAGACCCGTGAGCCAGAGAAGAGCGTGGCAAGTTGGGCTTTCCGTTTCGCCGGAACCCCAGATGACGTACTCTGCGTATTGAGTGGCATGAGTTATATGGAGAACCTGAAGGAGAATCTCTGTACTTACTCTCCACTGAAGCCTATCAGCAAGGAGGAGAATGCCTTCCTCATGGAGATAGCCAAGGACATCTACAATCTCAACACCATCCCCTGCAATGAGTGCAACTACTGTATGCCTTGCCCTTACGGTCTCAACATCCCTGCCATCTTCTCGCACTACAACAAGTGCATCAAGGAGAGCAATATGCCGAACAAGGGGGAGCAAGACCCAGACTATCGCCGTGCCCGCCGAGCCTTCCTCATCGGTTATGACCGAAGCGTGCCGAAACTCCGACAAGCTAACCATTGCGTGAAGTGTGGGGCTTGCATTCCGCACTGTCCTCAACAAATCCAGATTCCAGATGAGTTGGAAAAGATTGACATGTTCGTGGAAGAACTGAAGTTGAATAGCGATAAACTATGATTTAGTTAGGAGTTTTTAGCACATTGGAATATGGAAGAGATCAAGAAAATACTGCACGAAGGAGAGAAGGGGCATTCGCTCGTTGTGAAGACCGTAAGCGATGAGATTTTCAGCTTTGACGGTCGTGGCATCAGCGACTTGATGCGATTGCTCAACACCTCTCCCGATACGCTCAAAGGAGCGATGCTTGCCGACAAGGTGGTGGGCAAGGCTGCCGCTGCCCTTATGATATTGGGCGGCATCAAGGCTATCCATGCCGATACCATCAGCGAGCCAGCCCTGCAACTCTTTGCATCCTCAGCAACTGACCTGCAAGCTAAGGGTCTTCGGCCGATAGATGTCACTTATAATAATAAGGTGGAATATATCATCAACCAGGCGAAGACAGGATGGTGTCCGATGGAATTGGCAACTAAGGACGCTGCGACTCCCAAGGAATGCCTTGCTCGCATCAAAGCTAAGTTGCAGGAACTGCACAATAATAAAAGATAAACAACGTTAAAATAGTATTTAAATACGATTAGAACAGCATTATCATGACAGAATCAACAGTAAGATTATATCAATACGGCTACAACGAGACCAAGACCTATCTCTTGGCTGCAGCCTTCGTGATAGGAAACGTGGCATTGCCCCAGCTTTTCCATACCATCCCGCAGGGCGGTATGATATGGTTGCCTATCTACTTCTTCACCTTGATAGGAGCTTTTAAGTATGGTTGGAGAGTAGGCTTGATTACAGCCGTCGCCTCCCCTATCGTCAACCACCTACTCTTCGGTATGCCAATGGCAACCGCCTTGCCAGCCATCCTCACCAAGAGCATTTTCCTTGCCCTCGGCGCTGGTTTCATCGCCAAGCAAGCAGGCAAGGTTAGCCTCCTCGCCATCGCCGGAGTCGTAGCCTTCTATCAGCTCTTCGGTTCTCTTGCCGAATGGGCTTACACGGGCAGCATCACGGCAGCCATACAGGATGTCCGCTTAGGTTTGCCAGGCATTCTGCTACAAATCTTTGGAGGCTACTTCGTGCTAAAGGTAAAAAGGTAAAAAGGTAAAAAAGTAAAAAAGTAAAAAGGGCATATGCCCCATACTTAACATTTAACATTATAAGATTATGTTAGGAACACAAGAAATATTACTCATCGCCCTCGTTATTCTGCTCCTCTTCGGAGGCAAGAAAATCCCAGAGTTGATGAAAGGATTGGGCAAAGGTGTGAAGAGTTTCAAGGACGGAATGAACGGAATTGAAAGTTCCGAACCATCCAAGACTTCTGAAAATACAGAGAAGAAAGAGGAGAAAAGAGATTAATGGCAGAGGAACAAATGTCCTTTTGGGAGCATCTCGATGTGTTGCGAGGAACTATCTGGAAGATAGCCCTCGCAAGTGTCGTTTGTGGGGTTGTGGCGTTTTTCTTCAAGGACGAGATATTCTCCGTGATTCTCGCCCCGAAGGACAACCACTTCATCACTTATCGTCTCTTCGAGCGTTTGGGCAGTTGGATTCCTTGCAACGAGGGCATCGAGGCCTTCTCGGTCAATCTGGTGAACACGGGGTTGGCTGGTCAGTTCGCCATCCACATGAAGGTGGCGCTCTATGCCGGTCTCATCGTCGCTTCCCCTTACACCATCTACCTCTTGCTCCGTTTCATCACTCCCGCCCTTTATGAGAACGAGCGTCGCTACACCTATCGCTTGGTGGGTGGCGGCTACGTGATGTTCATCCTCGGCATGTTGCTCAACTATTTCCTCATCTTCCCCTTCACCTTCCGCTTCCTCGGCACCTACCAGGTAAGCACGGAGGTGTCGAACATGATTACGTTGGAATCGTATATGGACACGCTCCTGATGCTGAGCCTGATGATGGGCATCCTCTTCGAACTGCCCGTCGTTTGCTGGCTGTTAGGCAAGATGGGCATCCTTACCAAGGATTTCATGCGCCATTACCGTCGCCATGCCATCGTGGCGATATTGATTGTCGCCGCCGTCATCACCCCGACGAGCGATGTCTTCACACTCTCGTTGGTATCGCTCCCGATATGGTTGCTTTATGAGGCAAGCATCGTCTTTGTTCCAAAGAAGAAAGAGAAATTAGGATAATTTATCCT
>DKCU01000126.1 GCA_002451555.1 Candidatus Segatella albertsiae
CTTATATCCGTGCTTTGGAGGCATTGAAGGATATGAAGGGTGACAACGCCGACGAGACTACAGGTATCCGCATCGTGGAGCGTGCCATCGAGGAGCCTCTCCGTCAGATTGTTGCTAACGCCGGTGGCGAAGGCTCAGTCGTAGTCAACAAGGTACGTGAGGGTGAAGGTGACTTTGGTTACAATGCTCGCAAGGATGTCTATGAGGATATGCGCAAGGCAGGTATCGTAGATCCAGCCAAGGTAGAGCGTGTCGCATTGGAGAACGCAGCCTCTATCGCAGGCTTGTTCTTGACCACAGAGTGCGTCTTGGTTGACAAACCAGAGCCAGCTCCAGCAGCACCAGCCGCTGCTCCAGGCATGGGTGGTATGATGTAAAGTAGTCAATCACATCAAAAGTGATTCAAAATAAGCAAAAAGAGGATAGTCTTTCGTGGATTATCCTCTTTTTTTATGCCCAAGCCAAGTGTCTTTCTTCTTTTTTTGCTGAGTACTTTCTATATTTTGCATGAAAAGAGCAAATTTCCATGAGAAAATTGCCCGAATACCGATATTTTTATTAATTTTGCAACAGAATTGAAAGAGACATGTGGTATGAAGAGTGTTATTGTGCCGTTAGCCCATGCTAACCAAACCAACCACATAAATACGACAAAGTGTATATGCTGAGGTACCTCCAATGCACCGTCGTAGCATCACGTTCAGATGCACATCTGTAGCTCTCATGCGATTGTCATGAGGGGAGCATAAGGAATATACTTACAGCTGTTTCTCTAAGTAGAAAGACAAGTACGGTTCATGCAACCACAAAATTTTCACTATTTTATAGACGATTCGACCAATCGCAAGGATAAAGCCCATTATCAGTGGATGATCGTTCGTACCCTGCCAGGCGAGGAACAAAAACTCCAGCAACTTATCCAAGGTCATATCGACCAAGCGAATGAGTCTAATATCTTGGAAGTCTATAATCCTGTCAAACCCAAGGTAGGCAAGGCAGCAAATGACAAGCAAGTTTATGTGCCTTTGTTTGCAGGCCACGTCTTTGTATTGGCTACGCACGAGGACTTGTCGGCCTTTATCGCCGCCCAATATCCTAATGGGCATATTCTCTATGCTCGCAAGTTGAATCCCGATGCCATGGCTGAGGTATGGACGATACCAGAGGCTCAGATGAGGTTCTTTCGCGAGTTCAATGAGAATTATGCCGACCGTGTCGTCGTGCTGGAGCGTCCCTATACCGACTATGCTTTCAATCCCAAGACCATCCTGGCTATGTCAAGCAGATATGGCGCAAACAAGTTATCCGTCCATTCCTCACACCTCCCATCGTGACTCCAGCAGTTCTGGGGTGGGTAAATTTGAAAAATCAAATACATCATTCTGAATTTACGGAATATATTGTCGCTCAAACTTTTAGCGAGATGACCTATTACATCAAGGAAGGAAAGGAACGAGAAGAAGCCGTCACCTATGATGCCCATGTCGGTATCATGCAGAAAGAACAGGGTCGCTACGTGATATTCTGTAATTGGGATGAATTCTTGGCAGAATATTACTTGACTGCGGATACAGCACGTAAGATATTGGTGAACGGAACGAAGGAACCGCCATTTAGTCAAGACGAGGAGAAGTTGCGTGAGTCATTCCGCAACTATGCCCCTACCTTATATAACGTGCTGACCAACGAAGACTTTCCTGTCAAGCCATGGCAGGGGTTGCAGGTGGGTAAGCAGTCGCTCAATGCCATGGCCATCACGGTGAAGGCGGGGAGTGAAGAGGCTGTTTCCCAATCTCCATCCTTCACCCTCTTGATATCCACCTGCCTACAGATTTGTAGGGAAATCAGTACGACCACCCATCTCGCAATTTGAAGGAGGTATCTGATGGGTGTGTGGTTGCATGAATAGTTACAGGCTGTCGCTTGATTGTTAAATTTTGAAAATTCGGAACTTTATTCAAATTTACTGGTATGGCTAACCCACTGATAAATAGTGGGGACGCTGTATTGGTGGTTTACCAAAGTCACTGCTTTATTTTGAGATATGCAATACGGCGTTGGCCGAATACTTTCGTAAATACGATAATTCCATAAATAAATACGATATGGATAAGAATACAATAACCGTAACGTCGCCTCTCCTCCCGAGTCTTGACGACTTTACGTCAGAGTTGAAGAAGATTTCGGAGAGTAAGTGGATAACCAACAATGGTAGCTACCACAAGCAGTTGGAGACAGCTCTTGCCGCATACTTGAAAGTGCCATACGTGAGCCTTTTCACCAATGGCACCTTGCCTTTGATGACGGCACTACAGGCACTCCGTATCACTGGCGAGGTGATTACCACTCCTTATAGCTTCGTGGCAACGACGCATAGCATTTGGTGGAATGGTTGCAAGCCTGTGTTTGTTGACATCGACCCAGCAACTGGCGATATGGATCCAAACAAGATAGAGGCAGCCATTACGCCACGTACTACGGCTATCATGCCTGTCCACGTGTATGGTAAGCCATGTGATACCAAGGCGATCCAAGACATCGCCGATAAGTATGGCTTGAAGGTCATCTATGATGCAGCCCATGCCTTCGGCGTGGAGGTTCCTGCTGATGAGTATGGTTTGTAGGCATACGATGACAAGGGCTTGGCTGGCATCCTGAATGCTGGCGACATGAGCACGTTGAGCTTCCATGCCACCAAGGTGTATAACACCATCGAGGGAATCACTTTCTTCGATGATATGCCTGGGGTGAAGCACAACTTCAGCTACTTCCCAATCTTCGTGGATGCAGAGAAATACGGCATGACTCGTGACGAACTTTATTTCAAGATGAAGTCGCAGAATGTCTTGGGTCGCCGTTACTTCTATCCATTGATTAGCGAGTTCTCCACCTATCGTGGCTTGGAGAGTGCCGCACCCGAGAATCTTCCGAATGCCCACAAGATGGCAGACAGTGTGATTTGCTTGCCTATGCATCATCTGCTGAGCGAGGAGGATATACAGAGAGTGTTGGATTGTATTCTCAAATAGAAAGATTTAAATTAATATAAATATAAAAACAAAAGAAAAAGAAATACAAGAAAAAGTCGTAAATTTGCATCAATAACAAAAAATAGCAATTATGTGTCAGACAGCATTTATATCACAGAGCATCGTAAAATTAGGGACGAGGTCGTACAGGCATAGCTTGGAGGCTTTGGCACCTAATGAGTATCGTGTGGGGCAACTTCGTCGTTTGAATCGTGATTTAGATGCTTTCTATGAGTTTTTGTATAGTCAGTGCAATACGGTAACAGAGCGTGACTATAGCGTTTTTGGCAAACAATTGACATCCATGCTTAGCATCCTGAAGTCGCTTTATGTTTCTTGCAAGCAAATGCCTAAGGAGTATGGGGTAGGTGCTGAGGCAGAAAAACTGAAGCAAAATTATTCTGCACTTTATGAGCTAAACAACGATATTAAGAATTTTCGCATCAAGGCTTTGAAAGATACCGAGTGGACTTCACTTCTGTCGGATGCCAGTTTGGCTTTAAAGAAAGTCGCTCCACATGATTAGTTTCAAGACCATTACTTCATTCCGTTCTCGTTTGTCTGGCTTATTGAAAGTCAGACGCAAGGTTTATGCCAATGTAGAGAACGAAATCAAGCGAGAGTTTACTGGCAAGCCGATAGAACAGATTCGTCAAAACAATGATATGATTCTGTTGGAGGGAGAATTGATTGTTATCAAGTTACGTTTGCCAGACAAAAAGCAACGTTTATCTCGTAAGGATGGTTTCCGCCTGATTTATTTGGTATCTAAAACTGACGAAATCGTTGTGTTCTTGGATATATATCCCAAGAATGGGCCTCTTCAACAATTGGATATAGCTGATGAGGAACTGAAAAACTTGATTAGACAGTTCGTCAATGAGGTTCAGTTGGGTATATTGGAAGATTATTTGTTGTAACTTTGCAAATGAAAGTGTGTCCTGAGACAG
>DKCU01000031.1:0-4821 GCA_002451555.1 Candidatus Segatella albertsiae
ACTTTTTCAAGTGGACTCATATTTAAAAAAAGACAAGACTCCCACTTGTTTGTCAAGAAGCAATGCCGTTTAAATTCGGGTGCAAAAGTAGCGGTATTTTATGTCAAAGATGTTACAAGGCATTGAAGAATGCGATAACGAATGATACAATTTAGTTACAACATTTGCTGCTTCAGGAAGAAAACTTTGCATATCTCGAATAATTATCATAACTTTGTACCCTGAAACAAAATTGTTGAAGAATATATATGAATATCGAAGAAATCATAGCACGCTCAGGACATTTGCCTGCATCGGAAATCGCCGAAGAGGTGAATGAAACCTTGGAGTTAAACAACATATTGGTGATTACCGCTCCTCCTGGGGCAGGTAAATCCACCCTGCTCCCTCTCACCATCTGGAGTGGAAACAAGCATTTTCTTTCAAAGGACGAAAAGGAAAAGAAGACAAAACATCAGAACCAAGGAAAGGTTCTGATGCTGGAACCTCGCCGACTGGCTGCTCGACAAATAGCCGAACGAATGGCAAGCATCATCGGCGAACCTGTAGGAAAGACCGTGGGATATCGAGTGAGATTCGACAACAAGATATCGAAAGACACCCGAATCGAAGTTTTGACGGAGGGAATCCTGACGAGAATGCTCGTCAGCGACCCTACCCTCGAAGGCGTAAGCACCATCATCTTCGATGAGTTCCACGAGCGAAGCATCAACTCCGACCTCGCCTTGGCACTCACCCTACAAGCACAAGGCATCATCCGCCCCGACCTCAGAATCGTCATCATGTCGGCTACCATCGACGCTTCGGGTATCTGCCAAGCACTCCACGCACCACTCATCGAAAGCAAGGGGCGAATGTATCCCGTGGAAATCATCTACGAGGATACCACTGGCTATAAAAACAGCTATGGTTATGAAGATTGCGCCGTAGCAACAGCAGCCATCATCGCCAAAGCCCATCAAGCCCACGATGGCGACATCCTCGCCTTCCTACCAGGACAGGGAGAGATACAAAGATGCCTGGAAATACTAGGCGACTCGCTCGACCCCACCACCGTCTATCCGCTCTACGGAAACCTCTCGCCAGAAATGCAGCGCAAAGCCATCGCCCCATCCAAGGAAGGCGAACGAAAGGTGGTGCTTGCCACACCGATAGCCGAGACTTCACTCACCATCGAGGGCGTGCGTATCGTCATCGACTCCGGACTCTACAAGAAATTGGTGTTCGATACCAACACTGGTCTCAGCCATCTGGAGACGACAAGAATCAGTATGGACATGGCGACACAGCGAATGGGAAGAGCTGGACGTGTAGCCGAAGGCATCTGCTATCGCTTATGGCCGAAGACATCGGAACATCTGATGACAGAAAGACGTACGCCAGAGATAGAGGAAGCCGACCTTTCAAGCATGGTACTCGACATCGCCAGTTTCGGAGAAAGCGAGGTAGAAGCCTTGCCTTGGCTCACTATACCTCCAAAGGCGAACGTATTGGCTGCCAAGGAATTGCTCTATTCGCTTGGAGCTATAGAAGAGGAAGATAAAAAAGAAGGATTTTCCAAGAAAGAAGAAGATGGAGGTATTTACGAGAAAGCCGATGTAGGCATAACTATCACTTCGCTCGGCAGAAAGATGGAGCTTTTGCCTTGTCATCCTCGTATCGCCCGTATGATATTGAGCGCAAAAGGAAAGAGCCAGCAAGCTCTCGCTTGCGACATCGCCGCCCTGCTGGAAGAAAAAGACCCGATGGCGGAAAGCGGCGAGTGCGACATCACACTCCGCCTTTCCATCCTTCGCAGCAATCGCCGTAAGAATACGCTGGGAAGATGGGCTAGAATCGCACAGATCGCCAAGGAATACAACAGGATGATTTGGAGTATGGAAAATAGAATGAACCATACAGAACATCATGGGATGATTTCTGGCAAAAAAGGCTATGCCGAGGAAGACAATTCGCCAGTGGATGGCGAAGAGGCTGGAATGCTCTTGGCTTATGCCTACCCTGAGCGCATCGCCAAGGCGATGGATAATATCGGCGGATTCAAGTTAGCAAATGGCAACAGGGTCAGCATTGACCACAACGACCCGATGTCGGCTCGCCCTTGGATAGCCATCGCCTCGCTCTATGCCGGCAACGGCAGGGTTTTCCTTGCCGCACCGCTCAACATCGACCTGCTCTCGGAGATGATGCAAACAAGAGACCGTATCGAATGGGACGGCAGACAAGGCATAGTGGTAATGCAGCAGGAACGACATATCGGAAAGATCGTGATAGACAGCAAACCGATACAAAGTGCCGATAAGAAACAGATAACCAGCATCATCTGCGAAGCCATCAAGAAAGAGGGACTGAGCATGCTCGACTGGAACGAACAGGTACAACGCTTGCAGCGACGAGTGGCAAAGGTAGCGGAATGGCATCCCGAACTCGACATCCCCGACCTATCGACCGAGCATCTGATGCAGACAGCCCAGGACTGGCTCGCCTTCTATCTCGAAGAGAACGGCAAGGTAAAGTCATCGACCGCCGAACTGAAGAAACTCAACCTTTCGGAGATTTTGTGGAACTCCATCCCCTACGACCTCCAGCAAGAGATAGACCGCCTAAGCCCTACCTATATCGAGGTAGCTACGGGCAGCCATATCCGCATCGACTACCGACAAGGAGCCGAAGCCCCCGTGCTGAGCGTCAGACTGCAAGAATGTTTCGGCATGGAAAAGACACCTTGCGTCAACGATGGCAAGCAGCCTGTTTTGATGGAATTGCTTTCGCCCGGTTTCAAGCCCGTTCAGCTGACACAAGACCTGCAAAGCTTCTGGCAGAACACTTACTTCGAGGTGCGAAAGGAACTGAAAAGAAGGTACCCGAAGCATTACTGGCCAGAGAATCCACTGGAAGCTGAGGCGGTAAGAGGGGTGAAAAGGAAGTAAAATCATCAAATATACGATTATTTGATAAATATACCGTAAAGTTCGAAATCGGAATATAAAAAGGCTTCTTATACTAGCAGAGAATGTTTCCCTGAGTATAAGAAGCCTAAAACTTATCCATCCCTAAGGTTGGATTTTATTTCAAAATACTTATGCAATGCTCTTTCGAAGTGCTTATAATTTGCTTTTATAAGTACTCTCAAAACTCTTTCGGAAAGCTATTCGAAACTCAAGTCTTTACTTGAGCTTCTTGTAACCATACACGGCACGGTTACCCAACTGCTCCTCGATGCGGATGAGCTGGTTGTACTTAGCCATACGGTCGGTGCGGCTCATACTACCAGTCTTAATCTGACCAGAATTGGTAGCCACAGCGATGTCGGCGATAGTAGTATCCTCAGTCTCGCCAGAACGGTGAGAAGTAACTGTGGTGTAACCATGACGATGAGCCATCTCGATAGCATCAAGAGTCTCAGTGAGCGAACCAATCTGATTTACCTTGATGAGGATAGAGTTGGCTGCACCCATCTTGATACCCTTCTCCAAGAACTTCACGTTGGTAACGAAGAGGTCGTCACCTACCAACTGGCAACGATCGCCGATGGCAGCGGTGAGTTTCACCCAATTGTCCCAGTCGTTCTCATCGAGGCCATCCTCAATAGAATCGATAGGATACTTGGTGATAAGTTCCTCCAAGAACTTAATCTGCTCAGCAGCAGTAAGTTTCTTGCCGTTAGGATCCTTCTTCTTGCCATCCTTGAGCTGGCGATAATCATAATACCACTCGCCATTCTCCTGAACAGCAAACTCGCTGGCAGCGCAGTCCATGGCAATCTTCACGTCCTTGCCTGGCTCATAACCAGCGTCCTTGATAGCCTGGCAGATGCTTTCGAGCGCATCCTCGATGCCATCGAGCGCAGGAGCGAAACCACCCTCGTCACCAACGGCTGTAGAGAGACCACGCTTCTTCAAGAGCTTAGCCAAGGCATGGAACACCTCTGCACCCATGCGGATAGCCTCCTTCTCGGAAGGAGCGCCAACAGGACGAATCATAAACTCCTGGAAAGCGATAGGGGCATCAGAGTGAGCACCACCATTGATGATGTTCATCATTGGCACAGGCAATACGTAGGTGTTGGCACCACCGATATAGCGATACAAAGGAATGTGGAGATATTCGGCAGCTGCATGAGCCACAGCGAGAGAAACACCGAGGATGGCGTTGGCACCGAGGTTAGACTTGGTCTTGGTACCGTCGAGCTCCAACATCTTATAGTCGATGTCGCGCTGCTCCAAGGTTGACATACCCACGAGGGCTGGAGCGATGATATTGTTCACATTCTCCACAGCCTTCAGCACACCCTTGCCAAGGTAGCGGTTCTTGTCGCCGTCGCGAAGCTCCAACGCCTCGTTCTCGCCGGTAGAAGCACCCGATGGAACAGAAGCTCTGCCCACGATGCCAGACTTCAATGTTACCTCAACCTCAACTGTTGGATTGCCACGTGAATCCAAGATTTCTCTTGCATGTACTTTTTCAATAATCATAATCTTAATACTTTTATTTAAATTACATAAAACTTTATCGGTTGCAAAGTTACAGATAAAATGGATATCTACCAAATTTTACTTATCACTAAAACTCGGTATTTTTAATTGCTCAAAAAATATTATGTACAAAGACTTTGTGGTTTAATAAAAAAAAGGTATGTCATAAGCCACAATCAAAAGACTTACAACATACCCTCATTCGTCAACAAATTGTCGAACCAATTTACTGAACAATCTTGAAACGGATTCTCAGCGTATGAGCGTGCTCATCCCAGTTCGTACCAAGCAATACGAACTTTCCTATCTGGGCTGTAGAACGAACGTGCTTGCCGATACATGGGCA
>DKCU01000031.1:4920-7397 GCA_002451555.1 Candidatus Segatella albertsiae
CGGTCGAGCTTGACATCGGCTGGGATATGGTCGCGATCCACAAACTCGTAGGTCACAGGCATATCCAACTCTATCAAGCGATTCATCTCTGTCTCTATCGCCTTCTCCTCCTGACGTGTAGGCTTGTGGTCAACTTCAAAAGTCATCTTGCTCTTCTTACGCTCAATGTGAGCGTTCTTGCTGCGCTCGCAATTAAACATGCGGTGCATCAACTGGTTGAGCAGATGCTCTGCCGTATGAGCAGGAGGGAACTCCTCCTTGTGATGCTCATTCAATATGAAATCACTCTCTTCCATCTTGACATTGAATTTATAGATACTTACTCCGTTAGCCGACACTGATACAGGGAAGACTCCGTCCTTCTTCAACTCCACCTTTTTCTTGTTGCCCGACATCAGCTCGGTAGCCTGCACCTCTTCCTCTGTGAGATGGAAAAAGTCGAAGGCATGACCTGGGATACAGATGCCCAATTCACAATCCTCCTGAGAGAAGTTGAGCACGATGAGCATCACCTCCCCGCCCTTCTTGCGAAGGAAGGCGAAATGGCTGCGTGGGTCGAAATGGTCTGACAGCGGATTCACGTACATCAAGTCGAAGGTGTCGCCTTCTCGTATAGCTCTCTCCTCATTGGCAAGACGGATGAGTTGGCGATATGTTGCCAAGAGGCTCTTTTGCTCAGGCGTATAATATTCCTGCACAGGAACAACTTTCTTACGACTTGTTTTCTTCACCACTGTATCTTGATAAGCGTGCACCAAGGTCTCAGGGCTCCAGTAGTCGAAAATCGTGGTGCGACCATCCTTGCCGCTGAATCCTTCCTTGTCCATGCCTCGCTCGCCAAACTCCTGTCCGCTATAGAGCATGAAAGGGTTCTTCTGGAAGAAGAGGCTCATGGCAGCGGCAGGTATCGCCTTCTTGGCATCACCACAGAAGAAGTCGCTGGCGATGCGCTGTTCATCGTGGTTCTCCAAGAAATAGAGCATGTGTTCACGAATGTCATCCACCACCTGCCACTCATGAGTAATGCTGGCAGCAGGACGCTCGCCACGTATCACACCACGCAAGCAGTCATACATACCCACCTTGTCATAGAGATAGTCGAAACCAGACTTCACGTAGTTGCGATACTGGTTAGGATCATAGACTTCACCGATGACAACGATATGTGGATACTTTGCCTTCAATATCGTTGTGGAATACGACCAGAATGCCGTTGGCACCATCTCTGCCATGTCACAGCGAAAACCATCCACTCCCTTGCTTGCCCAATACAGCAGGATGTCGGTCATCTTGCCCCAAGTACTTGGCACAGGTTCATAGTGGTAACTTCTGCCACCGGCATCACAATAGTCGATACCGTAGTTGAGTTTCACGGTCTCGTACCAATCGTTGCACCCCGGGCGGTTATCGAATCGGTCATTGCCCGTAGCCTTGGCTGGACTCTCCTCGTACGGTTCGTATATCTTGGCATCCTTCGCTGAATAAGGAATCATCGAAGGCTTGGACTGACGCACGTCGTTCAAATCGAGGTCACCCCATGTATAATAGAAATTATTCTTGGTGGAGAAGTGCATGTTAGGGTCATCATCTTCTCCGAGATCTCGTACACCTGCTGGTTTGCGGATGGAGTGATACTCACGAGCCACATGATTTGGCACGAAGTCCATGATGACCTTCATCCCAGCCTTGTGAGTACGCTCGATGAGGCTCTCCCACTCCGTCATTCTCATGCTGACATTCTCAGCCAAGTCAGGGTCGATGTCATAATAGTCGGTAATGGCATATGGCGAACCAGCCTTACCCTTCACCACCTCCGCATGCTGCGTAGGAATGCCGTAGGATGAGTAGTTTGTTTGTGTGGCGTGACGAATCACACCAGTGTACCAAACGTGTGTGAAACCCATGTCATGAATGTGAGCCAACACATCGTCGGTGAAGTTATTCAGTTTTCCGCAACCGTTCTCCTCAATAGTTCCATTCTCTTTTCGAGTAGTGTTCTTGTTTCCAAAAAGTCGTGGAAGTACTTGATAAATAATAACCTTTTCCTTCATTTAGCGGTTGTATCTTAAATAATGAAACGTTTTACCTTCCCGACAACGCCTTCGCCGAGAAGATAAAACGTTAATTATGCTTTTTGTTGATTGATTCTATTCTGTGTGCTCTCACACAACATACACTTTAGTGATATTATTATGCGATTCCGTGAGCAGCGACAGTCTTGTCGATGCGGCCAATCATACCCTGCAATGCCTTGCCAGGACCACACTCTGTGAAGTCATCTGCACCGTCGGCGATCATGGCCTGAACAGAAGCTGTCCAACGTACAGAACTTGTCAACTGTGCGATGAGGTTCTGCTGAATCTCAGTTGGGTCGGTATGAGGCTTGCCATCTACATTCTGATATACAGGGCACTTAGGAGCAGAGAAAGTAGTCTTCTCGATAGCTGCCTGAAGTTCATCCTTAGCTGGCTGCATCA
>DKCU01000027.1 GCA_002451555.1 Candidatus Segatella albertsiae
TGGGCTTTCAGTTCATCTTCCCTTGTGCTTGTTGGGCTTTTAGTTCATCTTCCCCTGTGCTTGTTGGGCTTTCAGTTCGCCTTCAAACCCTTATTCCAGAAGATATTTGAGGATTCCCGCCATGAGGAGGTTTCTCATTTTCTCTTCCTTGACACATTCCAGGGGAAATCCCATGGTAAATGAGCGATAGTCTGCGCCCTTGTAGCCTACAGCCGCACTCGCGCCATTCGTGTATTGTATGGCACAGATGCCCTGCTGCTCGGGTTGAAGTATCTCTGGATGCGTCGCTGCGTAATGCTTGTCGTTCAGCGTGTTATAGTAGTCGAACGACAGACCGAGTCCGTTGATTGTTGGTGTTGGCTGAATGCTGTCGCTGGGCGCATAGCTTAGCTTGAGTGTGTTGGCAAGGAAGTTCTTCTCCGTGTCCGTCTTCATATCGCTTCCGTTGTAGGAACCGCTCACGAGGAGCCTGCCTCCATGCTGGGTGTAGCCCTGTAACTTGCCTATCATCGACGAGGTGAACGCCTTGTAGAACTCTGGCGTGTAGCCGTCGTATCTCTCCAAGCCATTGATGAGGTCGATGGCTTGGTATTTGGTCATGTTGACTTTGCCCGAGATGATGGCCTCGCTAGAGCAACTGGCAATGTTGTATTTGTTGATGGCGGCGATGGCACGTCCATGCTCCACCGTATAGTTGAAGTCGTTTCCTGCCACGAAGTTACCCACCATCTCGTTGCCGCAGTATCCCAGTCCGCTGGAACTCTCGTCGCCCATCTTGTTCTTGTCGAATACGATTTGCTTGCCGCTCCATCCTGCCGTCAGTCCATAGCTTACCCCAGGGTCGGCATCTAGGTCGAAGCCTTGTTGGTGGTCGTTGTCGATGACCTGTGGCGAAGCCAGGCGATGGAAGTTGTTGACGACGAGTATCGTCTTCTTGGCTGTTGGGTTGTAGAGCGCAGCCAAGGTCTCGGATGGGAAACTCTCACCGCCCTTGTTGTAGGCTGTTACCTTGAAACTGTATAGCTTGCCTGGCTCCAACTTCATTTGGCATGAACTGGCGTTGATCTTCTGTCCGTTGTCGAATCCTCCTCTTCCCTCGGCTGTGTAGAGGATGTAGGATGTCGGGGTAGCCGTTGGCTCTGTCTTGTCAGTCTGCGGACTCCACGAGAGTGTTGCAGTGCCCTTGGCATTCACCTCCACCGAGAAATGGTTGGGAGCCAATGGCTGCACAGTGTATTTCTTGCCATGGTTGGAGGACACGTACCTGAGAATGGTCTTGTACAGGGAGCGTGCGATGGTAAACTTCACCATCGGGTCTTGCGCCAGTTTCATGTCGGGGAAACTCTGATGCGAGAGGGTCTCGATGATGGCAGATGGCACTTCTGGCAGTCGGGTCTCCGAATAGTTCCGATCCCAGAGGTATCGCTCCGAGAAGGAACCATACTTAGCCCTCATGTCGGTGACGAGGTTCTTGAGCAGTGCCTTGGCGAAGTCCTTGGAGGTAAATCGGGAGATGCCGCTGTTGAGTCGCTCGTCGTTGAAGTTGGTCGTGCAGATGGCGAGCGAGCCCCAGGTGGTCTTGCCGTCCTTGTTGTATCCAGCGTCGCTATGCACAGCCAACGTGAGTTCGAAAGGAACCTTTCCGCCGTCGATGGCGGGCATATATACACTGCCGCCTCCCAACCAATTGGTCATCAGCGAACGAGTGTTGATGTCGTCGGCATAGTCGTTGGTGCCCTTTCTGCCGCCATATACGGAGTAGGGCGCTCCTGCCCATTGTGCGTAGTATCGAGCTCCTTCGAGACAGCGAGGCAACCCACTGTTGTAGCTGCCTCGGATGATGTTGCCCATGCCGCCACCGAATCGGACGGCATCGCTGGTGACGACTCCACGAGAGGAAGCCTGATTGGTCACCACGACTCGGTTGAACTCGTTGCAACCACGATCGAAGTCAAATGTGCCTAGATATACCCAGGTGCCACCGCCCATGCGTTGGTTGACGCAGAATTCGGTGGCTTGCCCCTTGTGATAGACGATGTACTTGGCGTCGCTCACGCTCTTGGGCAGAGACTTGTAGCTTACATACACAGCGTATCTTCCCGCCTCGGGAATGTTGGGTTGGTAACTGATCTCGCTATAGTTCTTTTTCTTGGTGGCCTTGGCAAGTTTCACCGTTCCGTCGGTAAAAGGATTCTCGTCATCGTTGTAGTAAGCTTTCTTGGAGGCGAATCCTTCCTCCTTCGTATCTTTCCACTTCTTTCCCTTGTTCCATTCCTTGTAGTAGTTGGCCTTGATGGGGTCGTCGTTGTCTATGATGACCTCATGTTTCTGCCAGTCTCTTTCCCTAGGGGTGAAGACGATGGCGCCGGCGTTTTGGAGCATGGGGATGAGGTAAGGCACCACGATGGTCTGCGTAAACAAGTCCTCGTTGGTACCGAAGAGGTTCGGTCGCTGCCACTTCCATCGCCTCAGGTCGTTGTCGTAATACCTGCCATGGGAAGCCCATAGCGAGATATGTCGGTTTTGCAAGCCTTCGGTGATGAAGTAGGGGTGCGACATATTGAAGACCCAGGGGTCGCCATCGTATTCGATGTCACCCCAGGCCCTGGTGTTGCCTTCTTGATATTGGGCGGAAGCGATTGCCGGGAGTACCAGGCAACTGCTTATCAGCCAATACTTAAGATTCGTTTTGCTCTTCAATTTCTTTTATTATAAATCCTTAGTCTATATTCCCAATCGTAAACTTCTCAGGCTTCTTGCCCTTGAAGTCCTTGAAGTAAAGTTTAATCTCTCGCATGTCCTTATCCACATCGCCCGAAGGGATGATGGTCTTGGTGCATTGGATGAGTTTCTTCTGATAATCCACGCCGTAGAGGAGGATAGGGATGCCAGCCTTCTGAGCGATGAAATAGAACCCCTTCTTCCAGTCGGGATTGAGGGAACGTGTGCCCTCGGGGGTGATGCACAGGATGAAGCTGTCTCTCTTCTTCGCCTCGTTGGCAAGGTTGTCGGTCATGCTCGTATGCTTGCTTCTCCATACGGGGATGCCGCCCATCTTGCGGAAGATAGGTCCCAAGGGCCAAAAGAACCACTCCTTCTTCATCAGGAAGTTGCTCTTGAGGCTTTCGGCGTGCGCATAGAGCTGACCGAGTATCAAATCCCAGTTGCTGGTATGCGGTGCCAGGCAAATGATGTATTTCTCGGGAACATCCACCGTTACCTCCTTGCTCCAGCCTAGATGCTTGTACAACATCCAATGGCAAAATTCTTTTATCATGTTATCTTTTGAAGATGATTTCTTAATCTATAACTTTATTAAATATAATCTAACCAATAATTTTATATATAATGATGATTTCTTTATATATAATAATGTGTAACTATGCGAGGCTGGTGATTTGGTCGATGATCTCGCTGGTCTGCTTGTTGAAGTCAGCGATGAGCTTCTTGTAATAGACGGCAGGCTTGACACCCGGCTCCAAGTGGGATACACGCTTGATGAAGTCTGTATTGGTCATGATGATGGCGGAGAGGATGCCATCGACGTCACTCTGTTCTGGTTTGCCATTGTACAATGAGGCAGCAACACACTCGGCGAAAAGGTCGCTAGTAATGTAATTGATGGTACGTTTTAAATCTCTTTTGTTAGCCATAATTCTTGATATTAATGATTAAAATACTAAATTTAATGCTCAAAGATAATAAAAATCTCCGAAATCCAAGCATAAGTAACGAAAAAAAGTGTTGATTAACTCAATTTTAGCATTTTTCTTTTCATATCTCGCAAAAAAAAGTTATTTTTGCACTGATTTTTAAGTTTTTGAAGTTTCAACTTTTAAATATTAAAGAAATTCATTATGGAAAAAAGTGCATTGCAAATTGCAAGAGCTGCTTATCAGCCAAAATTGCCTAAGGCTCTCCAGGGTCCAGTGAAGGCAGTGGAAGGTACAGCCACACAGTCAGTAGGTAACCAAGATGAGATCAAGGCATTGTTCCCTAACACATACGGCATGCCTGTCATCACTTTCGAGCCTGGCGAGGCTAAGGAACTCCCTGCTTTCAATGTGGGTGTCATCCTCTCTGGTGGTCAGGCTCCTGGTGGTCACAACGTGATCTCGGGTCTCTTCGACGGTGTGAAGTCTCTCAACCCTGCCAACAAGCTTTATGGCTTCATTCTCGGTCCTGGTGGTCTCGTTGACCACAACTACATGGAGATTACTTCTGAGTTGATGGACGAGTACCGCAACACAGGTGGTTTCGACATCATCGGCTCTGGCCGTACCAAGTTGGAGAAGGAAGACCAGTTCGAGAAGGGTATCGAGATTCTTCGTGAGCTTGGCATCAAGGCTTTGGTTATCATCGGTGGTGATGACTCTAACACCAATGCTTGTGTTCTTGCTGAGTACTATGCTGCTAAGAAATATGGCGTACAGGTAATCGGTTGCCCTAAGACTATCGACGGTGACTTGAAGAACGAGCAGATTGAGACTTCTTTCGGTTTCGATACAGCCTGCAAGACTTACTCTGAGCTTATCGGTAACATCGAGCGTGACTGCAACTCTGCTCGTAAGTACTGGCACTTCATCAAGTTGATGGGTCGCTCTGCATCTCACATCGCATTGGAGTGCGCTCTCCAGACTCAGCCTAACATCTGCTTGATTTCTGAGGAGGTAGAGGCTAAGGAGATGTCTCTCGACGATGTTGTTACCTACATTGCTACTGCTGTAGCTAATCGCGCTGCCGAGGGTCACAACTTCGGTACTGTCCTCATCCCAGAGGGCTTGATCGAGTTCATCCCTGCTATCAAGAAGTTGATTGCTGAATTGAACGAGGTTCTTACAGACCCAGCAACAGGCGAGAGCCGTGAGTTCGCTTCTGCCGAGGAGCAGATCGCATTCGTTAAGGGTGCCATCGCCAAGGACAACCTCGCTGTATTGGAGTCTCTCCCTGAGGATGTTGCTCGCCAGCTCTGCCTCGACCGTGACCCTCACGGAAACGTACAGGTATCTCTCATCGAGACTGAGAAGTTGCTCTCTCGTATGGTAGCCAAGAAGTTGGCTGCTTGGAAGAAAGAGGGTAAGTTCGTGGGCAAGTTCTCTGCTCAGCACCACTTCTTCGGTTACGAGGGTCGTTGCGCGGCTCCTTCTAACTACGATGCTGACTACTGCTACTCTCTCGGCTACAATGCTTCTCGCTTGATCGCCAACGGCAAGACTGGCTATATGTCTATCATTAAGAACACTACAGCTCCTGCTGCTGAGTGGATCGCCGGTGGTGTGCCTATCACCATGATGATGAACATCGAGCGTCGTAACGGTGCCAACAAGCCTGTTATCCGCAAGGCTCTCGTCGAGTTGGATGGTGCTCCATTCAAGTACTTCGCTTCTAAGCGTGAGCAGTGGGCTAAGGAGACAGCTTATGTTTATCCAGGTCCTATCCAGTACTGGGGTCCTTCTGAGGTTTGCGACCAGACCACCAAGACCCTCCAGTTGGAGCAGGCTAAGTAATCTTAGCAAATTTATATTGTTAAATATTAAATATCGTGTTGGGGCGGAGGCACTCTTCCAGGGCTGATGCCCCAACTTTTTTACTACCATGATGGGACGAACTACTTCGAGACGTGTGCCAGGCTGCAATTCTCCTAAACCGAGAAGGGCATCGAAATCGTCTGCCCGTCCGAGAACGGTCCATCGCAAGAAAAATGACTCTTTCCGCCTATTTCCTAAGTTCTTCTATCGCTTTCCGAAATGGGCTTGGTGTACGGGTGCTTTTTTGATTATCGCCCTCTACATCTTTGTTTTCTATTATTTCTTTGTCAGTCCTACGGGATTCAGGTGGCGTGCCTTGTATGGCGACGCTGAATATCCCAACGGTTATGAGATTCACGGCATTGACATCTCCCATTACCAGGGTACTATCGACTGGGAACAACTCAAGAACGCCATGATCGAAGGTTGCCCTGTGCGCTTCATCATCATCAAGAGCACGGAGGGTGCATCGAGGTTGGACGAAAACTTCCATGAGAATTTCAACCAGGCTCGCGACTATGGTTTCATCCGTGGTGTCTATCACTTCTGGAGCAACAAGTCTTCAGCTCGTGAACAGGCGTATTTCTTCCTGAACAAGGTGCATCTCACCGAGGGCGACTTGCCGCCTGTGTTGGACATCGAGCACAAGCCTGCCGACAAGTCGGTGGAGGATTTCCAAAGAGATGTGCTCACCTGGCTTCACATCGTGGAGGACAAGTATCATGTCAAGCCAATCATCTACACCTATTATAAGTTTAAGGAGAAATACCTGAGTGCGCCTGTCTTCGACGATTATCCCTACTGGATAGCGCATTACTATGTCGATAAGGTACAGTATCAGGGCAAGTGGAAGTTCTGGCAGCATACGGATGCGGGCAAGTTGCCTGGC
This sequence comes from Candidatus Segatella albertsiae, assembly GCA_002451555.1. Lineage (GTDB taxonomy): Bacteria > Bacteroidota > Bacteroidia > Bacteroidales > Bacteroidaceae > Prevotella > Prevotella albertsiae. Next base: position 6,418 of record DKCU01000027.1, read on the forward strand.
ATCAAGGGATATGTCGATTTTAATATCTACAATGGTAGTTATTACGATCTCCGCAAGCTCTGCATTGCCTCAAAGGGTGGATCCTTCTTCGAGGACGATGAGTTCGACGAAGAAGAATCCGATGAGTAATCTTTTATAGTGTCTGGTGGTTGTTGATTCCCGCTAGTTCTTCAATACCAGGCAAGCCCAGTTGTTGTCCGTTCTGCGAGCCGCCTCTTTCAAGCCCAGTTCGCTCGCTTTCGCCAACAGCACAGGGATGTCTTCCTCGTAGAAACCGCTGAGTATCAGGTAACTGTTGTCGCCCATGACACTCCGGAAGGCTTTCATATCTTCGAGGAGGATGTTGCGGTTGATGTTGGCGAGTACGATGTCAAACAAGCCGCTGATATGGTTGATGACCGATGCATTGCCGTGATACACCTCGATAGGAGCCACCTGGTTCAGCTCGGCGTTGTGCTTGGTGTTCTCCACGCTCCATTCGTCGATGTCGTAACCCACCACTTCCTTGGCACCGAGCTTGGCGGCGACGATGCCCAGGATGCCAGTGCCGCACCCGCAGTCGAGCACACGTTTCAGGGCGAGGTTCATGTTGAGCAAGGTGGAGACGATCATGCGCGTCGTCTCATGGTTGCCCGTGCCGAAGGCGAGTTTCGCCTCGATGCCGATTTCGATGTGGTCGGGCGATGTGGTCGGGTGCAGTTCGGGGTGCTTGGCATCGTAGATGACGATTTGGTCATCGACGCAGATAGGTTCGAACCCCTGTTCCTCCCATTCCTCGTTCCAGTCCTTGTCCTCCGCTTCCTCGATGGTGTAAGTGATGTTCGCATCGGGGATAGGGAAGTCTTGGATGCTCTCTTCGAGTTCTTGCTTGTCGAAGAGGTCCTTTTGCACATAGCCTGTCAATCCCTCTTCCGTTTCCTCGAAGGAGTCGAATCCGGCGGGAGCCACGGTGTCGGGAAGCAAGTCCTTGCACACCTGAGCCAAGTCTTCGTTGGCTTCAATCTTGAATTTAGCAACTAGATATTTCATATTTCTTATTGATGTTATTGTCTAATTGATATTGTTATCATTCTGATGTTATTGTCTATACGCCCTGAAAGGGCAGAAGCTCCAAGCCTAGGGCAACGCCCTAGGTATTTGTTCATGCAAACCTTGCCGCCCTGTAAGGGCAAAAGCATTTCTTTATCGGGGATTTTATGCTTTTGCCCTTACAGGGCGCATTTGCTCCCGACATTTACCCAGGGCGTTGCCCTGGGCTTGGGGCTTGCTGGGCTTTCAGCCCGCCCAACCTTGCTTGGTGCTTGTTCGTCCCAACCTTGCTTGGTGCTTGTTCGCCCCAACCTTGCTTGGTGCTTGTTCGCCCCAACCTTGCTTGGTGCTTGTTGGGTTATGTCTTCCCTTCAGCTTGCCAATTTGCTATCCAATACGTTTCTATCGTTTAGGTGGAATTTATCCCACTTTTCCGATGATTTTTCGTATTATAGTTTAAATTTCACTGCAAATTTATAAAAAATAGGGAAAAACCTACCATTATTTAGGGTTTTTCTTTAATTTTGCATAAGAATAAGCAATAATTTTGCATCAAGTTAATTATAGATATAGGAAATGCAGCGAATGAAGCAAGAATGATTGCAGCAAAAATTGCAAGAATGATTGCATCAAATGAAGCATCAACTATAGCAATGAATGAGGCAAGAACAATAGAAATAAAAAAGGAGCAAGATATGAAGAAATTAACTCTTTTAGCAGTCCTTTTGGCAGCTATGCCACTCTCGTCGATGGCACAGGACGATGACCTCTATTTCAATCCGAAAGAGGAGGCCAAGAAGGAAGCTGCCCTTCGTGAGCAGAGAATCAAGGAATATGCTCTGCAGCGTGCTCGTCGTGACAGTATCTATGCCCGCTATTGGTCGGGCAGTCCACGCTCTGTCGATGAGTACAACCGCAACGGCAGGATATTGAGCCATTACCAGGGCATCTCCACCGACTCCCTGGGCAACGACATCATCTCCTTCCAACTGGACAATGGCGTGCGCCCTGACTCCATCTACGACGATGCCGCCTTCGCCCAGAAATACATCAACCAAGACGAGGACTTCGAATACACCCGCGACCTGAGCCGTTGGGATGGTTACTACAACCCTTGGTTCTACGATTACTATGGCGTAGGTCCTTGGTTCTGGCGCAGCGGCTACTGGGGTTGGAGAAATCCTTGGAGATATGGCTACTATGCCGGTTGGTACGACCCTTGGTTTGATCCGTTCTATGATCCTTGGTACTATGGTTACGCAGGATGGTATGGCGGTTGGTACGACCCTTGGTACTATGGATGGGGCGGATATTACAGCCCTTGGTACTGGGGCGGTCCGATGGTCGGGCACGTGAGCTATGGTGGCAATCCTCGTGGCTTTGCGGGCAATCGCTCTTGGAGCGGTCCTGGTAGCTCCAATGGCAAGTATGGTTCCAGAGGCGACACTGGTTCATATACCTATCGCAGCAACAGTAACCGCAGCTTCGGCAACCGCAGTAATAGCAACGTGAGATACGACAATTCTTCTACTCGTTCTAGCAACATGAACAATTCCTCTAGTAGCTTTGGCGGCTTCGGCAACCGTGGCGGAGGATTCAGCGGCGGAGGTAGCTTCGGAGGCGGTCATTCTGGTGGCGGTAGCTTCGGTGGAGGCGGTGGTCGCTCAGGCGGTGGCAGCTTCGGAGGAAGGAGATGATGATTATCTGCTCTCGAAGGATGGCAACTTCTCGAAGGATGCTCATCTCTTAGGCAATTAGAGAAATAACCTCACATTAGATTTTAAATAGACAGAAAAATGAAGAATTCTAAATACTTTTTGCTGGCAGCCTTGGGACTCATGGCAGTTCCAGCTCTGGCACAGGAAACTTATCAAGATACCAAGTTGGCTGAGAACAGCCTCAACGGTACGGCACGCTACGTCGGCATGGGTGGTGCGATGGAAGCCTTGGGTGCGGATATCTCCACCATCGGCAGCAACCCTGCAGGTATCGGTCTCTTCAAGAAGAGCCAGTTGAGTTTGTCGGCTGGTGTCGTCGCTCAGACCGATGCTGAAAACCACGTCGATTTCGATGGCGACGGCATCAACTTCAAGGGCGATAAGTCGCACGTCAGTTTCGACCAGATGGGTATCGTGTGGTCGATGGGTCGTGGCAAGTCCTCTTACCTCAACCTTGCCTTCAATTACCACAAGAGTGCTGATTTCGGTCAGATTCTCACCGCAGCCAACTATCTCCAGGGGGCTTCCCAGAGCAAGTTGACTTCCCGCAAGTACGACTTTGCGAAGAATCAAAGCAAGGACTATGCCGAGATGATTTGGACCGGTGTCGATGCCAACTATGAAAACTTGATGGCGAAGGATGAAACTACCAACAGCATGAATTGGTATGACGGCAAGTCCTTCCTCTTCGGTCAGTACCAGCATGGCTACATCGGTCAGTACGACTTCAACATCAGCGGTGCCATCAACAACCGTGTGTGGCTCGGTGTCACCATCGGCATCCATGATGTCAACTATCACAGCAACTCTTACTACACCGAGAACCTAACGGGTGATGGCAACCCTACTTCCGAAGCTTGGGAGGAACTCAAGATAGAAGGTACGGGATTCGACGTGAAGGCAGGTGTCATCTTCCGCCCTGTCGAAGACTCACCTTTTAGAATCGGTGCCTACGTCAACTCGCCTGTATATTACGACTTGGAGCTGAATGGTGCGGCCGACTTGACGCTGAAGGATGGTCAGAACCAAGGTGACAAAGGCAATACGGCCTATTACGACTTCCGCCTGAACACCCCTTGGAAGGTGGGCGTGAGCTTGGGTCACACCGTGGGTAACTACCTCGCCCTGGGTGCTACCTACGAATATGCTTGGTACAATCACATGGACAACCGCATCAAGGATGGTGGTTACTATGATTATGATGGGTATTACGAGACCAGCAGCAGCGACGATGCGATGAACGACAACACGCAAGAGATGTTGAAGGGTGTGAGCACGCTGAAGCTCGGTTTGGAGTACAAGCCAATGCCTATGTTGGCACTCCGCCTGGGTTACAACTACGTTTCTCCTATGTTCAAGGAGGATGGCTATCGCGACCAGACTGTCGCTTCGCCAGGTACGGCTTACGCCACTTCCAGCAACTACACCAACTGGAAGGCTACCAACCGCATCACAGCCGGTGTCGGCTTCAACTACCAGAAGTGGTCTTTCGACGTGGCTTATCAGTACAGTGCCCAGAAGGGTGACTTCTATCCATTCATGAGCTACTATGACAATAGCGACAGCCAATATGACTGTGCCGCTCCTGTCACAGAGGTGAAGAACAATCGTCATCAAGTGCTCGCCACCTTGTCATATAAGTTCTAGTTTGGTAAAGGTGATGAGCATTCTTCGAAGGAAACATCCCTCTATATGATGTAATATATTTATTATCAAGCAGTAAGCCGCTATTGCATTTCACGACAGTAGCGGCTTATTCATTGTAGAGTGGGGATGAGCTATGCCTTTAAAATAGGAGAATGATATTTTTTTTGAAAAAAAACAAGAAAACATTTGGTTGATTCAAAAAAAAGCATTAACTTTGCAAGCAATAAAATATTAGTTTTTTTAGTGGTTAATTTAGTTTTAGTAAATTATTTATAATAGGATTTGTTGGGAAACAAGTCCTATTTTTTTGTTTTTATGAAACAAGTAGAAAAGATATGATGAGAAAAAGTATATTCTTGGGTATCATGTTGGTGGTGGGAATCTGCATCTTGCTGGTGACCAACCTGTCCTTCGGCAGCGTTTCCATTCCTTTCCATGAGGTTCTTGCCATCCTGTTCGGACATCAGGAAATGGCAGGAAATGCTTCATGGACTTATATTGTGATGGAATCCAGACTGCCACAAGCTCTCACCGCCATCCTTGCAGGTGCGTCGCTCTCAGTAAGCGGACTGCTCATGCAGACCACCTTCCACAATCCCCTTGCAGGACCAGATGTCTTTGGCATCAGCAGTGGGGCGAGTCTTGCCGTGGCACTCGTCATGCTCGCCTTTGGAGGCAACCTGAGCCTGGGAAGCTATAGTTTCAGTGGCTTCATCGCCATTCTCCTGGCTGCTTTCTTGGGAGCGATGCTTATTACATTGGTTATCTCATTGATATCCAATTGGATAAAAAATAATGTGGTGCTCTTGATAGTCGGGATGATGGTAGGATATTTAGCGAGTAGCGCCATCTCGCTACTCAATTTCTTCTCGGTGGCAGAGGGCGTGAAGTCGTATATGGTTTGGGGAATGGGAAGCTTTGGCAATGTCACCAGGGACGAACTGGGTGTTTTCTCATGTATGTCTTTGGTGTGCTTGATGGCTTCCTTCCTGTTTGTCAAGCCGTTGAACGGATTGCTTCTGGGTGACTTGTACGCCATGAATATAGGATTCTCTGTCAAAAGAGTAAGGCTTGGGCTCTTGATATTGACGGGATTGCAAACTGCTATCGTCACTGCATTTTGCGGTCCGATAGCATTCTTGGGACTGATTACGCCGCACGTCGTGCGACTGATGGTGGCGACAGACAATCATCGTCCGTTACTTCCCCTCACCATGCTCATGGGGGCGTTCATCGCCTTGCTCTGCAATCAGATATGCTGTCTGCCAGGCTATAACGGCATTTTGCCGCTCAATGCAGTGACCCCTCTTTTGGGTGCTCCAATCATCATCTATGTTTTGCTGAATAGGCATCGAACATTATAAATCATATTATAAATCATAGAAAACCAAGTTCTATGGAACAAAAAGCCAACGAGGGGGTGGCATAAGTCATATCCAATGCGCCCTGAAAGGGCAAAAGCAACTTGTTATCAATG
>DKCU01000131.1 GCA_002451555.1 Candidatus Segatella albertsiae
GTTAATAGGACTTATGACACACCCTCTTACAACTCGGATAACAAACTTCTAAAGCTTCATCAGCTTGGCAAACTCCCATACTACGATACCTGCCGTAACACTCACGTTGAGAGAATGCTTGGTACCAAACTGGGGGATTTCCAGGCATCCATCGCTCATATCCACGATGTTTTGCTTTACACCTTTCACCTCATTCCCGAAAATGACGGCGTAGCCCTTTTCTACTTTGCCATGGGCCTCTTCGAGATTCTGGAGCTTGGTAGAACCTTCCACCTGTTCGATGCTATAGACAAAGTAGCCTTTCTGCTTCAATTTCTCCACAGCCTCCTCGGTGGTCTTGAAGTATTCCCAATCGACGCTGTCCTCGCCACCCAATGCCGTCTTGTGGATTTCGGCATTAGGAGGAGTGGCGGTGATGCCACAGAGATACACCGCCTCCACACGGAAGGCATCGCAAGAGCGGAACACGCTTCCCACATTATACAAGGATCGCACATCGTCGAGGACTACTATCAGCGGCAATTTCTCTGCCTCCTTGAACTCCTCGATGGTGAGGCGATTCATCTCTATCGTTCTTAACTTACGCATAGCGTTCTATACCTAATATAAAACATAAGCGGCATTAAGCCTCAGCCTCTTTTGTCTTATAAGCCAAGGCGTACATACGAATCTGCTTGATCATCGCCAAGAGACCATTGCTGCGAGTAGGGCTCAGGTGGTCTTTCAAACCTATCTTCTCCACGAAGTAAAGGTCGGCATCGAGAATCTCACTTGGAGTATGACCGCTCAACACCTGAATCAGGAGGGCGATGATACCCTTCACGATGAGCGCATCACTATCTGCGGTGAACACAAGCTTGCCATCCACATAGTCGCACTGCAACCATACACGGCTCTGACAGCCGTCGATGAGGTTCTGCTCGTTCTTATATTTCTCATCAAGAGGCTCCAACTCGTTACCTAAGTCAATGAGCATCTGATATTTATCCATCCAATCGGTGAAGTCCTGGAATTCCTCTACGACCTCATCCTGCAATTCATTGATAGTTGCCATTTGTCTTGTTCCTTATATATAATAAGTCTCTTTCCTATCCTTTTGGAAAGAGAACTTTTGATGTTTTTATTTGATTTCCTTGATTTCGTTCACGGTAATGAGCTTGTAGAGCTTATCGTTAGGGCGAACCTTGTCTGGCACAGGGATAGAAACTCTCCATCCCTGCTTGGCAGTCTCCACAGGCTTGAGGTCATAACGTATCTCGTCGGCATGGAGATACATCACGCCAGTGGTATTACCCGTAATGAGAAGTTTCTCGCCCTTGTCGAAGGTGGAAGCCTCCACGGCTACCTCTGCCACGCCAAGCTTGGAGAAGTACTTCATCACCTTGCCCACAAGCACCTTCTTCTCGGTTGCCACGGAGCCATAGTGCTTGTTCCACTCGCCAAGAGTCTGTCCCTGGTAATAACCATCCCAGAAACCACGGTTGAAGACTGTCGCCAGTCTTTCGTCCCAAGCATCCTTCTTCTCCTCGGTGAAAGTTCCGTCGAGCACGGAAGCAATCGCCTCCTTGTAGCACTTTACTACTGTATAGACATATTCTGGACCACGAGCACGACCTTCTATCTTGAAGACACGCACACCGGCATCCATCATGCGGTCGATGAATCGGATGGTCTTCAAGTCCTTCGGACTCATCACGTACTTGTTGTCGATTTCGAGTTGGTTACCGGTCTCATTGTCTGTAACCGTATAGCTGCGACGGCAAATCTGCACACACTCGCCACGGTTGGCAGAGCGATTGGCATTGGCAAGACTCATGTAGCACTTGCCCGACACCGCCATGCACAAAGCACCATGACAGAACATCTCGATGCGAATCTGCTTGCCCATCGGCCCACAGATGTTTTGCTTCTCTATCTGCTCATGGATATGCTTCACCTGGTCCATGTTCAACTCACGAGCCAACACGGAGACATCGGCGAAACGAGCATAAAACTTCAACGCTTCTGTATTGGAGATGTTTAACTGTGTGGAAAGGTGAACTTCCTCGCCTACCTCGTTGCAATAGCTCATCACAGCCACATCACTGGCGATGACAGCGGAGATGCCCGCCTCCTTGGCTGCATCAATAATCTCCTTCATCGTCTCGATGTCATCATCGTAGATAACCGTATTGACGGTGAGGTAAGTCTTGATACCATGCTCATTGCAAGTGGCAGCAATCTCACGAAGGTCGTCGATGGTAAAATGATTGGCTGAATGCGAACGCATATTCAACTTACCGATTCCGAAATAAACGGAATCAGCACCAGCCTGGATGGCAGCAGCCAGGGACTCGCGAGATCCCACAGGCGCCATCACCTCAAATTCTTTTATTTTATCATTCATGAATGTCGTATATTTCTTTTCAGGGTGCAAAGTTACTGTAAAATAGAGACAAAACAAAATAAATCGCCATTTATTTGCATAAAAAAGGACACTCAAACGAAAAGGACACTCAAACGAAAAAGGACACTCCCACATATTATGCAAGAGTGCCCGATTGTTATAATGAGCAAAAATAAATATTTACATCGTTGAGTTTAGTCATCCCAAACACTTTTATGAGAGATACCATTCTCTTCTACCTCCTCCTCATCATCGTAGTCCAAATCAAAAGTATGTTTCTTGGACAAGGCATCAGAATTATCAGCGAAACTACCTATAGGCAATGTTGCGTCACAAATCTCTCCACCATTTATCATCACCAATGTAGCCATTGGCTTTATATATTGCTTTTTCATTTTAGAATCATCTTTTTAGTTGAACCATCTGTAAACTGAACAATATTAACACCCTTCTGTGGGGTGCTGATACGAGTGCCCCCTATCGTATAATAAGCCCTCACTGTCTTTCCGGCATTATCTTCTACCTCTACTTTCTCGATACCCGTAACTGACGATGTGTCAAAATAGAGAGCCTTAGCCCCTGTACTAGAGTTTGCAGGTATAGTCAGATAAGCATGGTAAGGAGTGACATGAGGAATAACATCAACTACTCTATAGAAGCCAATGACACCACTATGATTCTGCAATACATAACTGTCTTTAGGAGCATCAATGGTTGCATCAAGAACACCTGTCAACAAACCACTCTTCAAATCATTAGTTGCCTCCTCAAAAATTCCACTAAACGTAGCTTCTGAGATTCCATTAGGATCGCTACTATAAAGTATAACAGGCGTATTGGCTTCTATCGTTTTTCTACCATTTGTCAAGTTTAATTTATTTTCATTGGCCACAACTGATTCTGCATCATACGCTGTTAGATTTTCATCTGTCAACTCTACATCAAATGGACACACAAAAGTTCCCCATCGCACTTTGGATGCCTTCAACGTAACAGTTGATAAGGCATAGATGCCAAAATTGTCAAGATCCAAACAATGACCTATCTCTGATGATTCAACAGAAATGCCTATCTCAAACCGATCGGTTTCGCTTTGAGATTCAAAATCACAACTATACCAGCCTACGCGATCCTTACCTTTGCTGGATATAACTTCGTTCCAAGATAATCCATCGATATCGTTTCCCGAGGCATCCACCTTATGAACATACAAAGTTGCTGTTGCATTATCATTATTAAATATTTCCATACCACCAGCTACTTTTATTCTATATTTTCCAACAGGCAATCCAGTGACTACTTGATAAATTTTGCCATTCATCTTTTTCTCTTGGCCATAAAGTTGATAATGATGATTAGGCGCATCCTCTATGATAATGTTTCCTTGATATTGACTTCCACTTTGCCCTCCATCAGTTTTCTTTGATTGATGATAGAACTTTTCTTCACTGGAAGCATAATTGCTTTCTGTTTGAAATGTACTTGTCCAACCAAGTTTAGTATCGTCAGTCTCCTCAAAGTCATAATTGCTTATTATGCTAGAGAAATTAGGCCAAGACTCAAAATACTTTTCAACCTTGAAATCATCAGCATAATACCAATAGTCTTTAGCATTGCCACACCAAATACCAATTCTTACCTCTTTTTGTTCAGTAATAGTAAATGAAGCGCTCAAACATTGCCAACCGTCCTTAGTATAAGGTACTATATATTGATCCTTATTATCATAACTTACAAAAAACTTTGTCAATTTATCTGTAGCATTATCAGTTGTAGCTGTATGAGGAACGCCATTCACCATCACACTCAACCGATAAGTACCAGCAGACAACTTAATAGTGCGATAAAGATAGCGATATGTGCCATCCGAAGCTTTCATGTTTGCTCCATACTCCCCTGAATACTTAGCATCTGATGACACACCATCTTTCCCTGACAAATAACTATTGTCAGATATTTTACAAGTCCAACCATCAAGAGAGCCTGCTTCGAATCCTGCATTGCTCAAGTATTCTGTAGTAACATCCACATATTTTCTGCTATCACTATCAGCTCTTGCCCCCCCACAGACCGTGAGAAAACCCTGCT
>DKCU01000062.1:0-3711 GCA_002451555.1 Candidatus Segatella albertsiae
CGTCAGAACGACATCCAGGGCAACGGAGAGCCTGAGCATGGCAACTGGATTACTGGTTTCTCGTTCATCGATGATGCAATGCTCGGCGACCAGAGCAAGTTGCCAGACGACTTGAAGCAGAACAAGGGTCACAACGTGTTCTACTGCATGCCTTTGATTCTCGGTCTCATCGGTCTCTTCTGGCAGGCTTGGTACACACGCAAGCGCAAGGTCATCAAGAACGGCAAGGAGGTGGAGGAAGTCCTCCCTATCGGTATCCAGCAGTTCTGGGTGGTGTTCTTCCTGTTCTTCATGACAGGTCTCGCCATCGTCATCTACTTGAACCAGACTCCTATGCAGCCACGTGAGCGTGACTACGCATACGCCGGTTCGTTCTACGCATACGCTATCTGGTGTGGTCTCGGCGTACTCGCCATCATCGACCTCTTGAAGAAGAAGGCTAAGTTGGGTGGCACTGCCGTAGCAGCCATCGTCGCAGTGTTGGCATTGCTCGTGCCTATCCAGATGGTTTCACAGACCTGGGACGACCACGACCGTAGCAACCGTTACACCTGCCGTGACTTCGGTCAGAACTACCTGATGTCACTCCAGGAGAAGGGAAATCCTATCATCTTCACCAATGGTGACAACGATACCTTCCCTCTCTGGTACAACCAGGAAGTAGAAGGCGTGGGAACCGATGCCCGTGTATGCAACTTGAGCTACTTGCAGACCGACTGGTACATCGACCAGATGAAGCGTCCTGCTTACGACTCGCCATCCGTGCCTATCACTTGGCCACGACTCGACTTCTGTTCGGGAACCAACGAGTACGTACAGGTGGAGCCAGAGGCCAAGCAACAGATTCTCGACTTCTACAAGGAGAATCCAGAGGCAGCCAAGAAGCAGTTTGGCGACAACCCATTCGAGTTGAAGAACGTATTGAAGAACTGGGTACGCAGCAAGAACCCTGATATGCACTTCATCCCTACCGACACACTTTACATGACCATCGACAAGGAGGCTGTGAAGAAGAGCGGCATGATGATGGCATCCGATACGATTCCTGACAAGATGGTCATCTCACTCGCTGGCAAGAGCGCACTCTACAAGGGCGACTTGATGATGCTGGAGATGTTAGCTCAGTGCAACTGGACCCGCCCACTCTACGTGGCTCTCACCGTTGGCGAGGACAACTACATGAACCTCGGCGACAACTTCGTACAGGAGGGTCTTGTCAACCGTATCACTCCGTTCACCACCAACAAGCCTGGTGCGAAGAACTTCGATACGGAGAAGGCATACCACAACATCATGACCCGATTTAAGTTTGGTAACTTGAAGCAGAAGGGACTCTACATCGACGAGACCACCATGCGTATGTGCTATACACACCGCCGTTTGTTGGCTCAGACCGCCCTTCAGTTGGTGGCAGAGCACAAGAACAAGAAGGCTCTCAACATCTTGAAGAAGGCCGATGTGGAGATACCAGACTACAATGTGCCAATCGACTACATGAGCGGTGGCTTGGACATGGCTCGTGCATGGGTATTGGCAGGCAACAAGCAGAAAGCAACAGAATACCTGGGCAAGGTTTGGAAGACTTCAAGCCAGTACCTCACTTACTATCTGTCGCTCGATGCCAATCGTTTCGCACAGGCTCAGAACGACTGCATCCGCCAGATCATGATCATGCAGAGTGCTTGTGAGGTGGCAAGCATGGTAAATCTCCAGACAGCCAAGAAGTATGAGGACCAGCTCAACAAGCTCTACACCTTGTACCATGGCAGAGGCGGCAGAATGCCACAAGCAGGCAACTAAAGCAAAGCCTAGGCTATACACATTATATATATTATAGGGCAGCTTTTCACTGCCCTATAATTTTATAATTGTACATTCGATAGTTTACGGACGTACGTGAATCAACCAACGGACGTACGTGAATCGAATAACGAACGTACGTGAATCGAACAACGGACGTACGAGAATCGAACAACGGACGTACGAGAGATTGCCAATCGAGAAAAGTAAACCATTTATCACTAGTTAAAGACCTTTCAAATGTTTATAGAACAACCTGCCAAATGGCTCAGATGGCTTTATCCGAAGGCTATCTGGCGAATGAATCCCAAGGAACATTCGGTATATCTGACCTTCGATGACGGTCCGATACCTGAATCGACCCCCTTCATCTTAGAAACACTGAGAAAGTATCATATCAAGGCGACCTTCTTCATGGTGGGTGAAAACGTACTGCGTAACCACGACCTCTACAACCAAATCGTAGCGGATGGACACCAAGTGGGCAATCATACCTTCAATCATATCGGCGCCTTGAAGCACCGTGTCATCTCCTACGTTCTGAACACCAACAAGGCCAACGAGTTGATACACGCCCACCTCTTCCGTCCACCACATGGATGGATGCGACCGAGCGAGTACTGGTGGTTGCACCGTACCTACAAGGTCATCATGTGGGACTTGGTGACACGTGACTACTCCAAGTGGCTCACGGCGGAGGATGTGGTCAACAACGTGAAGCGATATGCTCGAAACGGAAGCATCATCACCTTCCACGACTCCCTGAAGAGCATCGAGAAACTCAAGACCGCCCTTCCACAAGCCATCGAATGGCTACAGGAACAAGGTTATGAGTTCAAGATATTTGAATAAGTCATTTGTGAGTCGTAAACAAGTTATTTGTGAGTCATAAACAAGCATTTACGAGTAGCAAATAAGTCATTTGTGATACGTAAACAAGTTATATAGAAAAAACAGAAAACAATGAGCAAAAGAATAAACAGTTACCAGGCAGTAGCCTCATTCGTGCGTGGCTTCTTCGAGGCTTACGCCCGAGGCATCATAGACGCTACCATCGGAGGCGACGACTTCTTGAAGAAAAACGACCCGAAGGAAGTAAAGCAGATGATGCTAGAGCACTATGGCGAGGTAAACCAATACTACTTCGACATCATGTTCTCCACCCTCGTGCGCCTCAACTACCCTACAGCAGAGGAAGCTAACGAGCGCATGAATAAGAACTTCGAGAGCATGAAGAAAGCCGACCCGACTTTCGAACCTACCATGCTCGACTACTTGCGCATCGCCTGCAAGTCAGCACAGCTATACAAGGCAATGGAGGCGGAATACAAGCGCAACTTCACCTGGCTCCTGCAAGGCAAGTTCACCACCATCGAGGAACACGTGAGAGACTATACCCACGGCATCCTCATCAGTCTTGCCGACGAACCGATGGCGATTCATCTTCTCGTGCGTGTCATCGTGAAGGCATACGCTGCCGGATTGAAGTGTGGTAGCAAGGAAGGAGAACAGCATCAACTCCACATGCCTACCCTGCATGGCATGCTCCTCAACAACGTCAATATTCTCTTGAACGAGAAGCAACTTACGAGCAATCCAGGCGACCCTATCGCCCTCTTCAAGGAAGCTTGCAAGAACGAGGAGGAAAACATCAATGTCTTGTTCAATACCTTGAATGATACGATGAAAGAATTGGCAGAGGAATAAAAACAGAAAGAAAAAAGGATGTATCATAAGTCGGGCTGAATTGGATTTGACTTATGACACACCCTCTTTTTTGCGATATAAAGAGAGGTTGTGTGTCATAAGTCATATTAACAGCAAAAGAGGACGGGCTGAAAGCCCAAAAGCACCAAGCCCAGGGCATCGCCCTGGGTCTTCTGTCATTTATAGAAGTCGCCCTGAAAGGGC
>DKCU01000062.1:3839-19322 GCA_002451555.1 Candidatus Segatella albertsiae
AGGGCGTTGCCCTGGGCTTGGTGCTTTTGGGCTTTCAGCCCGATTAATGACACACCCCCGTTAAGTATTTTAGATTTTGTTTTCTATTGGCAAAACATTACTGCATATCATACACCACCTGCATGAGCTTCTTGCCGAGTTCATCAGCCTCTTCCATGGTAGCAGCCTCGCTATATACACGGATGATAGGCTCGGTGTTGCTCTTGCGAAGATGTACCCACTTGTCTGGGAAGTCGAGCTTCACACCGTCGATGTCGGTGACAGTCACGTCCTGCTCCTTGCCATACATCTCCTTCACCTTGACGAGGATAGCATCCACATCGGTAGAAGGAGTCAGGTCTATACGGTTCTTGGCGATGAAATAGTTAGGGAAGGAAGCACGAAGCTCGCTTACCTTGCAGCCCTTGTGAGCCAAACTGCTCAAGAAGAGAGCGATACCCACCAAGGCATCACGACCATAGTGGCTCTCAGGATAGATAACTCCACCGTTGCCCTCGCCACCGATGACAGCGTGAACATCCTTCATCTTGGTAGTCACGTTCACCTCGCCTACGGCAGCAGCAGTATATTGACCACCATGCTTCTCGGTCACGTCACGGAGCGCACGGGTAGAAGACAAGTTGCTGACAGTATTGCCTGGAGTCTTGCTCAGAACATAGTCGGCTACGCTGACCAAGGTATATTCCTCGCCAAACATCTTGCCATTCTCGCAGATGAATGCCAAGCGATCGACATCTGGGTCAACCACGATGCCCAAGTCATAACCACCCTTCTTCAACTCGTCCATGATTCCACCGAGGTTCTTCTCCAAAGGCTCTGGATTATGGGCAAAGTCACCATTTGCCTCGCCATTGAGGAAAGTATGCTCCACACCGAGCGCATCGAGCAACTCAGGAAGAATGATGCCACCCACGGAGTTGATGGAATCCACGCACACCTTGAAGTGAGCGTTCTTGATAGCCTCGACATCCACAAGTTTCAAAGCAAGGACTGAGTCGATGTGACGCTTATTGAACGTATTGTCTTCAGTATATTTGCCGAGGTTATCGACATCGGCATACTCGAAGTCTTCCTTGTCAGCGATGGCAAGCACCTCGTTTCCATTGTCCTTGGTCAGGAATTCTCCTTTCTCGTTCAAGAGTTTGAGAGCGTTCCACTGACGAGGGTTGTGAGAAGCTGTGATGATGATACCACCTGCCGCACCACTCATGGTGACAGCCAACTCTGTGGTAGGAGTCGTAGCGAGACCGATGTTGAGCACATCATATCCCATGCCCATCAAAGTACCGCACACCACATTCTTCACCATCTCGCCAGAGATACGTGCATCACGACCTACCACGATGGTATTGCTCTTGGATGCACCGCTGCGACGGATGAAAGTAGCGTAAGCAGAAGTAAACTTCACGATATCGAGCGGATTGAGAGTGTCGCCCGCTGGTCCGCCGATCGTACCGCGGATACCAGATATAGACTTAATTAATGTCATAATATATTATTTTTATCGACCTTTCTGCAATGTCATGTCATACAAGCAAGCATACACACTTGCCGATGCCTGTGTGGAACCGTATGTATGAGGCACGAGCAAGCGCACATGAGCGATGCTCTCGCCTTCACCATTGCCACGGCCTATCTTGACCCATGAGAATGGAGTCAACCATCCCGATGGCACGGTACTGCTATATCCCGAGGAATAAGAGTTACCATTGTATGCGATGCAATAGACACTCTTGGCTGGCTCAACAAACAAGCCTGTAAAAGTTCCAGAAGTATTGGTGACCTTCAACTTATCAATATAGTAAGAATAAGCAGGGACCTTGTTGCTCAAAGACCAAGAATCATTGGAGATATTGGCTCTGGAGCTGAGATTGTATTCATCGAAGCGAACAAGCACTTCCTCCGACTTACCTTCCTGGATATAATCGCCACAACCGTCATTGATGACCTGCATATAGATACCATTGCTCTCAAAAAGAACATACTCGTTATTGTTGGCGGATGTATCGGTCAAGACCTGGCTAGGATTGGTCTTTCTAGCCTCCCAACGCTCCTTGAACTGCTTCTCGGTGATGACCTTGATGTTCTCATTGCGCAAGAAAGCATTGATGGAGTCCAACTCCCTATTACGCTGGTCAGCATACGTCTCTGTATCGCTACAAGCAGCCATCGAAATGATGGCTACAAACGCTATGATAGCAAATAGAATTTTCTTCATTATCTTTATTAATATACTTTGTTAGCTTGATAAATACTCATTTTAGCCACAAAGGTACAAAAAAGATAACAGACTACCGAGAGATAATAGGCGATTTTATTATTATTTATCACTTATTATCATCATTACGATAGTCTTTATCCCCTTATCTCATGAATTTACCTGATTTACCGCAACAAATGGGCATAAGCCTCGATAGCCTTGCAAGCGATACGCTCAGCCTCCTCCATCGTGGTCATCAACTTGCCTCCCGAGGCATTCTTGTGCCCACCGCCATTGAAGAACTCGGCGGATACCTCATTGCATGGGAAATCATCCACCGAACGAAGGCTCACCAAGATGCGGTTAGGAACCTCCGTATCCTCGCGCAACGAGATGGAGAACTTCAAGCCCTTGATGCGCAATGGTTCGTTGACAAGCCCTTCCAAGTCACCCTTGGTAAAATGGTAACGCTCCATCTCCTTGCGTGTCACACAGTAATAGCTGGCATGCAAGTCCTCGAACACATGGAGTTTTCTATCCATCAGATGACCACGGAATCGAATGGCATTCGAACTGTAATTGTTGAATACCTTGCGATATATCTTGTCCTTGTCGATGCCCTTGGTCAACAGTTCGCCTATTATGACGAATATCGCCGGGTCGTTGGAGTTATAGGTAAACCCACCGGTATCGGTCATCATGCCACAATAGATGCAGGTAGCCCATTTCTTGTCGAGCTGCTCAAAGCCACCCAACTGCCATACGATTCTGAAGACCAACTCACTGGTGCTGCTCGCATGAGGACGTGAGACGAGAAGCTCCACAGGCAAATCAGGATTCAAATGATGGTCTATCATCACCTTCTTGGCTGTGCAAGACGTGAGCACCGGCTCCATCTCATCCAATCGGCTGGCACCGTTGAAGTCGAGACAGAACACAAGGTCAGCCTCGCCGAAGGCTTTCTTCACCTGCTCAGGCTGTTTGTCATATCGCATGATATGCTCCGTGCCTGGCAACCACTGCAGGAAGTCGGGCATCATGTCTGGAACGCAAATCTGTGGCTCCTTGCCCAAAGACTGCAAGTAACAAGCCCACCCAAGAGATGAGCCGATGGCATCGCCGTCCGGCGACTTATGACAGCATATCACAATACGCTGAGAAGCCGCTATCAACTCTCGTAAGGTAGCGGCTTCTTGAACTTTTAAAATGTTTATGTCCATTCAAAAAAAATGGTTTTCTACGTATGAAATTAGAAGAGCTTGTTTGGATAAACACCCTCGTCTATCAAACTCTGAATCTTATCTACAACGCTCTGACGGTCGGCTGCGTAAGTTACGCCAAACCACTTGCTGGTAGTGTCGAGAACCTTCACGGTAGATGTACCCTCGTTGATGAGCTTGTTGACCATCAATGGGATGAAGAACTCAGCCTTCTTGTTCTCCATGTTCTTAGGATCGCTCAAGAACTCCTTGAAGTAAGCCTCGCTGTGCTCGAAGTAGTCAGGAGTGAAGCCCCATACGTTCATGGAAACAGGAGTGTTGTCCTCTACGGCAACCCACTTGCCTTCCTCGTCCTTGTAAGATACCTTGCCGTCGATGCGCATAATCTCAGTGCGCTCTACGCAGGTAGTCAAGTTCTCCTCAGCATCCTTTGAGCAGATACCACGTGCTACGGTACCATTGTCGCTCAAGGTGTTGCCTACACGGAAACCTACCATCGCATAACGATTCTTGCTACCCTCTGGAAGTTCTGAGAGGAACTTGCCGATGACCATGAAGCAGTCACGATTGTAGAAGTCATCGCAGTTGATGACACAGAAAGGCTCCTTGATGACATCCTTCGCCATCAACACAGCGTGGTTGGTACCCCATGGCTTCTCACGACCTTCTGGTACAGAGAATCCCTCTGGGAGAGCATCCAATGACTGGAAGCAGAGCTCTGCTGGGATGTGACCCTCATATTTAGAGAGGATTTTCTCACGGAACTGATCCTCAAAGTCCTTGCGGATAACGAATACGATTTTTCCGAAACCTGCCTGGATAGCATCATAGATACTGTAGTCCATGATAGTCTCGCCGTTAGGGCCAAGGCCATCGAGCTGTTTCAAACCTCCGTAGCGGCTTCCCATGCCAGCCGCCAAAAGCAATAGTGTTGGTTTCATATACTTTTTTATTAATAGTTGATAGTTTAATTCCGACTGCAAAAGTAATAAAAAAATTGCGAGTGCAACTATTTTTCATCACCTTTTTTTGATTTATATCAAACAAATCTGCACTTTGGTCGTTTCTTTGACATGATTTGAGCGATTTGTTACATCGACTAAGCAGATTAGAATGGATAGCCCACAGCCAAGTGTAAACTATGTGAATCCTTGAACTTTGGTATGTTGTAGAAGCCTCCCTTGCCTGTTTCGTATGGCACGTGAAGTCCTACGCCCCAATCCAGACGGATGACAAACATTCCCATGTCGTATCTCACGCCCACACCTGTGCCCACAGCCATCTGCTTGATCAAGTCCTGCGCATGGAACTTACCATTCTGACTATAGTCTTGCTCATGCAGTGTCCATACATTGCCCATATCCAGGAAGATGGCTCCATAGAGGTCGCCCCAAATCTTGGGACGATACTCCAAGTTGGCGACAAACTTCAGGTCTCCTGTCTGGTCGATATAGGAGTACTTGCTGCTGGATGGTTGGAATCCACCTGGTCCGATGCTTCTCACATTGAAGGCACGAATGCTGTTGGCACCTCCCACATAGAACTGTTCGTAGTAAGGTGCCTTCTCTGTATTGCCATAGCTCCAGATGACACCAGCGTTCACGTGTCCCACCAAGGTGGAGTTCTCCGACACTCGCCAATACTTCACGAAGTCGGTCTCCAACTTCAAGAACTGGGCAAACGGATTTTTGAACATCTGCTTGTCCTTGTCATTCCATTTCTTTCCTGCTATCAGATAACCTGTCGCCAAGATATTGCCCGCCTCGCTAACGGTGGTTGACCAACTGATAGGATGACGATAGTTGAGCGGACTATTATAGGTATAGGTATAGCTCATCTTCGGAACGAACTGGTCGCGCATGGAAATCTGCAGATAGGGATGCTGGGCTATCACACTGTCGAAGGCTGCCGTGCGAGAGTTCATGTACTCGTACGACAAAATCAACGGACTGAACGAGTGATGGTGCTGCGAAGAGGTCGCCCAGTCGTATGTCAGCTCGCCCGACACGACATGGCGACGGAAATAGCTGGCACGGTTCAATACATTCATGGATGCCTTGATGGTCGTGGTCGGCGTACCGTAATAGCGACGTGGGAAATGTCCTTTTCTGAAGCGGCGCTCATTCTGAGCCATCGTGCGGAAGGCATTCCAAGGCGTGATGATGCGTGGAAACGACAAAGCCACATCCGAACCATATTCGTAAGAATTGATATGCGTAGGTTTCGCCCCTTCCTTGTTGATGGTCTGCCACTCGTAGGAGCCATGGAGGTTGATGTCCAACTTCTCTCCTCCCCTGAAAGCATTGCGCTTGGTGAGACCAACGACCAACTCAGGTCCTACACGTCCCGTCGTCTTGCCCTTGCCATTCGCCTCCACATAGAAGTCGTAAGGTTTGTCGAACACCAAGTCGATGTTGGCATCCAAGGTATCGCAGTAGATGGCACAACTGTCCGCCAAATACCCCTCCAACTTCGGTTGGTTACGAGGAGTAAACTGGATGCTATTGTAGCTGAAGATTCCCATCGACTGGAGATGTCGCTTCGCCGACTCCTCGTCCGACACCTTGTACAGGCGGCGTGGAAAGAGTTTCAAGTCTTTCAGCACGATACCAGCACGAATCGGCATCTTGCGCCCATTGTAGTAGAAGCCGAGTTTTCCTCTGACGAAGGAATCCTGTAGCTCTTCCATAAACTGCTTGCGGAAATTGAATCGCACATTGCCGATGTACCAGCGACGATGCGCCAAAGTATCGATGCTATCCGCCATCACCAACTGCACCTCCGCCTTTCCTGGCGTGGCGAGCGTGTCGGCGAGATAAGAGGCATATCCGTTCTTGTAGTAATAATAGCCATTGTCACGGAAGAGACGTGTGATGCGCTGTCGTTCTTGCTCCAACTTGGCGACATTGAAAGGAGAACCTGTGCGAATCACCGCCTGGCTCTTGGTAGAGTCTATGAGATGCCACGCTGCCTCTGGAAAGCCGAGGTACTTGACGGTATCTAGTGTCCACAGGTGTCCGAAATCCACATGATAAGCAACCTTCGCCTTCTTCGGATTGCTGCCCGTCACTACATCATAATTGACCTTGCCATTGAAATACCCATATTTGTCCAATTGCAATTCAGCAATCTGGGCACGCAACTGCGGATTCACATTCGACATCAACTTGGGCTTGGAGCCAAAAGCCTTGGTTATCCACTTGCCTATCGCCCCTTCCGAACCAGAGAAAGCGTTCCATATCCAAAGACGAACAGGGAACGGCGTGCGATAATAACTACTGCCGAAGAGAGCACCATTCGGAGCGGAAGCCAAGGCGTTCTCCATTTCCAGAATGGTAGAGTCCGCATAGGCAGACTTCTCGTAATTGGTATATTCGATGGGCTTCAGTCCAGTAAACAACTGCTCACCTTCCTTCAACGCACTAGTCGAGGAACAGGCGACAACCATAGGCATCGTCACCACCAACACCCATATATATATAATAATGTATAATCGGTTCTTTCTCATCATTGTTTCTGCTTATTTTTTGCTTGCAACCATGTACTTAAACTCACTTGAGTGGGTCGAAGTACCTAGGTTTCGAAGTAGTGCTATCTACACTTTTCGAAGTAAACTTACCTTCAGATCCCTTCGTTGACATCGTAGAATCTTTTCTTTCATTCGAGTTACCGCCTTGCTTGGTTTCTGGATTAGCTGGAACTATCTCCTTGTCGGTCCTGAAGCGGAAGATGTCTGAGAACTTCTGCAACTTTCTTTTCCACATGAAACCGACACCGTACTCGCCTATCATACCCTCCAACCAGTCGTAGGTATTGTTGTTGTAGAACGCTCGGATGTATTGAGAAGCACCTTCGTTGAGGCGGTATTGCAGCTCCACATTGTTGAAGAACGAGTCGTTGTTGCGAGCATTCTCCATCTCCGCCCCCGACGACACCTGTCCGCCGACGGTGAAACTCAAACGATTGTTGAAGAATCGCTTGGCAAACTTGAAGTTGTAGTCGGTATGCAAGGCACCCGATGCATTCATGGAGTTATCCACCGTCATACCGATGTCCAATCCCAAGGAGCGCATGGCGGAACCCGCGATGTTGTTGATTTCGGAATTGAGGAAGCTGCTCAATGCGCTGTTCATGGAGAAGGCACTCGTGTTGCCGCCTGCCAAGTACATACCCGAAGCCAGCATGGTGACTGCGATTTTTCCTCGCTCCTCCACACTCATCGTGTTCAACTCGTCCTGCATCGTCATGTCGTTAGGTGCAGAGATGATAAACTGGATGCCTGGCTTATTCAAGGTCTGAGTCAACTTCACACCGCATACGAAATCCACCGAACGACCTGTACCCTCGCCCTCATTGACCGTCGATTTCATGTTCTCGGTCGCCGTGATGTTCAAGGTTGGGTCGAACGGATCGCCCGTAAACTCGATGTAACTTCCATCCTGGATAGTAAAGGTCTTCAAAGGAATGACTGGCAAAGAGTATTTCATCTCGCCATTGCTCAAGGTATATTTACCTGTCAAGCGGATGTTATCCACAGGATTGTAGAGCAAGGTCAAGTCACCACCACCCATCAAGTCGATGTAGTTGGTCTGGTCGGCATTGAGCGCACAGACGATACGTGCGGACTCGTCGATAGACATGTTCAACATCATATCGAAGCCCTCAATGGCTGGACGGACCATCGGTTCTTCCTTGCCACTCTTGAGGTCGGTGAACTTCACCAACTCATCCAACTGGTTGTCGGTCGTCAGTTCCGACTCTCTCAAGACGTAGGTCATGTCCGTATTGCCGAGCACATCCAACTTACCACGCATCTGCAAGTTGGAGAGCGGTCCTTTCATCATACCGAAGAAATTGACGTATGCCTTTCCGAAAGCCTCCGAGCGCAAGTTTTCCTTCGCATCTATCAAGAGGAAGTTTTGCGCCCTCATCTTCAAGTCAAGCATCATGCGGTCGAGGTTGGAGAAGTCCAGGCTTCCCTGCAAGTTGAGCGGACTCTCGTTGTTGGCGTACATCATGAAATTCTCAAAGAGAAGTTTGCTGTTGACGATGCGCACTGGGTCATCGTCGAAACGCATGGATATACCGTATGGCACACTGACCAGATAGGCGGAGTCGAGATACATTTCTCCTTCCACATGCGGTTTATCCAAGGAGCCTTGCACCGTCAGCTCGCCCTCGCCGTAGCCTTTCAGACCGATAATCTGGTCAGGGATGAAACCATTCACGAAGTGGAGCGGCAACTTGTCGAGTCCGACCTTCGCATCGAGATAGCCTGCGCCCTCGGAACGATAAGTACCTTTCACGGTGGCGACATCCTCGCCTTCATACGAGAGAATGCCATCCACGTAGTGGGAGCCATCGCTCTTTGGCATATAGACAAACTCGGACCCGACGTCTCCCATCGGACACTTCTCATAAACCAAGTTGTCGATATTCAGATTAGACGAAACGGAAAGTTCTTCCTTGGTCTGAATCACGTGAAAGTCGCCATCCATGATACCCGAGATGTCAGGCATATATGGGATGACACTCAACACTTTGTCGAGATTAAATTTGCTCAAACTAACGGTGATGTCCTGAAGTGCGTCCTCATTCTCATCATTGGAATAGACGCGCACACCCATGCCACCAGCCGCCGTCAAGAGCAAGTTGGCAGAAACACGTTGGTCATCACGCAACATCAGATAGTTGTCCTTGTTGGCGGTAAACTTCTTATATCCCAAGATAGGGTGCGTATCTATCAAGGAGACCTTGATGCCGTCTTCCTGCATCAGCGCCGCCAAACCGACATCGACACCCAACTTGTCCTTGGCATCGAAAAGCTGGGCATGGATATTGGAACCTCTCTCCTGCAACTCACCATCCAGCAAGGCACGGAACGTGTATTGAGGATTGTTCTTGTTGTTTTGCACCCGAGCCACATACTTGATGGTGTCACCCTCGGTATGTATCAAGGCACGAATCGTATCTAACTGAACGCCTTGCGCTACCAAGGAATCTACATTCACATAACCATTCAAGCCCACTATAGGCGATGCGTCCAAGTCCATCTCCACGGACTTGAACTGGTAACCACAATACTCCAAGAATCGAGAGATAAAATTACTCTTGCCTGTCGCCAAGTAAATATGACCCATCGGGAAATTCTTGCGAAGACTGATTTGGTCAATCTTACGATTCTTCATCTGGCTGAGCAGTTCCTTCTGCAAGCCATCAATACGATTCAAGAGATACTTGTAACCTCCATGGGCATTCATGTTGAGATGGAAATCGCCACAATCCACGATGGCATGGGTCGTGTCACGACGAGTAAAGACATCCATCAAGACATCTACCGGACGATATACCTTATCGGCTGTGCGCAAGGTAATGTCGCCCACGGAAGCTTGCAGGTTATAATTGTCCTTCAAGTCGGTGCTGACATCCATGTATCCACAGAGCGATGCCTTCATCGGCGTTTTCATCAACTGCAATTGGTACAAGTCTGTCTGTCGGACATCCGCCTTTACGGTCGCTTGTATTTTGTGCGTATTGGTCAAGGCATCCAAGCTCAACAAACCTGTCAAGAAATGGTTCTTGCTGTCAATGTCCGCATGTACCCTGCCATTCGCCATGTGAGCCACGGCAAGCACATTACCCAACTTGTATTTCCCATAATGTACAGAATTGACCTGCGCCTTGGCGTTCAGTCGAGTGCTTGGAGACAAGAAATCCGTACCGACTCCAGAAGCCTGTACACTTCCCGTGAAAGAGTATAAATCCTGCTTAGGCAAGAAATGTCTTACCTGGATATTACGAGCCTGAACCTTGGCTTGATAAGCCAATCGACTCATATCAAAATCGCCATTTCTCTTCTTCTTGACATCGGCGGAAGCTATCAGATGCAACGCCCCCTGTCCCTCTCTCAGCTTGAGATTGGTACCATACTTGTTACCATCAGCCTTAATGTTTCCCTTAATGCCGATTCCATTAGGAATTCTTATCTCTCTCATCAAAGAAGGATCCAACATACAGGTAACGAAGCCCAAGTTATAGGTACGAGCATCGAGGTTGACAGTCGCCTTCAATCTATCCACATCCGTGACATTAGAGACATTTCCATCTGCTTTCAACTGAAAAGCGGTTGGTAGATTGAGCTGAATACCCGAAAAAGCAAGTTGCTGCAAGTTGCCTTTCACCGACCCTTTCAAACTCAAAGGATAGTAAGGCCACCTGCGGCTCATCGGCTTCGGCAAAGCATCTGCCAAGAACAACATAAGGTCCGACTTGCCCAGACTTCCATCAAAAAGAGCCGTCAACTTACCTGGATTCTTGTCGGCAAAGGCATCCAAGTCCATATCCACCGTAGCCTTCAGGCGAGAAACCGGGGTTTGCAAATATAAATCAGGCAAATTCAACCTCGCAGAATCCATGACAAAACGACCATTCAATTGATCGACCTTCAAGCCACACTTCTCACGCAAACGTGCCTCACGAATCTTGACATCTATCTTGGAATCACAAAAATAAAAGGAATCAGCCTTCAATGACATATCGGACAAAGCCAAATGATTGAAGTCCAAGCCATCCACAGGACGCTCAAAGTTATTGTCATAATGAACTCCACCTCCCATCCAATCCAACTTGCCGACTTGATAAAGTCCCTTGTAAAGGTCTAGATAGGCAGATTGCGCCAAGGCATCCGCCATAAAAGCATTCACCTGAAGTGTATCTCCAGGCATGTGTAGGGTAAAATCAGTGTTTTTTAGTTTCAGCTTCTGTATATGAATCTTCCAAAAGTTTTCGCTAGGTGTCGTATCGGGTGGCACGGTGTCGCTCAATTCCACCGACAATCGGGCATCTGCTATCAAGGCGTTGTTCACATTGACATACTCCTTGCCCAAGTCTATGCCATGCGCCTTGAGCGTCAGTTTACCGACATCGCCCTTGATACGAGCCTCGTGAATGAAATTGGTGGTGTTCACCTTCAATTTCGTAAAGTCAAGTTGGTCAATCATCACTTGACTCTTGAAAAGCGGCATCAATTGCACATCGACCACCGTCTTCTGGATGTCGGCAACCGTATCTTTCCTATGGCGCAAAGATAAGTCACGACTATCTTTCAAGGAATCAACAGGTTGCAACACCTTGACACCTTCTACTCCTAATTTCAGAGGGAAAACGAGTTCGACATGTTGTACAGAAATGTCCAAGCCTGTAGATTCAGAAGCATATGAGGCAACTTGCTTTACCGCCCAATTTTGAACAGGAGGAAGGTAAAGCATGACTGCTAACAATAAAATGAGGAGCATCGGAGAGAAAAGGATGACACTCCCCCATTTCACATACTTCTTCATATAGGCACAAAAGGTTAAAGGGTTTGATTTATTCTGGAGCGATCGCTCTCCATAGATTATCATCAGGAAGCGGTGCCTCCACAACTATCTTTTCTTTTGAAACAGGATGAATGAATTCCACACGATGAGAAAGCAAGCAAATGCTTCCGTGGGCATTGCTTCTCGCCGAGCCATATTTCAAGTCACCCTTGATAGGACATCCCATCTTAGCCAACTGACATCTTATCTGATGATGACGTCCGGTCATCAAGTTTACTTCCAAAAGAGTGTAATGATCGGTGTGACCTATCATCTTATATTTCAAGATGGCTTTTTTGGAATTTTTGACCTCATGGTCATAAGCATAACTCTTGTTCTGCTTCTCATTCCTCACAATCCAATGCGTCAAGGTCGCCTCTGGCATCTGTGGCATATTCTTCGTAATTGCCCAATAAGTCTTATGCACCTCGCCGTCACGGAACATATTGTTCAGTCGGGTCAATGCCTTTGAAGTCTTGGCAAAGACGACAAGTCCTGATACAGGTCGATCAAGGCGATGCACCACGCCCAAGAAAACATTACCAGGCTTATGGTACTTCTCCTTGATATATTGCTTCACCGTTTCCGAGAGCGGTTCGTCGCCAGTCTTGTCACCTTGTACAATCTCGCCACTGCTCTTGGAAACGATGATAATATGGTTGTCTTCGTAAACTACTTGCATAGTTAATGGTTAGAAAACAATAAGATTCATTACATATTCATACCGCCATCAATCTGAATAACCTGGCCACTTACGTAGCTAGACATATCAGAAGCGAGGAAGAGACAAACGTTGGCAATATCCTCAACCTGTCCACCACGGCGCAAAGGAATCTTCTTCATCCAGTCCTTGCGGATTTCCTCAGGCAACTGTGCTGTCATAGCCGTCTCGATGAAACCAGGAGCTACAGCGTTAGCACGTACACCCTTAGGACCCAGCTCCTGAGCGATAGACTTAGCGAGGGCAATCATACCTGCCTTAGAAGCAGCATAGTTGCACTGACCAGCGTTACCATGAACACCTACAACAGAAGCCATGTTGATGATAGAACCACCACGCTGACGAAGCATGATAGGAGAGCAAGCATGGATGAAGTTGAAAGCAGACTTCAAGTTCACGTTCAAAACTGCATCCCACTGAGCCTCGCTCATACGAAGCATCAAACCATCCTTGGTGATACCAGCATTGTTGACAAGAATGTCGATTGTACCGAAGTCTGCCTGAATCTGCTTCACAGTCTTCTGAGTCTCCTCAAAGTCAGCTGCATTGCCAGCGTATGCTCGACATGTAACACCAAGAGCCTCGATTTCCTTGCGGGTAGCTTCCAAACCAGCAGCCATATCGTCGTTAAGAACGAGGTCTGTGAATGCGATGTTTGCGCCCTCAGAGGCGAACTTCATTGCGACAGCCTTACCGATGCCGCGTGCTGCACCTGTTACAAGGGCAGTCTTACCTGTTAATAATCCCATTTTCTTTTATTATTTTAATTGAATATTATTTTTACAACTTCATACCAGACTTTCCCAAGGCTCCATATACGACCTTAGCAACCAAAGGTTTGCTGGACTCTACATTCAAGCCATGTCCAAGACGACCATAAATAAATGGAACCTCCAAGCCTTTGATGCAATAATGAGTAATATCGGCAACCAAATCTACATTGTCGATATCAAACTCCCCATCGGCCTTGCCTTCAGAATAAACACGACGAAGCAATTCTATTTCATCCTCATCGAAATTCTTCCTTGCCTTCTCAACCATCCAAATGTTACGAAAGAACTCAGCCCTCAAGTTGCCATTCCTTACAACCGTTTCTTTGATCATGCTCAAATGTGTATAAATCAATTCGATGATTTTATCTTGAGGGCGAATCTTACTGGCAGCCACCTCATCCAACTTGTCTGAGAGACGTTCCAGCTCAGACTCTATCACAGCGTAATAGACATCTTCCTTCCGGCTGAAATAAGTATAAAGAGTGCGACGACCCTTGCCAGACGCTACAGCGATGTCATTCATCGTCGTATTAGCGATTCCATTCTTAGCAAAGAGCTGTCGAGCGACATCTACTAACTTTTGTCTTGTTTTGGATATTGACATAGTGTATAACCTCCGTCATTAAATTGGTTGCACAATAAATAATCTGTGTGCAAAAGTAGTACTTTTATTCAATATAGGCAAATATTAAGTGTTAAATTATTGAATATGAACGAAAAGATGCATAGAAAGAGAAAAAGAAAAAGCTAGGAATTACAAATAGAGAGATAGAAGAAAAAGGAAAGAAAGGAAAGGAAATATACAAAATAAAAGGAAATTTTACAAAATAAAAAAGATTATACGAAACAAAGGAGATTATACGAAACAAAGGAGATTATACAAAACAAAGGAGATTATACGAAACAAAAAAAAAGGAAATGACTATTAATCATTTCCTTCATTGTTGCGGCGGCAGGACTCGAACGTGCGACCTCCAGGTTATGAGCCTGGCGAGCTACCAACTGCTCCACACCGCGATATTAACTAACTCATTTCTGAATTGCGAGTGCAAAGGTACTACTATTTTTCGTAACCACCAAATATTTTCGACAAAAAGTAATACCTTTAACAGTATTTTAACTAAAAGAGGTCATTTTGCAGTGAATAAGTAAACATTTACCACAAAATAATGCACAAAAAGAGGAAATATAAGAATATCAATAAATAAAGAAAGAAAAAAAACAAATAAAAAAATAAAAAGAATCCAGTCTATTCCGAAGAATAAACTGGATCATATCAAAATCAATTACTTTTTCAAAAGCTTCATGACCTTCTCAAAATAGCGTTGTGTTTTCCTTACACTGTAATGGTTTCCACCATTCCATGCCCTGATAGCATGCTCAATACTATTAAGAGGATTGTGTGCAGACTGAATCAACAAAAACATTTCCTTAGATTTGGCAATACTGAAACGATCTGAAAGTTTAAAACGCTTCTTGCTGTTTCGCTTCTTCAATATCACATTGCACTCTGCTACACAAATTGGAGTAATCTGCATCACTCCTACTGAGGAACCACTCCTTGCATTTGGGTCTCCTCCACTCTCTACTTGGATGATAGCGTCCATCACTGGAGTCCAATCTACCGCACTAGAGGAATCAATTGCATCTGTTGCAGCCGTTGCTGCACTTACTCTTAAAGTCAGCATCAACATACTGACCAAAATCATTGTTATTCTCTTCATATTAATTGTTTTATGGAACCTGAAAAGCTGAACTACAACATCAGAGATTTCGCGATGACAACTTGTGAGAAAAAGAAAGGCTGTCCATCTCAGTTCCGTTAGATACCTTAACGGATAACATCTCATGGAAATCCAAAAGAGAATGATATCCTTATTCTTATCGTTTGCAAAGGTACGAAAAAATATTGAATTACGCAAGTAATTAGCTGATTATCAGCTTCTATTTAGGATATTAAAACAATTTATAACATCTTAGATTGAGCTAAATCAAGTAAATAATAATAAAGAATAGGCAACTTTAAAGCATAAGATAAGTTGTAAAGACGCAAAAAGCCTCAGAAATCTTTCGNNTTTGCAAAGATACAAAAAAAAATCGAGATATGCAAGTAATTAACTGATTATCAGCCTATTTTTAAGTAATTAAACACTTTATAACATAGAAAACTGATATAAATCAACTAATAATAACACAAAAAAGCCTCAGAAAT